>NZ_OBMJ01000001.1:3160833-3469444 GCF_900199205.1 Streptomyces sp. 1331.2 | reverse complement strand
GAATAGCGTTCCCCGCCCGCCCATTGGCCCGCCCGCCCGCCGACCCCGCGGCCCGAGCGCTCCTCAGCCCCGCGAAAGCCGTTCCGCCAGACGGGACTTGGCGGCCGGCCACTCGTCGGCGAGCATCGAGAAGTAGGCGCTGTCCCGCCAGGTGCCGTTGGCGCGGTGCCGGTCGCGGCGGTGGATGCCCTCGAACCGGGCGCCGAGCCGCAGGATCGCATTGCGGGAGCGGTCGTTGAGCGCGTCCGTCTTCCAGAACACCCGGCCCATGCCCAGGTCCTCGAAGGCGTGGGTGAGCAGCAGCAGCTTGGCCTCGGTGTTGACGGCGGTGCGCCAGACCGAGCGGGCGTACCAGGTGCCGCCGATCTCCACCAGCTCGTCCTCGGCGCTGAAGTCGTAGTAGCCGGTGATGCCGACGGCCCGCCCGCTCGCCAGGTCGATGACGGCGAACTTCACCGCCGTCCCGCTGGCGACCTCCGCGAGGCGGACGTCGAGGATGGCGCCCAGCTCCTCCTCCGAGGTGGGCGGGAGGAAGGGGATCCAGCGCCAGACCTCGGGGTCGGGGCCCACGGTGGCCCAGAGGTCGGGCAGGTGGCGCCGCTCCAGGGGCTCCAGGCGGATGTGGCGGCCGGTGAGGGTGAGGGGCGAGGGCAGCTTCGCGGTCATGGTCCGAACGTACTGGCGAGTTGCACTAGATGCAAGAGATATCTGCACTAGTGCAAAATTCGGAGGCCGGCGAAGCGAAGGGCCCCGCGGGACGAATCCCGCGGGGCCCTCGAAGCGATCAGTGATCAGCGATCGGCGATCGGCGACCAGCGATCAGGCTCAGATGAACGAGTTGATCTGGATCGTCTCGTCCCGGCCCGGGCCGACGCCGATGGCGGAGATCGGCGCGCCCGACATCTCCTCCAGCGCCTTCACGTACGCCTGGGCGTTCTTGGGCAGCTCGGCGAAGGTCTTGGCCTTGCTGATGTCCTCGGTCCAGCCCGGCAGCGTCTCGTAGATCGGCTTGGCGTGGTGGAAGTCCGACTGGTTGTAGGGGAGTTCCTCGACCCGCCGGCCGTCGATCTCGTACGCGACGCAGACCGGGATCTGCTCCCAGCCGGTCAGCACGTCGAGCTTGGTGAGGAAGAAGTCGGTGAGGCCGTTGACCCGGGTCGCGTAGCGCGCGATCACGGCGTCGAACCAGCCGCAGCGGCGGTCACGGCCGGTGGTGACACCGCGCTCGCCGCCGATCCGGCGCAGCGCCTCGCCGTCCTCGTCGAGCAGCTCGGTCGGGAACGGGCCGGAGCCGACGCGGGTGGTGTAGGCCTTGAGGATGCCGATGACCCGGTCGATCTTGGTGGGGCCGATGCCGGCGCCGGTGCAGGCGCCGCCCGCGGTCGGGTTCGACGAGGTCACGAAGGGGTACGTGCCGTGGTCGACGTCGAGCAGGGTGCCCTGGCCGCCCTCCAGCAGGACGACCTTGTTGGCCTTCAGCGCCTCGTCCAGGACGAGGGTGGTGTCGGAGAGGAAGGGCTTGATCTTCTCCGCGTAGCCCAGGTACTCCTCGACCACCAGGTCGGCCGGGATGGTGCGGCGGTTGTAGAGCTTGACCAGGACCTGGTTCTTGTCGTGCAGCGCCGCCTCGATCTTCTGGCGCAGGATCGACTCGTCGAACAGGTCCTGGACCCGGATGCCGACGCGGTTGATCTTGTCCGCGTAGGTCGGGCCGATGCCGCGGCCGGTGGTGCCGATCCGGCGCTTGCCGAGGAAGCGCTCGGTGACCTTGTCGAGGGTGCGGTGGTACGGCGTGATCAGGTGGGCGTTGCCCGAGATCAGCAGCTTGGAGGTGTCGATGCCGCGGTCGTTGAGACCGGCCAGCTCGGAGAGCAGCACGGCCGGGTCGATCACGACGCCGTTGCCGATGACCGGCGTGACGTTCGGGCTGAGGATTCCGGAAGGGAGCAGGTGCAGGGCGTACTTCTGGTCGCCGATGACCACCGTGTGACCGGCGTTGTTGCCGCCCTGGTAGCGGACGACGTAGTCGACGGAGCCGCCGAGGAGGTCGGTGGCCTTCCCCTTGCCCTCGTCCCCCCACTGAGCGCCAACGAGCACGAGTGCCGGCACAGGCGTACACCCCTTCCGGTTGGGGCATCCTGCGTAGGCCGCAGTCTGCCCCGAGATAGACGAAGCCCCTGGCGCAATGGCGCAAGGGGCTCTTGCACCGAGAGATTACCTGAGGAAGGACCGGTCGTGTCGTCCCTGTCCACGCCTGGAACCGGCGGCCCCGAGCCGCTCCTGCTGCTCCTCGACCCGGTGGCCCGGCAGACCGACGGCGAGTCGGTGCGGATCGCGAAGGACGTGCTGTGCGGGGGCGCGGACGTCAAGGTGGCCTACCCGGAGAGCCCTTCCGAGCTCGACCGGGTGCTTTCGCACCGGGGCCGGCGGCGACCGGTGGTGATCGGTTCCGACCTCGCCCTGCAGCGGGTGCTGCAGGCGCTGCACCGGCAGCGTGAGCTGGGCACGGAACCGGTGGGGATGGTTCCGGTCGGTCGGGCGGCGGAGCTGGCGACGGCCCGCGCGCTCGGCGTCCCGGGGGAGCCGGTCCAGGCCGCCCGGGCGGTGCTGTCGGGCGCGCCGCGCCGGCTGGACCTGCTGGTGGACGACGGTGGCGGGGTGGCGCTGGGCGGGGTGCGGATCACCGGTGGCGGCTCGCACCGCCTGGGCCGTTCGAGCGGCTGGCGTTCGCTATGGGCGAAACTGGCTGCGGCCGAGCAGGCGAACGCACTCACTCCGGAGGCGGTCGACCACAGCTCCCGGGTCCGGGTCGAGGCCGACGGCCGGCTGCTCGCGGACGTCCACCGGCCGGTCCGGCTGGTCCAGGTCACGCTCCCGTCCGGGGTCTCGGACGGGACGGGCGAGATGGACGTCGTCGTCCGCGCCTCCGGCGCCCTGGTGCGCGCCCGGGCGGCGAGCGTCTCGGTGGTCGGCCGCGGCTTCGGCTACGAGGCGGACGGCCACCCCGTCGGCCCGGTCCGCGCCCGGACCTGGACGGTGCACCCGGGCGCCTGGGGACTGCTGCTTCCGGCCGCGTGAAGCCGGAGTGAACGCCGGGTGAGCAGGCTCACGTTCGGCTCCGCCCCGCCCTCCGCCGCTCCGCACACGGAACTCCCCAACAGGCGCGAACCACAAGGCCAACCGCCGCCCGCCGGAATTGCGACGGCCCGAAATCCCCACCCCGTAAGGGGTTTTGTCTACGCGCGTTACTCGCGGATCGTCCAACAATCCCGGCATCCCGGGTTCCGGAAGCCTGTGCCAACTGCCCTAGACTCGAAGGCGTGCCACGTGGTGACGGAAGACTCAACCACGATCTTCTTCCCGGCGAGAAAGGCCCCCAGGACGCTTGCGGCGTCTTCGGTGTCTGGGCTCCCGGCGAGGAGGTCGCCAAGCTCACGTTCTTCGGCCTTTACGCCCTGCAGCACCGCGGTCAGGAATCCGCGGGCATCGCAGTGAGCAATGGCTCCCAGATTCTCGTCTTCAAGGACATGGGACTCGTCTCCCAGGTCTTCGACGAGGCCTCGCTGGGATCCTTGCACGGGCATATCGCCGTCGGACACGCCCGCTACTCGACCACCGGTTCCTCGGTCTGGGAGAACGCCCAACCGACCTTCCGGGCGACCGTGCACGGTTCGCTGGCCCTCGGGCACAACGGAAACCTGGTGAACACCGCCGAACTGGCGGCCATGGTCGCCGAACTGCCCGGAGAGGAGCACGTCTCCCGCTCGGGCCGGACCGCCGCGACCAACGACACCGACCTGGTGACGGCCCTGCTCGCCGGCCACCCGGACCTCTCCATCGAGGAGACGGCCAAGGTCGTGCTGCCCAAGGTCAAGGGCGCGTTCTCGCTCGTCTTCATGGACGAGCACACCCTCTACGCCGCCCGCGACCCGCAGGGCATCCGCCCGCTGGTGCTCGGCCGGCTGGAGCGCGGCTGGGTGGTCGCCTCCGAGACGGCGGCGCTGGACATCTGCGGCGCCTCCTTCATCCGCGAGGTCGAGCCCGGCGAGCTCATCGCCATCGACGAGAACGGCATGCGCACCTCCCGCTTCGCCGAGGCGAAGCCCAAGGGCTGCGTGTTCGAGTACGTCTACCTGGCCCGCCCCGACACCTCCATCGCCGGCCGCAACGTGCACCTCTCCCGCGTGGAGATGGGCCGCCGCCTGGCGAAGGAGGCCCCGGTCGAGGCCGACCTGGTGATAGCGACGCCCGAGTCCGGCACCCCCGCCGCGATCGGCTACGCCGAGGCCAGCGGCATCCCGTACGGCTCCGGCCTGGTGAAGAACGCCTACGTGGGCCGCACCTTCATCCAGCCCAGCCAGACCATCCGCCAGCTCGGCATCCGGCTCAAGCTCAACCCGCTGCGCGAGGTCATCGCCGGCAAGCGCCTGGTGGTCGTGGACGACTCGATCGTCCGCGGCAACACCCAGCGCGCGCTGGTGAAGATGCTGCGCGAGGCGGGCGCCGCCGAGGTGCACATCCGGATCTCCTCGCCGCCGGTGAAGTGGCCCTGCTTCTTCGGCATCGACTTCGCCACCCGCGCGGAGCTGATCGCCAACGGCATGACCATCGAGGAGATCGGCCGCACCCTCGGCGCCGACTCGCTCGCCTACATCTCGATCGACGGCATGATCGAGGCCACCAAGCAGCCCAAGGACCGGCTCTGCCGGGCCTGCTTCGACGGCGAGTACCCGATGGAGCTGCCGGACCCGGCACTGCTCGGCAAGCTCCTGCTGGAGGCCGAGATCAAGGGCGGCCAGCAGCAGCCGGCCGTCCGCGGCAAGCCGACCAGCGGCAGCGACCTGGACGGCGTCCAGTCGCTGCTCGGCGGGGCCGGCGCGGCCGACGCGCTGCGTCGCCCGTAACGACCCGTGGTGGGGTCCCGCGAACCGGGGCCCCACCGCTGTTTCCGAACCACCCCCACCTGACCCGAGAGGGCCGCAGTGACCAGCTCCAACCAGAACGGCGCCACCTACGCCGCCGCCGGTGTCGACATCGAGGCGGGCGACCGCGCCGTCGAGCTCATGAAGCAGTGGGTGAAGAAGGCCAACCGCCCCGAGGTGGTCGGCGGTCTCGGCGGCTTCGCCGGGCTCTTCGACGCGTCCGCCTTCAAGAACTACGAGCGGCCGCTGCTGGCCTCGGCCACCGACGGCGTGGGGACCAAGGTGGCCATCGCCGCCGCCATGGACAAGCACGACACCATCGGCCACGACCTGGTCGGCATGGTCGTGGACGACCTGGTGGTGTGCGGGGCCGAGCCGCTGTTCATGACCGACTACATCTGCGTCGGCAAGGTCGTCCCGGAGCGGGTCGCCGCGATCGTCAAGGGCATCGCCGAGGGCTGCGCGCTGGCCGGCTGCGCCCTGGTCGGCGGTGAGACCGCCGAGCACCCGGGCCTGCTGGGCCCGGACGAGTACGACGTGGCGGGCGCCGGCACCGGTGTCGTGGAGGCCGACGCGCTGCTCGGCGCGGACCGGGTCCGGGCCGGCGACGTGGTGATCGCGATGGCCGCCTCCGGCCTGCACTCCAACGGCTACTCGCTGGTCCGCCACGTGCTGCTGAACGAGGCCGGCTGGAAGCTGGACCGCAAGGTCGAGGAGTTCGGCCGCACCCTCGGCGAGGAGCTGCTGGAGCCGACCCGGATCTACTCGCTGGACTGCCTGGCGCTCGCCCGCGCCACCGAGGTCCACGCCTTCTCACACGTCACCGGCGGCGGCCTGGCGGCCAACCTGGCCCGGGTCATCCCGGACGGCCTGCACGCCCGCCTGGACCGCGGCACCTGGACCCCGCTGCCGGTCTTCCGGACCGTCGCCGAGGTCGGCAAGGTGGCCACCCTGGAGATCGAGAAGACGCTCAACATGGGCGTCGGCATGGTCGCGGTCGTCCCGCCGCACTCGGTGGACGTCGTGCTGTCGATCCTGGAGGACCGCGGCGTCGAGTCCTGGCTGCTCGGTGACATCGTCGAGCGCACCGACGAGCACGAGGGCGGAGCGGCCCTCTACAACTCCTACGAGGGCTTCCGGGCCTGACCCCGGCCATCCCCGGCCGCGAACGACGAGAGGGCCCCTCCGACGCACCGGAGGGGCCCTCTCGCATACGGTCACCCGCCTGCCCGCCCCGGAGGCGAGCGGGCGAACACAGGGAACGCCGAAGACCGGCCCGGCGCCTGGGCGCCCGGACCGGTCCGGCGAAGCTGCTGGTTACGAGCGGCGGGAGGCCTGCGAAGCCCCGGCGCCCGGCTCGGTGTCGTCCTCGTCGTCGAGGTCGGCGTAGCGGGCGGCGTACTCCGCGTACGGGTCGTCGTCCTCTTCCTCCTCGATCGGCTCGGGGTCGATCGAAGCGGTGGACGGCGATACGCCCAGCTCGTTGGACAGACGGTTAGCGTCGAACCCGCCGCTGTTGTACTTCAGCTCGCGGGCGACCTTCGTCTGCTTGGCCTTGGCCCGGCCGCGCCCCATGGGTCGACCCCCTCAACGATGGGGCTCACGGCCCCGAGTCTGACACGTGTTCATGATCAGGACCGGCCTGCCCGAATGGGAGGACCGTCCCTTGGAGCATTAACGGTACCTGTTTCCGCCGCTGGACGGTACGTCGTCGGTGTGACGTGGCGCGCACCGACCGCACCCGAGACCAGGTCTTCCCAGGTCAGGGGAGGTTTTGCGGCGTTTTGCGCGCTGTCCAGAGGTGTCTTCGGTCCGTCGTTCCAGGACTGATTATCCCCCCTAGGGGGGCGTTGGATCACCCGATCGGGCGCAGAAGTGAGAATCCGGTTCCACATCGTGATGCGCGGGGGGCCACTGGGACGGCCCCCCGCGCGTACCGGGTCCGGAGGGTGCCGGATCAGGCGCGGCGGGCGCCCGGCAGCAGCACCGTGCGCAGCGCGCTGATCTCCCGCATCCGCTTCTCGGCCAGGCGGTCGGCGGCGACCGCCGGCGGGATGCCGTCGGCGGCGGCGCGGGTGAAGATCTCCAGGGTGGTGTCGAAGATCTTCGTGGCCTTGTTCTTGGCCCGCTCGAAGTTGAAGCCCTCGATCTCGTCGGCGACCTGGATGACGCCGCCGGAGTTCACCAGGTAGTCGGGCGCGTAGAGGATGCCGCGGTCGGCGAGGTCCTTCTCGACGCCCGCGTGCGCCAGCTGGTTGTTGGCCGCGCCGCAGACGATCGAGGTGCCGAACTCGCCCAGCGCGGCGACCACGTCATCGGTCAGCGCGCCGCCGAGGGCGCAGGGGGCGTAGACGTCCAGCTTGGCCTGGAGCAGGGCGGCGGTGTCGGCGACGACCTCCACCTCGGGGTGGGCGGCGCGCACGCGGTTGACGGCGGCCTCGAACGGGTCGGTGACGACGACCTCGGCGCCGTCCGCGACCAGGTGGCCGACCAGGTAGTGGCCGACCTTGCCGACGCCCGCGACACCGACCCGCTTGCCGCGCAGGGTCGGCTGGCCCCAGCGGGCCTGGGCGCTGGCGCGCATGCCCTGGAAGACGCCGAAGGCGGTCAGGATGGACGAGTCACCGGCGCCGCCGTGCTCGGGCGAGCGGCCGGTCACGAACGAGGTCTCGCGGGCGACGACGTCCATGTCCTGGACGTAGGTGCCCACGTCGCACGCGGTGATGTAGCGGCCGCGGAGGGACTCCACGAAGCGGCCGTAAGCCCGGAGCATCGCCTCGTTCTTGTCCTTGTTCGGGTCGCCGATGATGACGGCCTTGCCGCCACCGAGGTCCAGCCCGGCCAGCGCGTTCTTGTAGGACATCCCGCGGGACAGGTTCAGCGCGTCCTCCAGCGCCGCCTCCTCGGAGGCGTACGGGAAGAAGCGGGTGCCGCCGAGGGCCGGGCCCAGGGCGGTCGAGTGGATGGCGATGATGGCCTTCAGGCCGGAGCTGCGGTCGTGGCAGAGGACGACCTGCTCGTGGCCGTCGCCGGGGGCGCCGTCCTGCTCGGTACGGAAGATCCTGCTGAGCACGCCGGGTGCGGGGTGCGTGGCGGGGGTCTGTACGTCGGTCACTGTGGTGACTCCAGTAGGGAAGGCCCGCTGCTGTGGTGCGGGCGCCTAAGGCAGAGAGTAGTCGCGCGCGGGCCGCCGATCCGCCCTCTTGTCCGAGCTTGTGCCGGTTGTCCGAAGGGTGAGACGGGAGGTGGTGCGCGGTGCGGGCGCGAACGGTTCGCGGGCGCGCCCTCCCGGGGCCGGACGGCGCGTGCGACCATGCAGGACGTGACCGTCGTACGCACTTCCGTACACCCGCCCTACGCCGCCCACCTGCGGGTGTACGAGCCGCTGGGGGCCTATCCGGAGCCGGAGCGGGCGCACTGGCAGGGCTACGCGGCGGAGCACGGGCCGGACGCCGGGGAGGCGGCGCAGCCGGTCGCCGCGGCGGTGCTGGAGGAGCAGCGGGAGGCGCTGGCAGGGCTTGCCTCGCGGACGCCCCGGGCGCTGCCGGAGCGGGAGAGCGGGCGGGCGTACCTGCGGCTGGTGGACGGCGTACTGTACGTCTGCCCGTGGGCGACGAGGCTGCGCAGCTGGCAGGCGCTGGAGGAGCTGCGGGCCGGGGCGCCGGTGGCGCTGCTGGACACCGCGCTGCCGCCGACGGCCCGGGAGGCCGCCGAGGCGGACCGGGAGCGCTGGCGGGCCGAGCACCCGGACGCCCGGCCGTGGATCCTCACCAGCCGGTGGGAGGTGCCGGTGCGCTGGTTCCTGCCGTTCGGGGACGAGGACCGCTGCTTCGTGCCGGGCGGGGAGCCGGCGGAGGGGGAGGCGGAGCGGGGCGGCCGGCCGGCGGCGCTGTTCTACCTGGTGCCGATGGCGCAGGCGCGCCGGCGGGTGGCGCGGGCCTACCGGGCGCTGCGCGAGGCGGTGCCGGCGGGGGAGTTGGTGCGGGGGCGGAGCAGGTCGGGCGGTGGCTGGAGGAGTTCCACCCGCGGTCGCTGGTGGAGCTGGACTACGGGGGGCTGGTGCATCTGCTGGGGCCGGAGCGGCTGCTGGCGGACCGTTCGGCGCGGGAGCTGGAGGAGGGGCTGCGGGCGCTGCGGGCGGGGGACACCGCGGAGGCGCTGCGGGTGTACGGGGAGCTGACGGTGCGCTGGCGCCGGGTGCTGGCGCTGCGGAACGCGAACTGACGTCCGACCGCCCGTGTATGACTGTAAGAGTCCTAGGGACCGCAACGGCGATGACCAAGGTCCCGGTTCGGGTCAATAGCTGTCGAACGTGACACTACTCACCGTTGACGCGAACTTACCCCTATGTGCAAAAATGGGACAACCAGCCCAACTTCACGTGAGCGTGCCCACTTTTGGGTGGTTCTGGAGTCGATGCGTGCTTTGCGGGGAAACGGAGGGTCTGGTCCCCTCGTAACCGGATGTCATCGTCGCGTGACTGTCCGTTATGGGGTGGTCCATCGCCATCCGTCGGCCTTGAACCCGTGAGGGGTCAATTTTGGCGGTTTGGTCGATAGGGCTGGACGGATGGTGTAGTTGTAGACACCAGGACAAGCCGTTCGTCCTATAACCGACTCGGCCCGTCTATGCCATTTCGGGCATCGCGGGCCAAGGTGCAGAATTTGAAGGATAGAACCGCCCTGGTTCGGTTCTCCCGAGGAGGCCGCTCATGACCGCTCGTACCCCTGATGCTGAGCCGCTGCTGACGCCGGCAGAGGTTGCCACCATGTTCCGCGTGGACCCGAAGACGGTCACCCGCTGGGCCAAGGCGGGCAAGCTGACGTCGATCCGCACGCTCGGTGGTCACCGCCGTTACCGTGAGGCGGAGGTGCGCGCCCTGCTGGCCGGGATTCCCGCCCAGCGCACTGAGGCCTGATAGGCCAAAGGCTCTTTAAAGGGGCCGCTTACCGGACTCCGCCGGGTCCGGTAAGCGGCCCCTTTGTCGTGCTTCCGGGCTCCCCCGGATCTGTCGGAATGTTGAACTCCGGATAACGATTTGATGCTCATGAGGCGGGGGGGATTTACAGTGAATAGCAGTGCAATTTTACATATTAAATTAGTGGCCTCTTGGGCAGGGCGGGGCGCGCCGGGGTTCGGGGAAACATGAGTGACGACCGTCACGCGCTCTGTCACTTGTGGTCTAGACCTAGTCCGGGGTAAAGGCCGGACGGCGAAAACGCGAGAGGCCCGGAACCTGACGGTTCCGGGCCTCTCGCACTGCGGCGATCCCGACGGGACTTGAACCCGCGACCTCCACCTTGACAGGGTGGCGAGCTAACCAACTGCTCCACGGGACCAGAGTTTTCTGATCTCGTTCACTCGCTTGCCGCGCTGCGAACAAGACAGACTGTAGCCCATGGTGGGCCTCCAGGTCGAACCGGCTCCCGACCGGCTCCCGAAGGCCCACCCGCAGCTCAGAGCGGCGCCCGGGTCAGAGCGTCGCCCGCGCCGCCTCCATCGCCTTCATGATCCGCTTCTCCGACACCGGGCTGGGCGTGCCCAGCGACTGGGCGAAGAAGCTGACCCGCAGCTCCTCGATCATCCAGCGGATCGCCCGCACCTCCTCCGAGGGCTGCCGCCCGGCCGGCACCGCCGCCAGCAGCTCCCCGTACGCCTGCTGCACCTGCTGCACCTTCAGCAGCTGCTGGGCGTCCCGCTGCGGGTGGTTGGGCAGCGCCTCCAGGCGGCGGTCCACCGCCAGCAGGTAGCGCTTGAGGTCCGGCAGACGCTGCCAGCCGGTGGCCGTCACGAAGCCCGAGTGCACCAGCGAGGCCAGGTGCAGCCGGACGTCGTTCACCGCGTTCAGCAGCACCGGGCTGCTCACCGACTTCAGCCGGGTCGAGGCCTTGTGGAAGGCGATCAGTGCGGTGGCCGTCTTCAGCGTGGCGTCCGCGGACAGGTCGTACAGGTCCGCGCGGACCTTGTCGTGCAGCTTGACGAAGGCCGCCTCGTCCCAGGCCGGGCCGCCGGCCAGGGCCATCAGGCGGTCCGTCGCCGCGGCCACCACGTCGTCGAACAGGGCGTTGATCGAGCCGTGCGGGCTGTGCGAGAGCGCCAGCTTCGCCTGGTTGCCCAGCCGGCCCTGGATCGACTTGGCCGGTGAGGTGGTGGTCAGCATCAGCAACCGCCGGGTGCCCTCCCACATCGCCTGCGCCTGGGCCTCCGGGGTGTCGAACAGCTTCACGCCGACCGTGGCGCCCTCGTCCACCAGGGCCGGGTAGGCGCGCAGCGCGTGGCCGCGCGAACGCTGCTCGAAGGTGCGCTGCAGGACCGGCAGGGAGGCCGGCCAGGCGGTCAGCCCGCTCTGCTCGATCCCCTGGCCGGAGGCGGCCGAGGACAGCGTCTCCTTGAGCTTCGGCTTGAGCTTCAGCCGCAGCTCCTCCAGGTCCTTGGACTCGGCGAGCTTGCGGCGCCCGTCCACCACCCGGAAGGTCACCCTGAGGTGGTCCGGCACCCGCTCGTCGTCCCAGGCCTCCGGCGGCACGGTGACGGCCGTCAGGCGCTTCAGGGCGCGCTCCAGCGAGGGCAGCAATGGCTCCTGGCGGTCCTTCAGCGAGCGCAGCGCCGCCTTGGCGAAGTCCGGCGCCGGCACGAAGTTGCGCCGGATCGCCTTCGGCAGCGACTTGATGTACGCGGTGACCAGCTCCTCCCGCAGACCGGGGATCTGCCAGTCGAAGCCCTCCGCGGTGACCTGGTTGAGCACCGGCAGCGGGATGTGCACGGTCACGCCGTCCGCATCGCTGCCGGGTTCGAACTGGTAGGTCAGCTTGAAGCGCAGCTTGCCCTGCTGCCAGTGGTCCGGGTAGTCGGCCTCGGTGACGCCGTCGGCGGCGTCGTTGATCAGCATCGACTTCTCGAAGTTCAGCAGGTCCGGCTGCTCGTGCCGGGCCTTCTTCCACCAGGAGTCGAAGTGCCGGGTGGAGACGACGTCCTCGGGCAGCCGGGAGTCGTAGAACTCGAACAGGGTCTGGTCGTCCACCAGGATGTCCCGGCGGCGGGCCCGGTTCTCCAGCTCCTCGACCTCGCCGAGCAGCTTGCGGTTCTCGGCGAAGAACCGGTGGTGGGTCTCCCAGTCGCCCTCGACCAGCGCGTTGCGGATGAACAGCTCGCGGCAGAGCTCCGGGTCGATCTTCCCGTAGTTGACCTTGCGCTGGGCGACGACCGGCATCCCGTAGAGGGTGACCTTCTCGTACGCCAGCACCGCGCCGGCCTTCTTCTCCCAGTGCGGCTCGCTGTAGCTGCGCTTGATCAGGTGGCCGGCCAGCGGCTCGACCCACTCCGGCTCGATCTTGGCGTTGATCCGGGCCCAGAGCCGGGAGGTCTCCACCAGCTCGGCCGACATCACCCAGCGCGGCGGCTTCTTGAACAGGCCGGAGCCCGGGAAGACCGCGAAGCGGGCGCCGCGCGCACCGCCGTACTCGCGCTTCTCCACGTCGAACAGGCCGATGTGGGAGAGCAGTCCGGCCAGCAGGGACTGGTGGATCCGGTCGGCGTCCGGCTCGGCGTCGGGGTGTGGTTCCTCGATGGTGACGCCCAACTGCTTGGCGACGGTGCGCAGTTGGGTGTAGATGTCCTGCCACTCCCGTATCCGCAGGTAGTTGAGGAACTCCGTCTTGCACATCCGGCGGAAGGCCGAGGAGGAGAGCTCCCGCTGCTGCTCGCGGACGTAGCGCCACATCGCCAGGTAGGAGAGGAAGTCCGAGGTCTCCGAGGTGAACCGGCGGTGCCGGTCGTCGGCGGCCTGGCGCTTCTCGGCGGGGCGCTCGCGCGGGTCCTGGATGGAGAGCGCGGCGGCGATCACCATGACGTCGCGGACGCAGCCGTTGCGGTCCGCCTCCAGCACCATCCGGGCCATCCGCGGGTCCACCGGGAGCTGGGCGAGCTTGCGGCCGAGCTGGGTGAGGCGCTTGCGCGGGTCCTTCTCGTCCGGGTCGAGCGCGCCCAGCTCGTGCAGCAGGTGGATGCCGTCCTTGATGTTGCGCGAGTCCGGCGGGTCCAGGAACGGGAAGGCGGCGATGTCGCCGAGGCCGGCCGCGGTCATCTGCAGGATCACCGAGGCCAGGTTGGTGCGCAGGATCTCGGCGTCGGTGAACTCGGGGCGGGCGAGGAAGTCCTCCTCCGAGTACAGCCGGATGCAGATGCCGTCCGAGGTACGGCCGCAGCGGCCCTTGCGCTGGTTGGCGCTGGCCTGGCTGATCGCCTCGATCGGCAGCCGCTGCACCTTGGTGCGGTGGCTGTAGCGGGAGATCCGGGCGGTGCCCGGGTCGATCACGTACTTGATGCCGGGGACGGTGAGCGAGGTCTCGGCCACGTTGGTGGCCAGCACGATCCGGCGGCTGTTGGAGCGCTGGAACACCCGGTGCTGCTCGGCCGAGCTGAGCCGGGCGTACAGCGGCAGGACCTCGGTGTTGCGCAGCTTCAGCCGGTTCAGGGCGTCGGCGGTGTCGCGGATCTCGCGCTCGCCGGAGAGGAAGACCAGGATGTCGCCCGGGCCCTCGGCCTGCAGCTCCTGGGCGGCGTCGCAGATCGCCTGGACCTGGTCCCGGTCGCGGTCGACCTCGTCCCCGTCGTCCTCGGCGTCGTCGACGATCGGGCGGTACCTGACTTCCACCGGGTAGGTGCGGCCGGAGACCTCGACGATCGGGGCGTCGCCGAAGTGCCGGGCGAAGCGCTCCGGGTCGATGGTCGCGGAGGTGATCACGACCTTGAGGTCGGGGCGGCGGGGGAGCAGCTGCTTGACGTAGCCGAGGATGAAGTCGATGTTGAGGCTGCGCTCGTGCGCCTCGTCGATGATCAGCGTGTCGTACTGGTGCAGATCGCGGTCGGTCTGGATCTCGGCGAGCAGGATGCCATCCGTCATCAGCTTGACCAGGGTGTCCTGGCCGACCTGGTCGGTGAACCGGACCTTCCAGCCGACCGCCTCGCCCAGCGGGCTGTCCAGCTCCTCCGCGACCCGCTCGGCCACAGTACGGGCGGCGATCCGGCGCGGCTGGGTGTGGCCGACCAGCCCGCGCACGCCGCGGCCGAGCTCCAGACAGATCTTCGGGATCTGGGTGGTCTTGCCGGAGCCGGTCTCGCCCGCGACGATCACCACCTGGTGGTCCCGGATCGCCGCCAGGATCTCGTCCTTCTTCTGGCTGACCGGCAGCTCGGCGGGATACGTGATCGGCGGGACGGCGCTGCGGCGCTGCTCGACCAGCAGCTCGGCGCGGTCGATGTCCTTGGCGATCTCGGTGGCGATCTTCTGCCGGGCCTCGGGCTTGCGCACCCGGCGGGCACCCTCCAGCCGGCGCCCGATCCGCACCTGGTCGCGCAGGGTCAGCTCGGGCAGACGGGCGGCCAGCTCACCGATGCCGGGCCCCTCGGCGGGCGCGGGCGCGGGGGCGGACTGGACTGCGGGAGAACTCACTGCGGGCATCCCTCTAGGTTCGCAAGGAGGCACGGCGGAGCGCACCTAGGTTTTCGAGCCCCTCCAGTGTCACAGCCGCCGGTGGCGAATCGCGAACGACGGGCGACGGCAACGACGGGTGGCCCCGCCGGGGGCGGGGCCACGGTCGTCCTCTCGCCTACTTGAGCGCTGAACCGCCCGAGTTGCGGTACGCGATCGTCTTGTTGATCAGGTTTCCGCCGTCGGTCTCGGGCGTGGTCTGTTCCTGCTGCCCCGAGCCGAACAGCAGGCCGGCGATGTGCGCGTTCGCCACCTGGTCCATGTGCGCGAAGAACCAGTCCACCTTGTCGTCCTTGTAGTGGTTGAGCGTGTTGTTCTGCGCCATGTTGCCCACGGGGATCTGCCACAGGACCACCGGCTTGCCCACGGACTCGGCCATCGTCTTGTAGAACGACAGCTGGGCGGCGGCCTTCTGGTCGGTCCAGAACTTGTCGAGGCCGCCGTGGGCGGGCTGCGCGTACCAGCCCGCGTCGCGGTCCGACACGTCGGTGGCCAGGAAGTCGGCGTTCTGTGCGCCGAGGTGGGCGTAGTCCTTGACGCACTGCGCGGTGTTCTGCTCCCAGTCGAAGCAGGACAGGTGCATGCCGACGGCGGTGTTCGGAGCGTACTTGTGCGCCATCGAGATCAGGCACTGGGCGAGTCCGGCGGCGCTGTTCTCCTGCGATCCGCAGTCCGTCGGGTCCGCGGCCGTGACCTGCGCGGCGACCTGGTGCGGGTCGCCGAGCGACCGGACGTAGCCCCAGAAGTCGGGTTCGAGGTCGATCATGTCGTGCGAGGTGCCGATCTTCTGGAGGAAGAAGCGGTAGTCGTTCAGGTACCGGGTGAGCAGGTCGGCCCGGTTGATGGCCTTGACCTCGCCCGGACCGTCGCCCTGGCCCGCCGCGTCGCCGAGGTCGCGCAGCGAGTACCAGGTCCAGAGGAACTTCTGCGGGCGCGGCTTGCCCTGGTAGGTCTCCTGGGCCGCCTTGGCGTCCCGCCAGGTCACGTACGTGCCGGGCGCCGTGGTGCTGCCGTTCCAGCAGCCCCACCAGCCCGTCCACGCGTCCTGGCAACGGGCCGCCGTGTAGTAGTCCGAGGAGGGCGCGGGCTGGCTGTGCACGTAGGCGTACTGCACGTCGAACGGCGCGGCGCCCGCCGAGGCGTCGGACATCGAGCCGCCGACGAGCACCGTGTTGCTGCCCATGAAACTCTTCGCCGGGTTGGTGCCGCCTCCGGCCGGCACCGCCGGCGGCGCCGACGTCGGGTGGTTACCGCCCGGGGCCTGGCCCGTGGGAGCGCTGCCGCCCGGGGCGGCAGGTGTGGTGGGCGTGGCGCTGCTGCCGGAGCCCCCCGTGCTCCCGGAGCCCCCCGTGCTCCCGGAGCCCCCCGTGCTCCCGGTGCTGCCGGTGCTGCCGGTGCTGCCGACCGGGACGAGCTGCCACTGCTGGTTGGCGCCGTTCCAGTCGTGGTACTGGGCGATCTGGCCCCCGTCGGCCTTGGAGCCGAGCGGGACCTCGACGGCCTTGCCGTTGAAGCGGTTGATCAGACGTACGTAGCCGTCCGACGACTTTTCCAGGTGGAACTGCTGGTTGGCGCCGTTCAGGTCACTCCACTGCCGCACCTGGGAGCCTTCGGCCTTCGACCAGCCGTAGTCGTCCAGCACCTTGCCGGAGTGCCGGTTCTGCAGCCGGTAGTTCCCGTCGCCCGCGTCGAGGAACTTCCACTGCTGGTTCGCCTCGCCGGTGCGGCTCCACTGCACCACCGGAGCGCCGTCGTACGCGCCGTAGCCGTAGTCGTCCAGCACCTGGCCGGTGCCGCGGTTGACCAGCAGGTACCAGGGGCTCGTGTCCACGGCCACGGTGCCCGCCGAGGCCGTGTTGATCACGGCCACCGAGGCGCCCACGACCGCCAGGCCGACAGCCGCCCAGAAACCCCGGCGCCGGTACAGCCGGCGGGCGCGATGCGACGGACGGGCTCCGCGCCCGTGGCCGCCCGCCCGTGCAGCGCCACTGACGACGTGGGGTGGGCGAGGGACGTCGCTGTGCTCTCGTTCAAGGGACACGTCTGTGCTCTCTCTCAGCCGTCGCATCTGACCGAACCACTTGGCCGGACACCGCTGAGTGGCCGCGGAGGCCGAAAAGGTTGCCGCGACGAACCGGAGATTTTCCGCCGTGACCGCCTTCCGTCCGTAGCGGAGGCGTCGAACGGCACGAAAAAGCCCCCGTAGCGAATTCGCTACGGGGGCTTCTCTGTTGTGGCCAGGGCCGGGGTCGAACCGGCGACCTTCCGCTTTTCAGGCGGACGCTCGTACCAACTGAGCTACCTGGCCGTACTGCACCGTCTCTTGCGAGACGAGCGATCCCGACGGGACTTGAACCCGCGACCTCCACCTTGACAGGGTGGCGAGCTAACCAACTGCTCCACGGGACCTCGGAGTGGCGAACCACCCGCGGTCTTGCGCACTGCACTGTACTACGGTACTGCGTGCCCCCAACGGGATTCGAACCCGTGCTACCGCCTTGAAAGGGCGGCGTCCTGGGCCACTAGACGATGAGGGCTTGCGGCCTGTCCCGCTGTTTCCAGCGTTCGGGGACGTCGAGAAGCATATGGGATGCCGGGCGGATCGCCAAAACGGGTTTCGGCCGGGTGGGGGGCGGGGGTTCCGGGGCGGGGTCAGGACCAGCCGAGTTCGTCCAGCTCGTGGTCGTCGAAGCCGAAGTGGTGGGCGACCTCGTGGATCACGGTGGTGCGGACCTCCTCGACCACCTGCTCGCTGCTCTCGCAGTGGCGCAGGGTGGGGCCGCGGTAGATCAGGATGCGGTCGGGCAGGACGCCTGCGTACCACTCGCCGCGTTCGGTCAGCGGGGTGCCCTCGTAGAGGCCGAGGAGTTCCGGGTCGCTCGGGTCGGGCTCGTCCTCGACGAAGATCGCGACGTTGTCCATCATGGCCGCGAGCTGCGGCGGGATCTGGTCGAGTGCGTCGCTGACCAGCGTCTCGAACTCTTCCCGGGTCATCTCCACCGGATCATTGTCGGGCCTGGGGTGATGGTGTGCCAGGTGGCGGAGGCCGGTGTTTGATGGGTTTGTGACGACATCGGAGGGCGCGTTGGACGACGCCGTGGACGGCTCCGCCGGGACGCGGCCGGCGGTCGCGGCACCGGTGCGGAACCGGCCGCCGGTGCTGCGCGGGCAGGGGCCGGCGGTGGGGGTGGTCGCGGTCGGCGGGGCGATCGGGGCGGTCGCCCGGTACGCCGCCGGGCTCGGCTGGGAGACCGGGCCGACGGCCTTCCCGTGGACGACGCTGCTGGTCAACGTGGTCGGCTGCGCGGTGATCGGGATGTTCCTGGTGGTGATCACCGAGGGACGGCAGGCGCACCCGCTGGTGCGGCCGTTCTTCGGCACCGGCGTGCTGGGCGGGTTCACCACCTTCTCGACGTACGCGGTGGACGTCCGGCGGCTGCTGGAGGAGGGCCGGCTCGGGCCGGGGCTGGCGTACCTGGGGCTGACGCTGGTGGGAGCGCTGGGCGCGGTGTGGCTGGCGGCCGGGCTGACCCGCCGTCTGGTCCACCGGGCGGCCCGTCGCGAGCCCGCGACGGGCGCCGCGACGGGCGGGGGCGTGCGGTGAGCCGGCTGAGCGGCCCGGCGCTGCGGCTGACGGTGCTGGTCGGCGAGAGCGACCGGTGGCACCACCGCCCGCTGTACAGCGAGGTGGTGCACCGGGCGCGGGCGGCCGGGCTGGCCGGGGCGAGCGTGTTCCGGGGGATCGAGGGGTTCGGGGCGTCGTCGCTGGTGCACACGACGCGGCTGCTGTCGCTGAGCGAGGACCTGCCGGTGGCGGTGGTGATCGTGGACGAGGAGGAGCGGGTGCGGGCGTTCCTGCCGCAGCTGGACGGGCTGGTGGCGGAGGGCCTGGTGCTGCTGGACCGGTGCGAGGTCGTGACCTACGCGGGGCGCGGCCCCGGCGGGGCGGGGGAGCCGCGGTGAACTGGCTGCTGGTGGTGGCGGGCGCGGTGGTCGGCGCGCCGCTGCGGTACCTGACCGACCGGGCGGTGCAGTCCCGGCACGACTCGGTGTTCCCCTGGGGGACCTTCGCGGTGAACGTGGTCGGCTGCCTGATCCTCGGGCTGGTCACCGGGGCGGTGGCGGCGGGTGCGGCCTCCTCGCAGGTGCAGCTGCTGCTGGGGACGGGGCTCTGCGGGGCGCTGACGACGTACTCGACCTTCTCGTACGAGACGCTGCGGCTGGCCGAGACCGGTGCCGGGCGGTACGCGCTGGCGAACGTGGCCGGCAGCGTGGCGGCCGGGCTGGCCGCGGTGTACGCGGGGGCGGAGCTGGCCTCGGCGCTCTGGGGCTGAGGCGCGCCACGGGGCGGGGGAACTGCCGGGCTGCCCGTGTCCCGCCGGGCCGGGCGCGCGTTGGGCACCGAAAGCGGTCGCGCGTGAGGGCGGACCGGGTGGGGCGGTAGAGAGGGACCTCGGTGGCTTCGGTGCGGGCGGTACGAGCGGTTCGGGACGTGCGGGCGGTGCGGGCGGTCCAGGGCGCCCGGGCGGTGCGTTCGCGCGCCGTACGGGCGGCGGCGGTGCTGACGGTGGCCGGGCTGGGGCTGACCGGGTGCATGTCGGTCCGGCCGGCGGCGGAGGAGAGGCACGGCGGGGTGGCGCCGGTCGGGCTGGCCGGTCCGGCGGGCCGGCCGGGTGCCACCGGCGGGCCCTCGGCCGCGCCGGGCGCCGGGCACCCGGGGGGCGCGTCGGGGCGCGCGGAGCGCCCGGGCGGCCTGCAGGCCGAGAACGCGCCGGGTGGGGCCACCGTCACCGCATCAGGCGAGGTGCTGCCCGGTGCGAACGGCGCGGTGACCGGCGTGGTCCCGGTGCCGGGCTCGGGGGCGCCCGAAGGGTCGCCGGGCGGCGGTGCCGCGGGCGAGGTGAACACCAGTCCCGCGCCGCACCCGGGCGGGTCGTCCTCCGGGGCCGGCGGAACGGCGGGCTCCGGCGGTACGGGAGGGGCGGGCGGCACCGGTGAGGGCCGCTCGGGCGGCTCGGCCGGCACGCCCTCGGCCAGCCCGAGCAGCCGCCCGTCCGCCACCCCGGAGCCGGAGCACAGCTCACCGCCCGCGACCGTCCCGCCCGTACCGGAGCCCACCGCCGGCAGTTCCGGTTCCTCGGCCCCGAGCCCGCGTGCGGGGGGTCAATAGGGCGTTGTGCAGGGCATTTGCCTCCGATCCCATGGGTCCTCTATGGTGGTAGATCGTTCGTTTGATTCATTTGACTGGCGCCCTAATCCCATCTGGCGCCCTTGGCGCGTTCCGGCGATCCGTGGCTGACCGCATAGAGGCGGTTGTGAAACAGAACCCCGGACTTTGGCGCGTGCCACTTCCGGAAGGTTCTGCATGTCTCTCGTTGACGACGCCCGCTTCGCCATGCCCGCGAACGAGGCCGCCGCCGATGTCACCGACACCACCGACACCATCGACACCGCCGCCGACGAGGTGATCGCCGAGGCCGTGGAGGCCACCGAGGAGGCGGCCGCCGAGCCGACGATCACCTTCGGCGACCTGGGCCTGCACGACGACGTCGTGCGTGCCCTCGCCAAGCGCGGCGTCACCACCCCGTTCCCGATCCAGGCCGCGACCATCCCGGACGCCCTGGCCGGCAAGGACGTGCTGGGCCGCGGTCGTACCGGCTCCGGCAAGACCCTCAGCTTCGGCCTGCCGCTGCTGACCCGCCTCGCCGACGGCGAGCGCACCAAGCCCAAGCACCCGCGCGGCCTGATCCTGGTCCCGACCCGCGAGCTGGCCATGCAGGTCGCCGACGCCCTGGAGCCGTTCGGCTCGGTGCTCGGCCTCAAGCTCAAGGTCGTCTGCGGCGGCACCTCGATGTCGAACCAGATCTACGCGCTGGAGCGCGGCGTCGACATCCTGGTCGCCACCCCCGGCCGACTGCGCGACCTGCTGAACCGCGGCTCCGCCAAGCTCGCCGACGTCCGGACCGTCGTCCTCGACGAGGCCGACCAGATGGCCGACATGGGCTTCCTGCCCGAGGTCACCGAGATCCTCGACCAGGTGCCGGCCGGCGGCCAGCGCCTGCTGTTCTCCGCCACCCTGGAGAACGAGATCGACACCCTGGTCAAGCGCTACCTGAAGAACCCGGTCACCCACGAGGTCGACCCGTCGGCCGGCGCGGTCACCACCATGACCCACCACATCCTCGTGGTGAAGCCCAAGGACAAGGCGCCGATCACCAACGCGATCGCCGCCCGCAAGGGCCGCACGATCATCTTCGTCCGCACCCAGATGGGCGCCGACCGCGTCGCCGAGCAGCTGATCGAGGCCGGCGTGAAGGCCGACGCGCTGCACGGCGGCATGACCCAGGGCGCCCGCACCCGCGTCCTCGGCGACTTCAAGGACGGCTACGTCAACGTCGTCGTCGCCACCGACGTCGCCGCCCGCGGCATCCACGTCGACGGCATCGACCTGGTCCTCAACGTGGACCCGGCCGGCGACCACAAGGACTACCTGCACCGCTCCGGCCGCACCGCCCGGGCCGGCCGCTCCGGCGCCGTCGTCACCCTGGTGCTGCCGCACCAGCGCCGCGGCGTCTTCCGCCTGATGGAGGACGCGGGCGTCGACGCCAGCCGCCACATCCTGGACCACGCCTTCGACGCGGAGGTCGCCCGGATCACCGGCGCCCGCTCGCTCACCGAGGTCCAGGCGGAGAGCGCCGCCAACATCGCCGGTGCCGCCGAGCGCGAGCTCGCCGAGATGACCCGCCAGCTGGAGCGCGCGCAGCGCCGCGCCGCCGAGCTGCGCGAGGAGGCCGACCGCCTCGCCGCCCGTGCGGCGCGCGAGCGGGCCGAGCTGGGCATCGAGGACGAGGAGCCCGCCGCCGAGGAGACCGGCGAGCAGGCCGCCGCGGAGGCCGCTCCGGCCGCCGCCGAGGCCCCTGCTGCGCCGCAGGCCGAGGAGCGCGCCCCGTCGTACCGCGAGGCGCGCAGCGAGCGTCCGGCGTTCAACCGCGACCGTGACGACCGCGGTGGCCGTTCCGGTGGCTTCAACCGTGACCGTGACGACCGTGGTGGCCGTTCCTTCGGTGACCGTGACGACCGTCGCTCGGGTGGTTTCAACCGCGACCGCGACGACCGTGGCGGCCGCTCGGGTGGCTTCAACCGTGACCGTGACGACCGTGGTGGCCGTTCCTTCGGTGACCGTGACGACCGTCGCTCGGGTGGTTTCAACCGCGACCGTGACGACCGTGGCGGCCGTTCCGGTGGCTTCAACCGTGACCGTGACGACCGTGGTGGCCGTTCCTTCGGTGACCGTGACGACCGTCGCTCGGGTGGTTTCAACCGCGACCGCGACGACCGCGGTGGCCGTTCCGGTGGCTTCAACCGTGACCGTGACGACCGTGGTGGCCGTTCCTTCGGTGACCGTCCGGCCCGCACCTTCGGTGACCGCCCGTCCTTCGGCCGGGACCGCGACGAGCGCGGCGGCAGCAGCCGTCCGTTCGCGCGCCGCGACGACCACCGCTCCGGCGGCCGTCCGCAGGCCGACCGCGGTGGCTTCAACCGTGACCGCGGCGGTTTCGACCGCGACCGCGGTGGCAGCGGCTTCAACCGCGACGACCGCAAGCCGCGCTGGAAGAACTGACGCCGCACCGGCGGTGATCCACCGCCGGCCGCGCTGAACGTAACGAAGGGCCCGCTCCGTCCCCCGGAGCGGGCCCTTCGCGTTCCCCCCGGCACCCCCCCGGGTACCCCCCGACACCTCGTCCTGCTCCCCCCGAGGTGTTGTTCTGGAAGTGAGAATAACCTGTGGCGCCCGGCGGCGGTAGTCCCGTAGCCTCCGGGGCATGAGCAGCAGACTGCATGACGTGGCACGGGTGAACGAGGAGATCGCCGGGCGGGGGAGCTACCGGACGGCCGGGGGCGAACTCGTGCAGGTGGGGGAGCAGTTGACGGCGGCCAGGGCCGGGACGGTGTCCTACCCGCCGCAGGCGCTGGACGCCCTGGTGGCGGCGGGCGAGCCGGGGCCCGGGCCGAAGGCCGGGGCGGAGGCCGGGGCGGGGGTCGGGTCGAGCGGGGTTGTCGAGGTGACGGCCGAGGGGAGCATCGAGGCCGCCCGGCGGCTGGTCGCGGCCGGGGCCGGCCCGGTCGGGGTGCTGAACTTCGCCTCCGCCCGCAACCCCGGCGGCGGCTACCTGCGCGGCGCCCGCGCCCAGGAGGAGGACCTGTGCCGCAGCGCGCTGCTGTACAGCTGCCTGGTGGAAGCCCCGGACTACTACGAGGCGCACCGGGCCTCCACCGACCTTCGGTACAGCCACCGGGTGATCGTCTCGCCGGACGTGCCGGTGATCCGGGACGGGCGCGGCGAGCTGCTGGCGCAGCCGTACCCGGTCACCTTCCTGACCTCGCCCGCCCCCAACGCCGGTCAGCTGGAACGGCGTTCGCCCGGCACCGACGTCCGGGGCGTGCTCGCCGAGCGGGCGGTGCGGGTGCTCGCGGCGGCCGCCCGGCACGAGGTGCGCACGCTGGTGCTCGGCGCCTGGGGCTGCGGGGTGTTCGGCAACGACCCGGCGCAGGTCGCCGAGGCCTTCGAGGGCGCGCTGGCCCGGTACGGGGCGGCCTTCGAGCGGGTGGTGTTCGCGGTCTGGGACCGCACGCCGGTCTCCCCGAACCGGGCCGCCTTCGAGGCCCGGTTCGGGACGGCAGCGGGAGCGGGGCGCTGAGGGGTGTGCGGCTGCCGCGTTGCGGCTAGGGCCTGTCCGGCGGATCTTGCCGGGCGCACGACGCCGGATCATCCCGCCTGGACGCACGCCCGAATCGTCCAAGTACACCCAGTACGAGGGCGATTCGGGCGCACGCCCAGACGGGCGCCCGACGCCGCGCGCTGATCCGACAAGATCCGCCGGACAGGCCCTAACGCTTGCGGGCGGAGAGCACCGTTGCGGCCGTGGAGGCGGCCGCGACCACGCCGGTGACGGCGAAGACGGACGGCCAGGCGCCGATCCGCTTCGCCAGCGGGTGCGAGCCGCCGAAGGCCGCCACGTACAGGCCGGTCAGTGCCGCCGCGGTGCCCGGGCCCGAGCTGCGACGCCACTGCGCGGCCGCCCCGGCGCCGGCCACCGCCAGCACCGCGCCGCCCAGGTGACGCCGGCCGGTCCAGCGGGCGACGCCGTAGCCGCCGACCAGACCGCTCGCCGCGGTCAGCGCGGCGGGCGCGGCCGCCGCGAGTACGTTCGGAACCTTCGCCATCGTCGACTCCACTCGTCACAGGTGAGGCTGCCAGGGCCGGTCTTCGGGCCCGTCGGCTTCCGACCCTAACCCGGCCCCGATCCGGCCGGGTCGGCGGTCTTCGGAGGCCGCCGCCCGCCGGACGGCACCGCCCGCCGGGCACCGCTCAGCGGAAGGCCTGCTCGACGGAGTAGCCCGGGACGGTGCGGGCCAGCAGCTCCGCCGCCTCCGCCGGGGCGAGCACCCGCTCCAGCCGCAGGTCGCCCGGGACCTCCTGGATGAAGCGCCCGGCCGCCCAGCTGCGCTCGTACGGCAGCGGCTCCAGGACCAGGGTGCGCACGCCGTCCAGCAGCGGGACGTCGCTCGGGGTGCCCTCGTTCCAGAGCCAGGAGCCGTCCGGCGCGACCAGGTTGAAGGCGCCGGTCGCGATCACCCGGCGGCCGTCCAGGAACGCCGAGCGGGCCAGCGCCACCACCTCCGGGTCCTGCGGGACGCCGGGCAGGTGGCCGCCGCCGATCAGCACGTCGGCGAGCAGGGTGTGCAGCTGGAAGGTGTCGCTCAGGCCGCTCATCCGCAGCAGGTAGCCGGTGCCGGTGGGGCGGTCGAGCACCAGCAGCGGCTCGTCGTCCAGCATCAGCGCCAGGTGGGCCAGGCCCTTGAAGTCGTGCCGCTCGCCGCCGTACCGGCCGAACAGCTCCACGAGCACCCCGGTCACGCCCGAGGCGCGGGCCTCGGCCCGCACCGGCGCGTGCGCGTACACCGCCCAGGACGCCTGCTGCCACAGGTGCAGCGTCCACCAGCCGACCACGGCCAGGTGCGCGTGCCACTCGTCCAGGACCGCCGGGTCGGCGATCCGGGCGTGTGCCCCGGCCGGATCGTCCTCCTCCGGGTCCGGCAGCGGGCCGCCGCCGGTCTCGGCCCAGCGTCGCAGCAGCAGCTCCGTCCCGGTCAGCGCGCCGCGCAGACCGGCCAGCACCGGGCCGGCACAGGCCACCGGGTCGGCGCCGTGCTCGACGCAGGCGCCCACCACCATGGCCAGGTGCGAGCGGGGGAACGGCGGGGCGTCCGGCAGCAGCGCGGCCAGCCGGGGGCCGGCCGCCACCCGCTCCTCCGGCGTGGCCGGGCCGAACAGCCCGCCGACCCGGCCGAGGGCCGGGCCGAAGTCCTCGTCGTCCCCGGCGGCGACCACCGCCTCCAGGTCGGCCACCGCTGCGAGGAGGGCGGGCTGCTGACGGTGCGACGGGGTCGGCTGACGGTGCGGCGGGGTCTGCTCGGTGGACATTCGCCGCAGCATAGGCGGCGGGGCGGGCCCGGTCGAAACGCCCCCGCGACCCGGCCGGGTGGCCTGTCGGTAGGCGGTGGCAGACTGCGAGCGTGACTGACTCCGCCGGCTCCGCCGACACCGCCGCTTCCGCCGGCTCCGCGATCACCGACGGCAGCTTCCTCGTCCGCAACGTCGGCAGCGGCCTGCTGCTGCAGGTCGCCGGCGCCTCCCGGCGCAGCGGCGCCCGGATCGTGCTGGGCCCGGACGACGGCACCGACAACCAGCTCTGGCACCTCACCGCCGTCCACCCCGGCGGCGCGCTCTTCCACATCGAGAACGCCGCCAGCGGCAAGCGCCTCGACGTCACCGGGGCCTCCCCGGACGACGGCGTCCCGATCCAGCAGTGGGGCGCCAACGCCTTCGGCGCCCAGGAGTGGCTGCTGGAGGGCCACGTGGACGCCCCGGGCACCTACACCGTCACCAGCTTCATCAGCGGCAAGCCCCTGACGGCGCCGGAGCCCCCGGAGGAGGGCGTCCGGCAGTGGGAGGACACCGACTCCCCGACCCAGTGGTGGCGGTTCGAGTGGCGGGGGTAGCCGGCGGTCAGGCCGAGAGGTTGGTGCGGACGGCGGCCAGTTCGGCTTCGGTGGCGCCGTGGTGGCGGAGGTAGGCCGGGATCGTGCCGTGGTGGGTGTGGATCCAGGCGAGGGAGGAGGCGATGAGTTCGGCGCTGATCGGGCGGGAGACGCGCTCGGTGCCGGTCTCGTCGATGTACGGGGCGGGGCCCTTGTCCAGGCCGAGGCCGATGTTGGAGAGCAGGAAGTCGGCGGTGATGTCGGCTTCGGAAGCGCCCAGCAGGGACTGCAGGACGGCGATGGTGAGGCCGGTGCGGTCCTTGCCGACGGCGCAGTGGACGACGGCGGCCAGGGACTCCGGCGCGGCGAGGCGGCGGATGACGGCGGCGAGCGAGGGGCCGGCCGTCTCGGCCATGAACGGGTAGAGCGAGGCCTGGTCCTCGGGCCACGGCCGGTCGACGTCGCCGCGGTCGGCGGGCAGCGTGGGCAGGCTGAGGGACTCGTGGTCGAGGCCGTGCCGCTGGTCCGGCCAGACCTCCAGCTCGAACGGGCTGCGCAGGTCGAACACCGTGCGCAGGCCGAGCGCCTTGAGTCGCCGGGCGCCCTCCTCGGTGAGCGTGTGGAAGGAGCCGGAGCGGTACAGCACGCCCCGGCGGAGGGCGCCGATCCCGCCCGCGTCACGGAAGTTGCGCACACCGGGGATGTCGATGAAGGCGTCGGTCATGACCTCCACCGTACGGGCGGGGGCGGGCGCGGGGAAGGAAACCGGAGGGGGCCGTTCGGTGGCGGGCGAACGCTGTCCGAAAGCGGCCCCTCCGCAGGGCGGGGACGGCTCTCAGCGGCCGCCGGAGACCTCCAGGAACGCGCCCGTGGTGTACGAGGCGGCCGGGGAGAGCAGGAAGAGGATCGCCTCGGCGACCTCCTCCGGCTGTCCGCCACGCTGCATCGGCAGGCCGGGGGCGACCCGGTCGACCCGGCCGGGCTCACCGCCGAGCGCGTGGATGCCGGTGTGGATCAGTCCCGGCCGCACCGCGTTGACCCGGATCCCCTCGGCCGCGACCTCCAGGGCGAGGCCGCGGGTCATCGAGTCCACCGCGCCCTTGGCGGCCGCGTAGTCGACGTACTCGTTCGGCGAGCCGATCCGGGAGGCGGCCGAGGAGACGTTGACGATGGCGCCGCCGCGCCCGCCGTACCGGGTGGACATCCGGCGGACGGCCTGGGCCGCGCAGAGGAACGGGCCGGTGATGTTGGCGGCCCAGATCCGGTTCAGCCGCTCCTCGTCGATCTCCTCCAGCCGGCACTGCCGCTCCAGCGTGCCCGCGTTGTTCACCAGGCCGGTGAGCGGGCCGAGTTCGGTGTCCACGGTGGCGAACAGCCGCTCCACCTCGGCCGTGCGGCTGACGTCCGCGCGCACGGCGAGGGCGGTGCCGCCCGCGGCCCGGATCGCGTCCACGACACCGGCCGCCGAGGCCTCGTCCGTACGGTAGTTGACGCAGACCCGGTAGCCGCGGCGGGCGGCCAGCAGGGCGGTGGCGGCGCCGATACCGCGGCCGGCGCCGGTGACGATCAGGACCTCGTCGGTGACGGCCGGGGAGCCGGCGGCCTGGGCGGTGGCGGGCCGGGTGGCGGCGGACGCGTCGGGCGTGGTGGTCGACATGTCCCGTACGCTACCCGGCCGTTCGGCCGAGCCCGCCCGCGCCGGCCGCCCGTAGCGCGGCGATCCTGGGCGCCCGGCTCTTGGGCGAGTCGAGGCTGAAGCCGCGGGCGTCGCCGAGCTCGTCGCGGACGAAGGCCTCGGTGCGGGCCACCGCCGCCCGCAGGGCGTCGTCCGGCGGGACGAAGGGCAGCAGGACGATCTCGGCCCGCTCGGGGTCGTACTCCCAGAGCCCGACGATCCGGCCGCGGTCGAGCACCAGGTGGGTCTGCGGGTCGGCCTCGCCGCCGAAGGTGCGCCCGGCTCGGCCGACGGGCAACGGGCGGGCGGCGTCGGCGGGGTCGAGCAGCCGGGGCAGGTCGCGGTGCAGCAGGTGGATGCCGTCGATGCCGGCCAGCAGGGTGTAGTGGGGTTGCCGCGGTGTCGTGAACTCGGCGAATTCCTCGGCGAGTTCGGGTGGCAGGAGGAACTCCGAGCCGGGCGCGAGCGGGACCAGGCCCGCCTCGGCGACGGCCCGGCGGGCGGTCGCGGCGGTGAAGCCGGAGAACCAGCGGAAGTGCCGCAGGGTGGCCGGGCCGGCCCAGGAGAAGTAGCGGCGGGCGAGGTCGACCGCGGCCCCCGCGACCGGCTGGTCCCAGCCGGCGTAGCCGTAACGCTGCTGGTCCAGACGGCCGTTGACGGGCACCCGGCGGACCCGGCCGCGCGACTGCAGCAGCCCGAGGGCGAGTGGCAGGGTGGTGGCCAGGCCGCGCTTCCTGCCCGCCTCGCCGAGCGGCCGGACGGCGTCGCCGACCGCCTCCCGGATCGTGGTCGGATCCAGCGGGCCGCCCTCGGCCAGCACCCGCTCGATGGCCAGGCAGAGCTTCTCCACCTCGTCCCGGCCGACCCCCAGGTGCTTCTCCGCGGCGGCGAGTTCGCCCTCCGGGGCGGCCGCGCCGGAGGCCAGGCCCAGCGCGAAGTCGGCGGCCGGCAGCAGGTAGGTGCAGCCCCGCGCGGACGGCAGCTCGTGCACCTCCAGCCGGGCCACCGCCTCGTCCACCGCGGCCCGCCCCAGCCCGGCCCGGGCGAACAGGCCCAGGTAGGGCGCCGCGCCGCCCACCGAGCGGGCCCAGCCGGTGGCGGCCAGCACCTCGGCGGCGGACGCGCCGGTGTGCGGGCGGTCCAGCCACTGGCGGTGCGACCACCAGGCGCGCAGCTTCTCGACGTCGACGGGCGCCGGGTGGTCCGGGGCCGGGTGGGGATCGTGCTCCATGCGGCCAGTATCGGCGGCCGGGACTGCGGCGGACCGGAAATCGCTCGCCCGGCGCGGCCCGCTCCGGAGAGGATGCCCGGTACCCGTCCGTACGGCTCCCGGGAGGAGACCGCCCATGCCCGCCGCTGCACCTGCCGCCGTGCCCGCCGGCACCGTTCTGCTG
Organism: Streptomyces sp. 1331.2; assembly: GCF_900199205.1. Lineage (NCBI taxonomy): Bacteria > Bacillati > Actinomycetota > Actinomycetes > Kitasatosporales > Streptomycetaceae > Streptomyces > Streptomyces sp. 1331.2. The sequence continues at coordinate 3,440,920 of NZ_OBMJ01000001.1, read as the reverse complement.
TCCGGGATCGTCGGATCCACCGCGTACGGCCTCGCGCACGCCGGCTCCGACGTCGACCGGCTGGGCCTGTTCGCCACCCCCACCGAGGAGTTGCACGGCCTGCACCGCCCGGCCGAATCGCACGTCACCACCGCGCCCGACCTCACCCTGCACGAGGCCGCCAAGTGGTGCCGGCTGGCGCTGGGCTGCAACCCGACCGCGTCCGAACTCGTCTGGCTGCCGGACGACCTGTACGAGACCCGCACCCCGCTCGGCGACGAACTGATCGGCATCCGCGAGGCCTTCCTCAGCGCGCCGGCGGTACGGAAGGCCTATCTCGGCTACGCCGACCAGCAGTTCCGCAAACTGCTCACCCGCGACCGCGCCGAACCGGCCGCCCGCCGCCGGGCCGCCAAGCACGCCCGGCACCTGGTCCGGCTGGTCGAGCAGGCCGTCCGGCTGCACGAGACCGGCCGCAGCCTGATCCGCCTGCCCGACCCCGAACACGTCCGCGAGTTCGGCGAACGCATCGCCGACCGGCCCGCCGTCGCCGAGGCGCTGCTCGCCGACGCCGCCGACCGCCTCGGCCGCCCCGGGGTCCTGCCCGCCGCCCCCGACCCGCGCCCCGTCGAGGCCTGGCTCCGCCGCGTCCGCGCCGCCCACTACACCCCGCCCGTCGGGCCGCCCCGGGGGCCGCTCCACGCACCCGGCGCGCCCGCGCAATCCACTGGCGGAGCCCTGGGCCCTACCGGGTAGGATCACCGTGGCCCTCCCAGCAGGTACCGACAGGTACCGCCGGGACCACGGGGCCGCGGGGCACTAGCTCAATTGGCAGAGCTGCGGACTTTTAATCCGTAGGTTCAGGGTTCGAGCCCCTGGTGCCCCACCCGGGATGAGGCGGTCACGCCTGTTCCGACCTGCAGCGCAGCACCCCGGCCGGGTCTTCGGCCGGGGTGCTGCTGCGTTTCCGGGCGGCATGGCCGGCGGGGCGGTCGGTCGAGTCGGTCGGTCGGGTCGGTCGGGGCGTTCACCGGCGGGCGCGCCAGAGGCCGTAGAGGCCGACACCGGCGCCGGTGATCACCGAGAAGCCGCCGCTGCCCGCCGTCAGGTAGACCCCGGTGGCGATCACCAGGAGGGTGACGAGGGCGATCAGGTCCAGCGTCCGCTGCCGGGTCGAGCCTGCGGGGGCGTCGGCGCGGTCGGGGCGGTCGGGGCGGTCGGGGAGGGGGCGGGAGTCTTCGTCCGTCATGGTCCGAGCCGACCAGAAGTCCCGCCGTCGGGCCCAGGCAGCCGTACGGGCCCGCCGGATCCCGGACGGGGGCGCCGGGGAGTCGGACGCCGGGGTGCCGTTCCTGAACGGCGGGCCCGTCGGCAGGCGTTCGAGAACGTTCAGGACCGTCCGAGGATGTTCGAAGTAGGCTGTGGCGGAAGGGGACTGAGGCAGCGTCGACAGGGGGAGCCGTGACGGACCGACCGGTGGAGACCGACCCGGGGGATCTCGCGGCCGTCGCCGCGTACGACGAGCGGTTCGCCGCCTTCGTGGCCGAGCTGAACCGTCTGCACATCGAGTACGGCGCCCCCTCCTACGGTGAGATCTGCGGTGCGGCGCAGGTCTTCAAGCTGACCAAGGCGGGGATCACCGACCTCCTCACCGGCAAGCGGCTGCCCTCGATGAGCTTCCTGCTGGAGTTCGTCCGGGTGGTCAGCAACCCGCTGCCGGTGGACGGGCGCACACCGCGCGGCCACAAGGCGCACCCGGAGCTGATCGAGCACTGGCGGCGTCGGTGGGTGGAGCTCAAAGCGCTCAACCGGCAGGTCCAGTCCCCGTTGGGCCGCCTCCGGAACGCCGGCAAGCAGCTGGTCGAGGAGGCGGAGCGGGCGGCGGCGGAGAAGGCCGGTGCGGCCGAGGAGCAGGCGCGGCAGATCCGCTCCCGCGCGGAGGCGGAGGCGGCGGCCGTCCTGGAGGAGGCCCGACGGCAGGCCGCGCACCTGGTGGAGGAGGCCGAGGCGCGCGCCGAGAGCGTGCGGGCGGAGGCGGAGCGGGCCCGAGCCGAGGCCATCCGGGTCGCGGTGGCGCGCTCGGCCGAGGCGGACCGTCTGCTGCGCACGGCGCGGGAGGAAGCCGAGGCCGTACGGCGGGCCGCGCAGACCGAGGCGCAGGAGATCGTGGACGAGGGGCGGCGGGTGAGCCGGCTGCGGACGCCGGCGGCCCTGCGGGAACTCCGGGAGGCTGCGGAGCGGATCACCGGGACGCACCTCCCCGAACTGCTCCGGACGATCACCACCGACCGACTCCCGGAGCAGGGAGGCAGCTTGACGCTGCCGTCCGTCGGCCTGCACGGCCGGGACGACGTGGGGCGGCTGGCCCGCTGCTTCGACACCCTCCACCACGGGCTGGCGACCCTCGCCGCCGAGCAGGCCCTCCGGTTCGACACCACCAACACGGTGTTCACCACCCTGTCGCGCCGCACCGCCGGCCTGGTCCAGCGCCAGCTGTCGCTCCTCGACGAACTGGAGCGCAGTGAGCCCGAACAGGAGCAGCTGGACGGCCTGTTCGAGCTGGACCACCTGGCGACGCGGATGCGTCGGCACTGCGAGAACATGCTCATCCTCGCGGGCGAGGAGTCGGGCCGCCGCTGGAAGCGTCCCGTCCCGCTGGTCGACGTGTTCCGGGCCGCCGCCGGCGAGGTGGACCAGTACCAGCGCATCGACATCGCCGCCGTACCGGAGATCGAGGTGGTCGGCGCCGCTGTCACCGACCTCGTCCATCTGCTCGCCGAGCTGCTGGAGAACGCCGCCTCGTACTCCCACCCGGGCACCACGGTTCAGGTGACGGCCCGCGCCCTGCCCGACGGCCAGGTGATGGTCGGGGTCCTCGACGAGGGGATCGGCATCGCGTTCGACGAGGTCGTCGCCCTCAATGACCGCCTCGCCCACCCGGCGCCGGTGGACCTCTCGGTCTCCCGCCGTACGGGCCTCTTCGTCGTCGGCCCGCCTCGCCGGCCGCCACGGTGTCCGGGTCTGGCTGACGCCCGCCGAGACCGGCGGGGTCATCGCGTCGGTGGTGCTCCCGGCCGAACTGGTGGAGGCGGAAGGGCCGGCCTGAGCCGTCGGCGTCAGGCGGGCCGGTGCGGGCCGAAGAGGGCGTCCAGCCTCGACGGCCAGTCGCCGTCGGCGAGTTCGGCCGACATCAGGAGGTCCCGCCAGTCGGTCTGCAGGAGCTGGATCGCCTCGTGCAGCCGGTCCGGGCTGCCGTCCGCCAGGACCACCAGGGCGGCGGTGATCCGTTCGCGGTCCTGCCCGTGCTGCACCCGCGCCTCGGCCTCCTCCAGCAGGGCGGCGGTGGCGCCGGCCTCCTGGCCGAAACGGTCGGCGAGCCTGGCGGCGACGCGGTCGGTGAGTGCCATGCGTCCTCCGGGAGTTCGACGGATCGACCGATGGTGGCAAGGTCGGTTGATGCGGGTCAAGAGGCGGCCGGGAGGACTTCCACGCCGGGGGTGAGGTGGAAGGGAACGGTGTCCTCGACGTGGCGGCGGTCGGCGGGGGAGAGCTGGTCGCGGCGGTCCAGCCAGACCGTGAGGCGGGACAGGGCGCTGCGGTCACGGTCGGCAGGGTCGGCGTCGGCGGGGCCGGACTCGCGCAGCAGGACGCGGGCGGGGCGGCCCGCCGGGTCGGTCCGGTCGGACGGGGTGGTGGCGAGGACGGTGAAGGTGGTGCCGGGGGTGAAGGTGACCTGCGGCTCGGTGCCGCTGCCGAAGGCGGCAGTGCGTCGGCCGGTGGCCGACCAGATGAAGAACTCTACGGTGGAGCCTGGGAGTTCGACGGCGGGCGCGGACAGGCCGGTGACCGGGGCGGGCTCGGTCAGCCGCTGACCGGCGCGGTAGTGGGCCAGCAGGGCCTCCGGGTCGAGGCCGGGCGGGGCGCAGAGCAGGACCGCGCCGTGGTGGCTGGGGAGGCGGCGCAGGCCGGAGCCCAGGCAGCGGAGGAAGGGGGCGAGCGTCGGATCGCCGGAGCGCGCGGCTGCCACCAACTCGGCGCGGGGGACCGGGACTCCGGTGTCGCCGTGGTGGAGGAGGACGGCGGCGAGGTCGGGCTTGATGTCGTCCTTGGCCGTGGAGCGCAGCCCGGGCAGCCGGGTGGCGACCTGGTCGACCCGGCCGGAGCAGCGCTGGTAGTGCTCGCCGAGCAGGGTGCGGACGGCGTCGCGGTCGTGCGGGCTGCTGACGGGTGCGGCGGTTCCGGTGGCGGGGGACGCCTCCGGGGTGAGCAGGCGGGTCTGCGGCGCGGCGGGCGGAGGGACCGGGGTCGGGGTCGGGTCAGGGTCGTCGCCGTCCGGGGCGGGGTCCTCGCCGTCCGGGGCGGGGTCCTCGCCGTCCGGGGCGGGGTCCTCGTCGGGCGCCGGGACGGGTGCGGGGACAGGCGTGGTGACGGGTGCGGCGGGGGGAGCTTCGGTCGGCTCCTCGTCCGGGGCGGGGGTCGGGTCGGCTTCCGGTGCCGGGACGGGGGGTGGGGCGGTCGGTTCGGTGGCCGGTTCGGTGGCCGGTTCGGGCCGATGACCGCCCTCGGTCGCGGCCGCAGCCGTGCAGGACGGAACGGCGGGCGTCGAGCCGTACGTGGCCGGGGCCACCGGCCTGCGGGGGCCGGCGGCGGGTTCGTCCGGTCCGCCGCTGGTCGAGGTCCGGATGGGCGGGCCCACGGCGGCGGGAACTGGCCGGGGTGTCGGGTCGGGGAGCGGGGCGGCTACCTCGACCTCGGGTTCGGCTTCGGGTTCGGCTGCGGGCTCGGCTACGGGCTCCTCGGGAGCAGCGGTCAGGGCCGCCGGGGTCGCCTGGGTCGCCGGTCCCGCGATGGCCGCGGCGGCGGGGGCGGAGGCGGTGACGGCGGCCGGGCGCGGGGCGGCGACGGGCGCCGCCTGCGGCACCGCCTCCGGCCGGGCCGCCGGGCCGATCCCGTACGCCACCGGCGCCACGCCCGGGACGGCTCCGACGGGCTGTTCCGGGCCGAGCCAGTCCAGTTCGTGCATCCGGGCGACGAAGCGGGCGATCCGTTCGGTGGCCGGTTCCAGCAGTCCGTGGACCAGCAGCCCGAACCCCTGGGCTGCGGCCTCCGGGAGGCGGTCGAGCAGCTTGCCCAGCTCCTCGAAGACCTCGGCGTCGACCGGCCGGTCCCGCTCGCCGACGATCAGCAGCGGGCGGGCCGACTCGGGCCGGCGGAAGCGGGGGGTGAGGATGTGCGGGGGCTCCGGGCGCAGCCAGAGGCCGGCCGGGACGGCCTCCAGGGCCCAGTACGGGAACGCGTCGAAGACGGCGGGGCCCGCGGTGTGCCAGCTCGCGCCGCCGTTGCGCCAGCCGGAGGGGACGGTGCCCAGGCCGGGGGCGGCGGCGAGGCGCAGCAGGTAGGGCTCCCAGCAGGCGCGGCCGTGGGTGTCGAGGACGTACGAGGTGGGGCCGCCCGGACCGATGACGGGCAGGCCGATCGCGGCGTTCACCGGCCGGGCCAGCCGGGCGGACAGCGCGCCGGTGAGGGTGGCGAGTTCGGCGGGGGCGGCCCAGGGGGCGCTGACCAGCAGCCGGGCCGATCCGAGGGGCAGGGCGGCCACGGTGTCCGCGAAGTCCTCGGGCAGCAGGACCGGCAGGGCGGGTGTCCCGACGACCAGGACGACGGTGCCGGGCGGTGCGCCGGCCAGCGTGAGGTCGGGCCGCGGGGCGGACGGCCGGACGGCGGGGTGGGTGAGCCAGTAGCCGACGGGCAGCCGGTGCACCTGGACGGCCGGGGCCCGGGAGCCGGCGGGGGCGGCCTGAACGGCGGGAACCGCAGGAACCACAGGGACGGCAGCAGCCGTGGGGACGACGGCCGGAACCGTGGGGAGGAGCGGGCCGGCGGCGTGGTGCGGCTCGATCGGGGCGGTGGCGCCGATGGTCTCGCGCACCGGGCGTGGTGCGGCGCCGGGGGCGCAGTGCCACCAGGTGGCCCCCTCGGGGGCGCCGTCGGGGGCGATGACCTTGAGGTTGCCGTCCTGGGTGATCTCCACCAGGCCGTCCGGCGCGACCACCGGCAGGCCCGCCCGGTCGGCGACGACCTCGGCGGGGCGGCGGCCGTTGGGGGCGAGCGCGGCGAGGCCGGAGGCGGCGAGCACCAGGCTGGTGGCGCCGCGGGAGCGGGCGATGACGCCGAGGTCGGCCATCCGGTCGCGCAGCACGGGGGCCGAGTCGGGGGCGGCGGCGACCACGATGATGCTGTCGGGCACCGGGCGCAGCGCCCCGACGGCGGCGGACAGTTCGTCCTGCCCGGCGGTGGACGGCGCGATGACGAAGTGCGGGCCGACCGGCCGCAGTTCGGAGCGGATGACGGTCGGGGCGCCGCCCTGCGGCCCGGCGACCGCGGGCACCCGGGCGTGCGCGCCGGACCCGTGAGGACCGTCCGGGCCGTCCGTGCCGGGGGGCAGCTCGGCTGCCGCGCCGCGCCACCGGGCGAACCGGCGGCGGGGCGCGTCGGGCGACACCGGGTCGTCGGCGGGGCGGCCGCTGCGGGAAGGACTCATCGCCGGGGTAAACGGGCCCGGCCGGGCCGCGGGTTCATCCGCACGGTGGCTTCACCGCCCGCCGTCACCCCGCCGAGCCGCCGTCCGAGCCGCCGTCCGAGCCGTCCGGCTCCGCCGGGTCCGGCATCAGGCCCGTCTGCACCTGGACGGTCCGGCGCCGGGTGATGTGCAGGGCGCGGCCGGGCGGCAGCTGGCGGGGTTTGACGCTGCCGAACAGGGCGCCCTCGCTCGGCGGGCAGGACAGCAGGGCGACCGGGGTGTTGACGTCCTGGAGCCGGCGCAGCAGCTGGTCGGAGTAGGCGCGGCCGATGCCGTTGGCGGAGCGGGCGACGATCAGGTGCAGGCCGAGTTCGGTGCCCTGGGCGAGGTGGTCGAGGATCGGGCCGAACGCGTTGGCGCCGGACTGGCCGGGGATGAGGTCGTAGTCGTCGACGACGATGAACAGCTCCGGCCCGGTCCACCAGTCGCGCAGCCTGAGCCGGGCGGGGGTGATCTCCTCGCCGGGGAGCCGGGCCTCCATGGCGCGGGCGGCGCCGGTGACGACCTGCCGGAGCACGTCGACGGCGACGGCGTAGCCGAGCCGGTACTCCTCCGGGACGCTGTCGTACAGGCCGCGCCGGAAGTCCACCAGCATGATCCGGGCCTCGGCCGGGGTGTAGGCGGTGGTGATGGCGTCGACCATCAGGCGCAGCAGGTTGGTCTTGCCGCTCTCGCTGTCGCCGACCACGAGCAGGTGCGGGGACTCCTCGAAGTCGTGCCAGAGCGGGGAGATCGCGGCGTCCTCCAGGCCGATGGCGACCCGCAGCCGGCCTTCGGGGGCGGGCAGGGCGGCGGCGTCGAGCTGCAGCGGCAGCATCCGCACCTCGGGGGCGCGCGGGCCGGTCCAGTGCTCGTTGACGGCGTCGACGAGGTCGGCGACGCCGTCGGCGAGGCTGTCGCTGTCACCCTGGCCGTCGATCCGGGGGAGGGCGGTGAGGAAGTGCAGCCGGTCCTGGGTGAGGCCGCGGCCGGGGACGCGGGGGACGGTGTCGGCGGCCCGCATGTTGATCATGGAGTCGATGGGGTCGCCGAGCCGCAGCTCGAACTTGGTGCCGAGCTGGTCGCGCAGTCCGCTGGAGAGCTCGCCCCAGCGGGCGGCGGTGACCACTAGGTGGACGCCGTAGTTGAGGCCGCGTCCGGCGATCAGGGTCAGGGCGGGCAGGTGGTCCATGAACTCCTGGCGCAGGGTGCCCCAGCCGTCGATCACCAGGAAGACGTCGCCGTGGCGCTCGTCGGCGAGTGCCGGGTCCCCGGCGGCCCGGCGGCGGCGGAAGGTGGCGACGGAGTCGATGCCGAGCTGGGCGAAGCTCTGCTCGCGTCGGGCGATGATGCCGTTGATCTCGGCGAGGGTCCGGCCGACCCGCTCGGGCTCGTGGCGGCCGGTGACGCCGCCCAGGTGCGGCAGTCCGCGCAGCGCGGCGAGCGTGCCGCCGCCGAAGTCCAGGCAGTAGAACTGCACTTCGCGCGGGGTGTGGGTGAGTGCGAGGCCGGTGATGAGGGTGCGCACCAGGGTGCTCTTGCCGCTCTGCGGGCCGCCCGCGATGCCGACGTGACCGCCGGCCGCCGAGAGGTCGGCGGTGAGGAGTTCGCGCAGCTGCTGGAAGGGGCGGTCCACCACGGCGACCGGGACGGTCAGGGTGCCGACCGGGCCGCGGTCCTCGGGGGCAAGGCCGTACCGCGGGTCGGGGGCGAGCGGCGGCAGCAGCTCGTCCAGGGTGGGCGGGGTCTCCAGCGGCGGCAGCCAGACCCGGTGGGCGGGCGGGCCCACGTCGAGCATCCGGGCGGCCGCCAGCTCCAGCAGGGTCTCGGTGTTCTCCTCCTCCTCGGCGCGCCGGGCCTCCTCGGCGGCTACCGCCTCCGGGTCGGGCCGGCGCGGCGCGGTGTACTCGGTGTCGTAGCGGACGATCTGCCCGGCCACCGCGGCCTGCTGGGCGGCTCCGCGGCGGCGCCGGTACGGCCCGGAGACGTACGCCGCCTTGAAGCGGGTGAGCGTGGCGATGTCGCTGCGCAGGATGCCGTTGCCGGGCTGGGAGGGCAGCTGGTAGGCGTCGGGGACGCCGAGGACGCCGCGGCTCTCCATGGCGGAGAAGGTGCGCAGGCCGATCCGGTACGACAGGTGGGACTCCAGGGCGTGCATCCGGCCCTCGTCGAGGCGCTGCGAGGCGAGCAGCAGGTGCACGCCGAGGGAGCGGCCGAGCCGGCCGATCATGATGAACAGCTCCATGAAGTCGCGGTGCGCGGACAGCAGTTCGCTGAACTCGTCGACCACGATGAAGAGTGTCGGCAGCGGGTCGAGCTGGGCGCCGCCGGCCCGGGCGGTCTCGTAGTCCAGCAGCGAGCTGTAGTTGCCGGCCGAGCGCAGCAGTTCCTGGCGGCGGTTCAGCTCGCCGTGCAGGGCGTCGCGCATCCGGTCGACCAGGGCGGCCTCGTCGGCCAGGTTGGTGATCACCGCGGAGGTGTGCGGGAGTTCGTCCAGGCCGAGGAAGGTGGCGCCGCCCTTGAAGTCGACCAGGACGAAGTTCAGCGTCTCGGAGGAGTGGGTGAGCGCCAGCGCCAGCACCAGGGTGCGCAGCAGCTCGGACTTGCCGGAGCCGGTCGCGCCGATCAGCATGCCGTGCGGGCCCATGCCGCCCTGCGCGGACTCCTTGAGGTCCAGCTCCACCGGGTTGCCGTCCGCGCCGACCCCGATCGGCACCCGCAGCCGCTGCCCGCGCGGGCGGTCCGTCCAGCTGCGGCCGACGTCGTGCTGGTACAGGTCGTTGACGCCCAGCAGGGCGGTCAGGTCGAAGTCGGTGCTCAGCGGCTCGGCGGCGTCCAGCGAGTCGCCCAGCCGGTACGGGGCCAGCACAGTGGCGAGGCGGCGGACGGCCGGGACGGACAGGGCGTCCGGGCGGCCGAGCGGGGTGGCCTCGTCGCGGCGGTTGCGGTCGGCGGCGACCAGGTCGAGCCGGTCGCCGGTGATCCGCAGCCGCAGCCGGAACTGCGCGTGCTGCCACTCCACGGCCCCGGAGAGGTCCAGCAGGACGGCGTTGCGGTAGCCGGCCAGCAGGGCCCGGCTGCCGGCCGGCAGCTTGACCCCGTCCACGACGATCACCGTGTACGGCTCGTCGCGGCCCGGCTGCGCGTCCGGCTCGTACGGCGGACGGTCGGTGAACTCCGGCCCCAGCAGCTGCTCCAGCTCCAGGATCGACTCGGCGACCAGGCGCACCGGTCCGGCGCCGTCGGTCTCGGTGGGGTGCAGGGCGTGCGGCAGCCATTTCAGCCAGGCCCAGTCGGCGCGCCGCTCGGGGGCGACGGCGGCGGCGATGCGCAGCTCGTCGGGGGCGTGGAAGAACGCGAGCTGGGCGATCATCGCGCGGGCCAGGGCGCGGGCCGGCTCCGGGTCGGGCTCGGGGGCGTCCTCGCCGTTGCCCTCGGTGTGGCCCTCGGCGGTGGGGTCCTCGTCCTCGGGGTGCTCGCAGCGCAGCAGCACATGGGCGTAGCCGCGCACGTGGAAGGCGATCGGCTGGTCGGCGATCGAGCCGTAGGCGTGGATGAACCGGCGCAGCGCGTGCGCGCACAGCGGCTCCAGGTCCTCCACCGGCTGGGTGGACAGCGGCGCGAGCTTGACGGCCAGCCGCTGGGTGCCGGTGGCGATCCGGACGTCGCCGAAGTCCGGGTGGGCGGTGCGGCGCTCCCACAGCCGCGAGGTGCGCACCAGCGAGCCGAGCGCGCCCGGCGCGGGGTGGCGCCAGGCCAGGGCGAGCCGCTGGTCGACGATGTGGCGGCGGACCTGACGGCGCATCTGGGAGAGGTAGCGCAGGTAGTCCCGGCGTTCGCCGCGCAGTTGGCGCTTGCGGTCGCTGGCGCCGCGGATCAGCTGGGTCACCAGCATGCCGACGGCGGACAGGCCCATCATGCCCATCGCCACGTAGGTGAGCGGCCCGCCGGAGGACTGCGGGTTGAGGAAGATCATCACCATCGAGAGCGAGCTCAGCGCCATCGGCGCCATGGCGATCATGTTGGACATGCCGCTCTGCTGCTCCGGCAGGACCGGCGGCTCCTGGAGCTGGAGCTCGCCGTCCGGCAGCGCCGGTCCCGGGCGCCGGGGCGGGCGGTCGACCACGACCACGCTCAACGGGCTTCTCCTCTCGCGGCGCCGGCGGGGTCGCCGGTGGCGGTGCGGGCCGGTTGCCGGAGGCGGTGCGCCCGGCGGCCCGGGCCCGCGTCGCACCCGGACGTACGGCCGGCGGGGGTCCGCGGGTTCACCAGGGGCGGGTGCAGGCGGGGGCGGTACGGGCGGGACCCGCGGGTTCACCGGGGGCGGTACGGGCGGTGTCCGGCAGGTCCGGTGAACCGCCCGTACGGGGGCGCCCGTTGCTGGAAGGGGAGACCGGGCAGTCCGGCCGCAGCGGAGGGGCGCGACAGGTGAGCGGTACCACGGTGGCGTCAGGGCTGGTCCGGCTGCGGTTCCGCGCCCCCGAGACCGCGTTCGAACTCGCCCTCCCCGGCGACGTCGTGCTGGCCGACCTGCTGGGCGCCGTCCTCGACTACGCCGGCGCCGCCGTCGAGGAGAGCGGCACCGAGCACTCCGGCTGGGTCCTCCAGCGGGTCGGCGGCCCGCCCCTGGACGAGGAACGCACCCTGGAGGGCCTGGGCCTGCGCGACGGCGAGGAGCTGTTCCTGCGGCCGGGGCAGGAGGCGCTGCCCGAGGTCCACTTCGACGACCTGGTGGACGGCGTCCGGGCCGGAACCACCGCCCGCGGCGACTCCTGGCGGCCCGCCGTCACCCACCACCTCGCCCTGGCCCTCGCCCTGGTGGCGCTGGCCGGCGGCCTGCTGCTGCTCGCCCTGCCCGGGCCGGACGGCCCGCGCTGCGCCGCGGCGGCCGTGGTCGCGGTGCTGCTGCTCGGGGCCGGGGGCGCGGTGACCAGGCTGGTCGCCGATCCGCCGGCCGGGATCGCGCTGGGCGCCGCCGGGGTGGCCTACGCGGCCGCGGCGGCCGCCCTGCTGCCCGGAGTCACCGGCCCGGCCCGGCTGCTGGCGGGCGGTTCGGCGGCGGTCGGGGCGACCGTGCTGGCGCTGGCCGTGATCGGCGCCGGCCCGTTCTTCGCCGGGCTGGCGGTGGCGGCCGTCCTCGCCCTCGGCTCGGGCGCGCTCGCCGCGTACGGGGTGCCGACCACCCACTCGGCCGCGGTGATCGCCGCCGCGGCCGTGCTGTTCGGCGCCTTCGTGCCCGGTCTGGCCTTCAAGCTGGGTGGGCTGCGGCTGCCCGCGCTGCCCCGCAACGCGGACGAACTCCAGGAGGAGATCGAGCCGTTCCCGGCCGAGGACGTGTTCGCCCGCAGCCTCGTCGCAGACAGTTACCTGGCCGGGTTCTTCGTCGCCGTCGGCGCGGTGTGCGCGGGCGCCCTCGCCCTGCTGGCCACCGCCCGGGACGGCGGCTGGGGCGCCACCGCGATGTCCGCCGACCTGTCACTGCTGCTCCTGCTGCACGCCCGGGACATCGGCGGCGTCCGCCAGCGGCTGGCCCTGCTGCTGCCGGGCGCGCTGGGCCTCGCCCTGCTGGCCTGGCGCACCGGGCAGGACGCCGAACCGTCCGGCCGCTTCGCGCTGTTCGCCGTCCTGGTGGTCGTCGCCGCCGGGCTGGCCGTCGCCGCCTGGGCGGTGCCGGGCCGCCGGCTGCTGCCGTACTGGGGCCGGGCCGGGGACCTGCTGCACTCGCTCGCCGCGCTCGCCCTGCTGCCGTTCGCGCTCCAGGTGCTCGGCTTCTACCGGATGATGCGCGGCCTGGCGGGCTGAACCGCCCGACCGCTCCCCCGTCCCCGTCGCTCCGAGGAGGACCACCGCCATGCAGTCCCGACGCGACCAGGTCCAGGCCCACCTGTTCGTGATGAGCCGGGTCGCCGCGGGCATCCTGCGCGCCGAGCCGGACGCCCCCGACACGCCCGTCGGCCGTACCAACCGGGGCGCCGTGCTCGGCCTGGCCGTCGCCCTGCTGATCGGCGCCGGCGCCGGCGTCTACGGCCTGATCAAGCCCGGTGGCGCGACGGGCTGGCAGAAGCCCGGCACCCTGGTCGTGGTCAAGGAGAGCGGCGCCCGGTACGTCTTCGCCGACGGTCTGCTCCACCCGGTGCTCAACGAGGCCAGCGCCAAGCTGCTCGCCGGGGACCAGCTGAAGGTCGACCAGGTCTCCGCCCGCTCGCTGGACGGCACCGCGCGCGGCACCCCGATCGGCATCGTCGGCGCCCCGGACGGGCTGCCCGGCCCGGCCGCCGTCGGCGCCGCCGACTGGCTGGTCTGCACCGTCCAGACCGCGGGCGCCGCAGCGGGTTCGGGCGCGGCGGCCGGTTCGGGCGCCGCCCGCAGGCCCCCGCAGCTGTCGGTCGCCGTCGGCACCCGCCCGGGCGGCCGCGCCGCCGGGGACCAGGCCGTCCTGGTCGGCACGCCCGACGGCGCCACCAGCCTGCTCTGGCACGGCCGCCGCTTCGCGGTGGACACCGCGGGCGGCGCCGTGCGCGCCCTCGGCTACACCGCCGCCACGCCCGTGCCCGTCCCCGCCGCCTTCCTCGCGGCCTTCCCCGCCGGACCGGACCTGCGCAGCCCCGAGGTGCCCGGACGCGGGCAGCCGGGGCCCACGCTGAGCGGGAGCCCGACCCGGATCGGCCAGCTGTTCACCGGCACCGGCGAGGAGCGCTACCTGCTCGCCGACGCGGGCCTCGTCCCCGTCACCGCCACCCAACTCGCGCTGCTCCAAGGGGATCCGCACACCCAGCAGGAGGCGTACGGGGGCGGCCGGGTGGAGCCCGCCCCGGTCGGCGCCGCCGACCTCGCCGCGCACTCCGCGCCCGCCGCAGCCGCGGCCGCCTTCAGCCAGGCCGGCCTGCCCGCCCGGGTGCCGGCCCTGCTCGCGCCCAAGGGCGAGCAGGCGCTCTGCGCGGCGCTGCGCTCCGGCTCCGACGGCGGCGAACTCGACGTCGTCGTCCCGGACACCACCTCCGTGCTCGGCCTGCCGCCGACCCTGCAGCCCGGCGTCATCCCCGCCTGCACCCCGGCGGACCGGATCGCCGTCCGCCCCGGCGGCGGCGCCCTGGTGCGGGCGCTGTCCGGCGGCGGCTTCGGCACCACCCTCTACCTGGTCACCGACACCGGGGTGAAGTACCCGCTGGCCTCCGCCGCGGTCGCCGACCGGCTGGGCTACGGCAAGACCGCCCCGGCCGCGGTGCCCGGGCGGCTGCTCTCGCTGCTGCCCACCGGACCCAGCCTCGACCCGGCCCCGCTCGCGGGCGGCGTCGTCCAGCCGCAGGCCGCCGCCGAGGGCCGCTGCGCCCGCTGACCCGGCACCCGCCCGGGCGGGACACCGCGGGCTGAACCGCCCCATCGGGCACGCCCGTTCCACCTGAGGGGCCGACTCCGTCGGCCCGCGGCACACCCCGCCGGCCGGGCCCCGGCCGGCGCTACCGGAGGAGGTACTGACGGTGACCCAGCAGACGACGATCGACCAGAAGGTCCTGGCCGACATCAGGACCCAAGTCGAGTCGCGGTACACCCAGATGACGCAGACCGCGGCGTACATCGAGGACATCAACACGGCCGTCCGGGACAGCTTCTCCGGCGCGGCCAGCACCACCTTCCAGAACCAGATCCGCGACTGGCTGGAGCAGTACGCGCTGGTCAAGCGGGACTACGAGGCCTTCCACGGGAAGCTCGGCGACAGCGGCACCATCTTCAACTCGGCCGACGACCACACCAACAACCTCGCCCTGGGCGCCCTGGGCGGCGGCCCCGGCCAGCACGTCGAGGACGTCCTCAACCCCAAGTAGCGGCCGGCGCCCCGCCTCCGCACCGACACACTCCTCCCGGAACCCGAAGGGACGCACCATGGGCAGCATGTCGCTCCACTACGCGGGCATCGACAGTGCCATCACCGACCTCGAAGCGCACTCCAAGACGATGCACGAGGCGATGACCTCGCTGCAGGACTACCTCAACAGCAAGATCAACCACGAGCTGCAGGGTGACTACGCGGTGGCCGCCGGCCAGCTCGCGACCACGCTCCACAACGCCGACGGCCAGATGACCCAGAAGATCACGGCGGCCCACCAGGCCCTCACCGAGATCCGCAACGTCATCAAGGACGCGGACATGCGGGCCAGCACCCACTTCGACCACGTGCAGGGCTGACCGCCGTGGGGACGACGGGCGAGGGCGGCGACGGCAACCAGGGCGACGGCGGGAACGGCGGTGACTTCAAGGTCACCGACAACTCCCTGACCGAGTTCACCGCGAAGATCGACGCCCTGGTCAGCGAGATCAAGACCAACGAGAAGGTGGCGCAGTTCAGATCGCTCGGTACGGGTGCGATCCCCTTCCTCGCGGGCAACAACGCCGGGACCTTCAACAGCCCCAGCGACCTGGCCGATGCGATCAAGGCCTACTGCAAGTCGATCGACGGCCTCCTGGGCACCTTCGTCAAGCAGCTGAACACGCTCACCACCGACCTGCGCATGGCGGACCTCTACCTGAACAACGCGAAGGACGAGGCCCTGGACTACGCGCAGTTCATGCGGCTCGCCGAACGGACCCTGAACCCGGGGGCCGGCAGCAAGCCCTGACGGTTCGCCGGTGAGCCGTCGTCACCACCGCGGAGCCGGTCCGGCCACGGGCCGGCCCCGCCTCACGTCCGGTCGCGCCCGGCCGAAGAAGGGTCCGTCATGGGGCACACATGGGATGAAGCGATCACGTTCCTCGGCTCGACGAGCGACGGCAAGTCGACCAGCGCGCAGGACGTGTTCAAGGACGACAAGCCGTGGATCGACACCAGCAACACGTACGCCGACGACGTCAGCGGCTGGCAGACGCCGGACGGCAAGGACACCGGGGTGCACCTCGACTCCTGGGTCGCCTGGTACTTCCAGTACAAGGTTCCGGCCGGGACCGTCTACAACGCCAGCTACGTGGTCGGTTGCCACATCCTCTACCCCAACCTCGACGGCGCGGGCGGCAAACTCGCCGCGTTCACGGGGAGCACGGAGCCCTTCAAACGCCTGTACAAGGCCTTGCCGAGGACCAACGACCGGCTCGACGTCCCCCAGTTCGAGAAGCTGGCCAACCTGCTCCTGGACGTCATGATCCTGCTCGACGGCTGGATCAAGGAGGTCGAGGGGTTCGCGAACACGGTCGCCAAGAAGGACAGCGACTGGCAGGGCAGTGCGGCCGGGGCCTTCCGCGCAGTGCTGATGGCGCTGCGCAACGAACTCGACGCCGACAACCGCAACATCACCCAGGGCGGGGTGGGTTCGTACCTGCTGTCCTGTCGTGACGCGCTCAACACGGCCTTCGAGACGCTGAACACCGCCTGGGAGGCGTGGTTCAACTCGACGCTGGCCTGGCCGACGAACTGCGTGACCGCCGCGCTCATGGAGGGGCTCAAGGGCGCCACGCTGGACGTGAAGGAGGAGGCCAAGGACGTCTCGTTCAACACGTCGCGGCCCGACAAGATCGGATCGCTCGGCGACACCACCTCCGGCACGTACGACCTCAAGTTCACCCTGAAGAACGCGACCTTCGGAGACCCGAAGACGACGGACTTCTGGAAGGCGGTGGAGAAGCGGGGGCGGGAGATCTGGCTCCAGCACGTCGCCGACGTCCTGGACAAGGCCGCCGAGACGGCGCTCACCTCCGTCGGGACGGCCTACGGGATCGCCGCGGGAGCGGCCACCCCGCTGGATCCCTTCCCGCTGATCATGCCGAAGGCCAAGGACCCCACGACGGACGGGCCGGGCGGCAAGGACGACCCGAACAAGAAGGACGAGAAGGTCCCGGACCCGAAGATCGACAACCTGGGCATGGGTGGTGGCGGCGGTGGCGGCCCCCAGAACAAGAGCCTGGGCGGCGGCCCGGACCTCAAGAACCTCGGCCTGGACGGGAACGGCACCGGCGGCAAGGGCAAGCTGGACCTGACCGGCGGCGGGAGCGGATCGGGCGGCTCCGGCAACCACAGCGGGACCACCGGGAACACCGGGCTCGACCTGATCGGCAACCCCGGCCTCGGCAGCGGCGGGCTGAACGACCTCTTCCCCGGGGGCACCGGCTCCGGCCGCCCGACCACCGTGCCGCCCGGCTCCGTGATCACCAAGGACGGCCGGATCGTCGACGAGAACGGCAAGCCCGTCCTCGACGCCAACGGCAACCCCATGGTGGCCGGTCCGAACTACACCATCGGTCCGGACGGCACCCTGCGCGACGAGAAGGGCAACACCGTCTCCCAGTACCGGCAGCTGCTGGCCGACCGGTTCACCGGGGGCGACAGCGGCGGCGGGGACGACCTGCTGACGCCGAGCCACTTCGGTGCCGGCGGCTTCTCCTACAACACGATGGGCCTCGGAGGCTCGTCCGGCGAGGGCGCGGGGGGCCTGCTGGCCCCCGGCGGCGGCCCGATGATCACCGGGATGGGCGGTGGCCTCAGCAACCGGGCGCTGACCTCCAACGGCGACCCGAACGCCATGAAGGCCGCCGTCGACCAGGCCAATGCCGAGCGGGCCGCCGCCGAGAAGGCCGCCCGGGCCGCGGCCCAGGAGCAGTCCCTGCTGACCGGCCGCCAGACGGCCACCAGCTCCGGCGGCATGCCGCCGATGATGCCGCCCGGCGGCGCCGGCATGGGCGGCCAGGGCGGCCCCAACGACAAGGACCGCCGCCGCACCACCTGGCTGGCGGAGGACGAAGAGGTCTGGGGCACCGAGACCGCTGCCGTGCACGGCGTCATCGGACGCTGACCGCGCCCGGGCCGTCGACCCACGCGAACGAAGAGACAGGAAACGCAGATGAGCAACCCCTTCGCCGACCAGATCGCCCAGGCGATGGCGGAGATGCAGACCGAGCTGGCCAGGGCCGAGGAACTGCAGAAGGAGATGTTCGAGCTCACCGCCTCGGTCACCTCCAAGGACCGGCTGGTGACCGTCAAGGTCGGCTCGCAGGGCCAGGTCGTCTCGATGACCTTCCACACCGACGGCTACCGCGAGATGGCCCCCGCCGAGCTCGCCAAGGTGCTCACCGACACCCTCAACGAGGCCCGGGCGAAGGTCGGCGAGGACGTCGCCGAGCGGATCGGCCGCTTCGACGGCCTCGGCGAGACGCTGCGGCTCAACATGACGGGCGGCACCGAGCTGGACGAGATCCTGGCCCCGCTCTGGGCGATGAAGCCCGACTACCAGCCCGAGGACCAGAAGAAGAAGGCCGACCGCCAGGAGGAGTTCCGTGGCTGACCAGGGCGTCACCGCGAAGACCTCGATGCTCAAGCGGAGCTTCGCCGAGTTCTTCGAGCTGAGGGACATGGTCGACAAGATCAGCCTGGAGGCCAAGCACATCAACGACATGAACCTGACCGTCGGCGGCAACGACGAGATCGGCAAGCAGTACCACAAGCAGGTGGACGAGGGCACCAAGAACCTGACGGACCTGCTCCGCACGATCCACGCCACCATGCTGTCGGTCGGCGAGAACGGCGAGGTGCTGGCCGCCACCCTCGACAACGCGAACGACCAGGCCGGCGCCATCGCCAAGTTCTGAGCCACCGCTTCCGAACCATCGCCCCTGAAGCACTCCTCCCGGACCGACCGGAAACGGCAGGCAGCACGTGCCCCACTCGTCCATCGAGGTCAGCCCCTCGACAGCGCGCTTCTTCACGATCATCACCGGCATGCCCTGGCCGGAGATCAAGGAGGGCGACCTGCGCGACATCCGGGACGCGTACGAGCAGTTGCACGAGGAACTGCCCGCGATGCGGGACCTGATCGAGACCGTGGCGATCAGCTGCCTGAGGCAGTTCAAGGGCCAGGCCGCGACGACCTTCGCCTGGAAGATGAAGTCGTTCATCGGCGAGGCCGACGGCGGCGAGGACTACGTCTCCGCGGCGGCCAAGTCCGCCAAGGAGCTCGCCGACTGCGCCGGCGACGTGGCCAACTCGGTCGAGTACACCAAGTGGATGGCGATCGCCCAGCTGGTCCAGCTGATGATCGAGATCGCCCTGGCGATCTTCTGGTCGCCGTTCAGCTTCGGCACCAGCCTGTCCGGGCTGGTGCTCAAGAAGCTGCTCACCAAGGCCGCGCTCAAGGCCCTGATGCTGTACCTGATGAAGACCATCCTGATGCACACCTTCTCGGGCGTGGTCGGCGGTGTGGTGCTGGACCAGATCCTCCAGAAGATCCAGATGGACCAGGGCAACCGCAAGGAGTTCGACAAGGAACTCACCAAGCAGGCGGCGCTGTTCGGCCTCATCGGCGGCGTCCTCGGCGGCCCGCTGGACCTGCTCGGCATGGGCCTCGGCAAGCTCC
Organism: Streptomyces sp. 1331.2; assembly: GCF_900199205.1. Classification (NCBI taxonomy): domain Bacteria; kingdom Bacillati; phylum Actinomycetota; class Actinomycetes; order Kitasatosporales; family Streptomycetaceae; genus Streptomyces; species Streptomyces sp. 1331.2. The sequence continues at coordinate 3,422,050 of NZ_OBMJ01000001.1, read as the reverse complement.
TCGGCCGCCTCCTCGGCAAGAGCGGCGGCCGGCTGCTGGCGGACAAGCTCAGCAACTTCCTGGTCCACGGCGACCTGGAAGGCCTCAAGGGCCTGCTGGAGGCCGCCGCCAAGGGGGCGGAGAAAGCGGAGGCGGGATCGCTCGGCAAGGTCAGCAAGGAGCTGCTGGAGAAGTCCGAGCAGGAGCTCGCCAAGCTGCCCTTCACCAAGAAGGAGGCCAAGGCCTTCGCCCGGGAGCTCGGCGGGCTGATGGAGGCGGGCTCGGAGCAGCTGCGGCACGGTTTCGGGAAGACCGGGAAGGGCACGCTCTCCGAGATCTTCGTCAAGGACATGGAGCGGATCTTCGGCAAGCACCTCGCCGAGAGCCTGGGCGGCAAGGAGATCGCCGGGAAGCTGGGGCGGGAGTTCGGCGAGGCCTTCGCAGGGCACTGGGGCTCCAACGAGGCCGCGCGGGCCGGAGTGAAGGACGCGCTCTCCGGGGTCTTCTCCAAGGAGGCCGGGGAGAAGCTGTCGGCCCGCCAGGTCACCATGCTCACCGAGCACCTGCCGCAGCTCGCAGGGCAGTTGACCGAGGGGAACAAGATGTTCCAGCTCGGGATGGCGCTCGGCAACTACCTCCGCAGCGGCGTGCAGAACGTGCTCACCGAGGGGTTCTACAACCTCATCTTCGACGACCGGCACGAGTTCTCCGTCTCGGCGGGGAGCTTCGTCGGCGGGATGATGACCGGGGCGATGGGCCACCTGATGCACCTGGGCTCGCACCCGCTGATGACCAGGTACCACACCTGGGTGCAGGAGCAGCAGGCCAAGCAGGTCGGCGAGGGGGCCTCGAAGTACTTCCCGTACTACCACCCGATCAACCTCGCCGCCCTGGCCTGCCTGGCCTCCGGCAAGGTCGTCCCCTTCCCGGTGCCGCGGATGGGCCACCCGGGCGCCTTCGAGGTCGCCAAGCTGCACGGCGCCTCGCTGGACGACATCGGCAACACCATCAACAAGTTCGCGGGCGTGGAGCACGAGTCGCCGAAGCCCGACCCCGAGGTCGCCGAGCTGATGCAGAAGCTGCTGCCGCACATGGACCTGGAGTCCGGGGAGCACGGCGACTCCGGGACGATCGGCCTGGCGGGGCTGCACTTCCTCGGCGAGAACCAGAACACCCACGCCGACACCCACGTCGAGCCGGCGCCGCCGCACCGGAAGACCTCCAGCCCGGGCGAGTCCGAGCCGGAGCCGCACGGCCGCTCCAACCAGAAGGCGGCGAAGGCGGGTTCGTCCGCCACCACCCCGCCGGTCCGGCTGCAGTCCGACCCGGACCAGCCGACCGGGCCCAAGCCGGACGCCGCCAAGTCCGAAACGCCGAAGCAGGAGGCGCCGAAGAACGACGAGCCCGGCAAGCCGGCCCCCCGCCGCACCCAGTCCGCCGGCGAGCAGCAGACGACGGCCCAGCAGCCTGAGCCGCGCGAGACCCCTCAGGAGAAGACCGCGACGGCGACCGCGAGCGCCGGCGCCGCCCACGTCCCCACCTCCTCCGACCACCGGCCCACTCCGCGCCCCCCGATGAGGGAACCGCGCACCGAGCAGCAGCCCGATCCGAACGTCGCATCCGTCCTGCTGGGCCAGGAGCACAGCCAGGAGCAGACCCGGGACCGCCGCACCGGAGTCCAGCAGGAGCGGGATCCGAAGCTGCAGTACCTGGTGGAGGACGACGACGGCTACCTGCGGTACGTGCCGGCGGAGCGCGACGACGACCTGCCGATGTCGCCGCCGAACCACGACACCGTCCTCGGGGAGTCGTCGGACGACCGGTTCCCCCGGACGCCGCAGGACGGAACGGACGGCACGGCGGTCGGGGACACCCAGCCGAACGGCGACACCCAGCAGCAGCCGCCCGTCCAGCACCACCTCCCGGCGGCGGACCCGGTCGACTTCCCCGGCTGGCAGCCCTACGTGGACGCCGACGGCGTGGCCGCCGCCCCGTTGCGCCCCGACCGCACGGCCTCGCGCCCCGGCCCCGAGCCGCTGACCGACGCCAACGGGGTCGTGCGCGACCACGACGGCTGGCAGTTGAAGCCCGGGGTGGTCCCGGGGTCGCCGATCACGGCCTTCCCGCGCGCCTGGCAGCGTCCGCCGGGCGCGCCCGAGCGGGTGTACTACCCGGAGGGCTGGAGCGCCGACACGGTCGCCCGGCATGTTTACGAGGCGGTGAGCAACGGCCAGGCCCATGCGCGGCCGGACGGTCTGATCGGGGTGGTCGGCCGGGCCGGGGACGTCTGGATCGAGGCGGTCCTCGACCCGCAGTACCGGCTGCTGTTCCACCGCCCGCTGGCCGACGCCCCTGCTCCTGTCGCCCCCCACGAGGCGTGGCACGAGACGGCCGTGGCCGGCCGCGGGGCCGTGACGGAGCTTCTCGGGTACGACAAGGTGAGCCTGCAGCGGGTGCGGTTCGACACCGGGCAGGAGGGTTTCGAGTTCACCGTCCGGCTGCACCTGGAGCCGTCCGCCGGCATGACGCACGCCGAGCTGGAGGCGGTGCGGCAGCAGGTGCGGACGCTCGCGACCCGGTTCACGGCCGACCAGCAGGCGGGTGCCGACGACGGGCAACTGCTCAATGTGCGCGTGGAGTTCACCGAGACAGCGGGCGACGACGCGCTCACCCTCGCGGTCACGCCCGGGATGGAACCGACGCTGCGGGAGGTGCTGCCGCAGCAGTTCCGGGAGGCGGCGGGCAAGCACGACCTCGACTTCGTGATGGGCATGCAGACCCGCAAGGCCCCGCCGGTGGCCGAGGTCCACGTCGTCGAGACCGGTTCGGGCGGCCCGCGGTCCTCGTTCACGGACGCGGCCTGGGACCACCCCCGCCGCGGCCTGCCCTCCGAATGGAACGACGCCGAAGCCCGGATCGCCGCCCGGCACGTGCTGCGGACGGGTGAGGCCGAGGTCGTGGGCGAGGCGACCGGGGACCGCTCCGCCCCCCGGGTCCACCGCGGCGAGTTCGCCGGCGTGCGGCTCAACGTCCGGGTGGAGGACGGCGTCATCACCGACGTCTGGGGCGAGCCGCACCAGAAGCTGCGCCCGCAGACGACCGCCCCGGTGCACGAGCCGGAGGTGGTGCTGGTCCCCACGAAGGAGATCAGGCCGCCCCAGGACGCGTTCACCCGCGCCACGGCCGACCGGAAGTGGGAGTCCTTCGACGCCCGCCGGGTCCGGCTGGCCGACGGGGACACCGAGACGGTGCTGACGGTCCGGGTCCACCTGAACCTCGACCCGGCGCTGGATCCGGCGGATCCGCAGACCGCCGACTCCCTGGAGGCCCTTCGGCAGCGGGGCAGGGCAGGGGTCGAGAAGGTCTACAACCTCGGGCAGCGGCTGCCCAGCGGTGATCTGCTGCGGGTCGAGATCGAGTTCGTCCCCGACGCGGGCACGGCCCACCACACGGTCACGGTCGTGGAGAAGTCGGCCCGGGAGAACCTGCGCGAGTGGGGCCTGACGACCGAGTCGCGGGTGATCGCCCACGAGATCGGCCATGCGCTCGGCCTGCCCGACGAGTACCGGGAGGCGAAGTCCAGGCGCCGGGCGGTCCACCCGGACCTCGGGATCATGGCGGGCCGCTACACCGACGGATTCGGCCGTTCCCTGGTGGACATGGACAACCCCGACGGCGGCCCGGTCCGGGCACTGCCCCACACCCCGCCGGCCGTCCGGAACCTGCGGCAGCTCGGCGGGGTGGTCGACGCGGCCTTCGGCCGGGACCGCGGCCCGGCGCCGGACGGCGACCGGCCGGCCCGGGCCCGGTTCAGCGAGGACGTGCTGCGCCGCGCGCTGTACGGCGGGCCGGACGGCCTGGACGGCCACCTGGTGCCGCCGCGGGGCTCCGAGCGGCCCCGGCCGCAGCGGGTGCCCGGGTCGGAGCAGGCCAACGGCACGTTCAAGGTGGTCGGCGGGCCCGCCGCCGCGCCGAGGATGCACGTCGGGGAGCTGGCCGACCACCGGCCCGGGGCGGTGCGGAGCCGGACGGTGTTCCCCGAGCACTGGACGGCGGACGACGCGTCCTACGCCGCCGAGCAGGCGTACCACCACGCCCGGCGCACCGGCAAGGTCACCGAGACCGGCCTGTACTCCTACCACTGGGTCGGCGAGTACGGCGGCGTGCGGATCGAGGGCGAGATCAAGGCGGGGGAGTTCACCTCCTTCCGCCCCTCCGACGACCAGGGCGGCCTGGACACCCCGGCGTACGTGCCGTGGCGTTCGACCGGCGGGGCCTTCGACCTGCGGGTCCAGGACCACGTCCGGTACGGCGACCGGCAGACCCTCACCGGGGTCCACCACGAGCCGACGGCCTCGGCCGCCACCGTCCACGGCATCAAGGTGGACGACAAGCCGCTCCTGGTCAACGACAACGGCACCTACCGGGCGGGCGTCCGGTTCCTCGACCCGACCGTGGTCGTGGGCGCCCCGATGGCGACGTTCGACTCCCGCTGGCACCGGCGCGCGGACTGGGAGACCCACACCTTCTACCCCAAGGCGTGGAAGGCGCACGACGTCCTGACCGCGGTCGAGAAGGCGTACGCGGCACGGCACACCTCCGAGACGCTGGGATCCGGCGCCGTGCGCTGGGTGGGCGAGGCGGACGGCGTACGGATCGAGGGCATCGTCCGGGACGGCCGCCACCTGACGCACCGCCCGACCGCCGAGCAGCCGCTCACCGCCTGGACCAGGCCCCCGGCCGGGGACGGAACCGGCGGCCCCGCCCTGACCGGCCGGCACATCCGCCTCGCTGACGGACAGGTGGGCATCGAGCTCAAGGCGGCGGTGCACCTGCGCCCCGCGGACGGGGCGTCGCCGGAGGAGACCGCGGCCGCCCGCGCGGCGGTGCGGAGGGCCGTCGACGAGTTCGTCCGGAACCAGCGGTCGGACGGCGATCCGCCGGTCCGGCTGACGGTCGAGTTCACCGACCACGAGGCCGACGCGCACCCCGACGCCGTGCTCCGGGCGGACTCGCTCACCGGCGACGCCGACCTGCGCACCCTCCTGCCCGGTCTTACCCGCTCGCTGACGCCCGGGTTCACGGAGACGGCCCGTCGGGCGGCCGGTCCGGCCCCGGACCCGGCCACGTCCTCGGCGTGGACGGCACCCGGGGGGAGGCGGCCCGTGGAGCCGGCGCTGGTCGAGCCCGGCGCACCGGGGACGGGCACGCGACCGCCGACGGAGCATCCGTTCGACTACGACCCGATGGCCTCGGACGCCTTCTCCCCGAACCTGCGCGCCGACGCCGGCCGCAACCTCCCGGACGGATGGACCGCGGCGGAGGCCCGGCACGCGGCGCTGAAGGGCACCCGGATCGGGCGGGAGACGCGGGACCCCGACAACAACCTCGTGCTGGTCTCGCGGGTGGAGTACAACGGCGTCACGATCGAGGTCAGGCGGGACTGGCAGGAGTACCAGATCCTCGACTTCTACGGGGTCGGCAACAAGGCCGCCTTCCCGGCGCAGTTCAACAGCCCCGTCCCCGAGCCGGCCCGCAGGACGACGGGCGAGCCGCCGGCCGGCGCGCACGAGCTGCCGGCCACCGCCGAAGCCTCGTCCTCCTCGTCCTCGTCCTCGTCCTCGTCCTCCTCGTCCGCACAGCCCGCGCCCGTCGTGCACCCCGCGGTGTTCCCGCACCTGGCCCAGGACCTGGCGACGGCGCTGCTGCCCGGCCACCAGTCGGCCGAGGTCACCCTGGGCGACACCCCGCCGCAGCGGTTCGAGCTGCGGCGCGGCACCACCACGCCGGACGGCGAGCCCGTCACCGTCCTCGTCCTGCGCACCCACCTGGACGCCTCCGGCCTCACCGGGCCGGACGCCCAGGCCGACGTGGCCGCGCTACGGGCGCGGATCCGGGAGGCCGCCGCCGCGTTCGACACCGGCAGCAGGCTCCCGGACGGCAGCCTGCTGCGGGTGCGGGTGGAGTTCGTCGACGGCACCGGCGACCCGCACCGGACGGTGCGCCTGCACGAGCGCAGCGTCAGCCAGGACGGCGAGAACTGGCACCTCGGCATCTCCCGGGACGCGCTGGTCCACCAGCTCGGCCGGGCCCTCACCGTCCCCGCCGCCGAGCACACCCACGACGGGGTGGACCGGGTCGTCCCGGAGCTGTCCCCGCCCGTCCTGCGCTCCCTCGGCGCGGTCGCGGACGAGGCGCTGGGCAGTCCCGGCCACCACACCGAGGACGGCACCGTGGCGCCCGCCGTCCGGGAGCCGGGCGTCCTCCTCGAAGCCGGGGGCGTCCGCCGGACGGGCCTGGACGGCCTCGATCCGACGGGCCGGGGCCATCTGCACTACCCCGGCCACTGGAGCGCCGCGGACGTCCGGGCAGCCGTCGCCCGGGTGGCCGGCCACCCGGACCGGTGGGTCGACCTGGGCGACGGCCGCACCCGCTGGATCGGCCGCCACGACGGGGTGCTGATCGCCGGGATCTCCCAGGACGGACGGGTCGTGGCGCACGGCCCGGCCGAGACCCGGCCCGATGGCGCTCCGCTGTCCTCGCGGACCAGGGTCCTCCACGTGTCGGCCCCCGCGGAGCTCGGCGGCGAGGGCACCCCGGACCTCCGCATCAGCTGGGCGCTCCTCGACAGCGGCCACGAGCTGCACGACATCGCCCTCACCGTCCACCTCCGCCCGGCGGCCGGGATGTCGCCCGGGGAGGTCCGCGCCGCGGCCGCGCGGCTGCAGGCCCAGGCCGCGGCCCACTTCGGCGAGCTCGACGGCACCCGACTCCTGCGGCTGACCCTGGAGTTCACCGACCGGCCGGGGCCTGGCGTGGTGGACATCGCCGTCCGGCCCGACGCCGATCCGGTGCTCGCCGAGCACCTGCCGGAGGAGTTCGGTCGCGAGAACGCCGAGGACGTGGCCGACCTCGTGTTCGAGAGCACCGCGGAGGAGCGGGCCGGAGCCGACGCGTACGACGCCCCGCTGTTCCGACTGCAGGACCCGGGCGACCCAGACGGGTCGGGCGAGCTGCGCTCGGCGTTCGACCGCCGGGACTGGCAGCGCCGCAGCCCCGGTTTCCCCGCGGACTGGACGCTGGACGACGCCCGCTACGCCGCCCACCGGGTCTTCACGGAGCACAACGGCCCGAGCAGGGGCCGGCCGGAGGAGATCCTCACCGGGGAGTTCGGCGGCGTCCGCCTCCGGCTGCGGGTGCGCAACGGGCGGGTCGTGGACGTCTGGGCGGCGCCCGGCGGCCGCCACTCCGGCGATCCGGCGTCCACCGGGTCCGGCCGGGTGCTGGCGACGGCGGAGGTGCGCCCGCCCGTCGACCGCTTCCTGCGCTCCCAGCAGGCCCAGTTCATCCAGTCCTACGAGGCCCGGCGGGTGCAGGAGCCCGGTGGCGACACCAGGACCGTCCTGACCGTACGGATCCACCTGGAGGCCGAAGGCCTGGAGGGATCCCCGGCCGAAGTCGAGCAGCAGCTCGACCTGGTCCGGCTGAACGCGGAGGCAGGCGTCCGGGACGTCCTCAACCAGGGCCAGCGGCTGCCCGACGGTGACCTGTTGGAGGTCGCCGTCCGGTTCGTCGACAACCCGGAGGACGCCCACCACGTCGTCGAGGTGCAGCCCCACACCTCGCAGGAGCACGCCCAGCACTGGGGCGTGGACACCGAGCCACGGGTGATCGGCCACGAGGTCGGCCACCTGCTCGGCCTGGTCGACGAGTACCGGCGCCAGGACGTCGGCCCGCGGCCCGTCCACCCGGAGTTCGGCCTGATGACCGCGCCCGGCCGGGACGAGTTCGGCCGGGTCTGGTACGACGCGCAGCACCCCGTGGCGACGGAGCGGCAGTCCCCGCCGGTGTCGCTCCGGCCGCACAACCTGAACGAGCTGGGCGCCGTCCTCGACCGGGTCTTCGGCACCGCCCCCCGGCCGGTGCCCGCGGGCGAGTTCCCGCTGCGGGCGACGTTCGGCGAGGACGCCCGCCGGATCTCGCTCTTCGACGGCCCGGACCGCCTCGGCGGCCACCTGGCCCCGCCGCCGGCCGCCGACCGGCGCCGGCTCCCGCGGCTGCCCGGGGCGGAGAACGCCAACGGCACCTACCGCGCCGACGCCGGCGAAGCGGCGCGCGACCGGTTCCGGACGATGTTCCCCGCGCACTGGACGGCCGAGGACGCGGTGTACGCGGCGCAGCAGGCCTACCTGCACGCCCGCCGCAACGGCGGGATCACCGGGCACGGAAGCCTCTCGCAGCACTGGGTCGGCGAGTACGCCGGCGTGCGGATCGAGGGCGGGATCCGGGCGGGCGAGTTCACCTCCTTCCGCCCCGCCGCCGACCAGAGCGGGCTCACCGCGGAGGCCTTCGTCCCGCGGCCCGTCCCGCACCCCTACGGCCACCGGGTCGAGGACCTCACCCGCTACGGGGACCGGCACGCCCTCACGGGCTTCCACCACCACAGCAGCCGCCGGCCCGTCGACGCGGCCGTGCACGGCGTCCACATCGGGACGGTCGTGGGCACCAACCGCAACGGCACCTACCGGGCGCCCGCCTACTTCCTGGACCCGCAGGTCGCGCCGAACTCGCCGCTGAGCGACTTCCCGTCCCGCTGGCACCGCCCCGACGGCCAACCGGCCCGCACCTTCTACCCCGACTCCTGGGTGTCCGAGGACGTCCTGGAGCGGGTCGACCGGGCGTACCGGGCCCGGGTGTTCGAAGAGGAGTTGCCGGACGGCAGCCTGCGGTGGATCGGGACGTCCCAGGGCGTGCGGATCGAGGGCATCACCCGGGACGGGCAGCACCTGGTGCACCGCCCCACCGAGTGGCAGCCCGCCCGCCACGGGGACGGGGAGGACGGGGGGCTCACGCTGTGGGAGCGGCCCGTGGTGGAGGGCGACATCGACTACTCCATCGGCTACCGCCGGGTGCGGCCGGACGGCGAGGGGCAGCCGGACACCGAACTGGTCGTCCAGGTGAGGGACCACGGCGCAGAGCTGACCCGAGAGCGGCGGCAGGCGCTCCAGCAGACCGCCGACACCCAGGCCCGGGAGTTGTTCCCGCCCGAGGACCAGCCCGGTGGCCGCCCGGTCCGGGTCAGGCTCCGCTTCGTCACCGAGGCCACCAACCCGGACGCGATGCCGCCGGTGTCCTCGAACGAGATGGCGTTCGCCTCCCAACTCCGTTCGCGCCTGCGGAACATCGGCGAGCTGGTCGCCGGGCTGCACCGGGCCCCCGCGCCGGAGCCGCCGCTGACCGCCCCGGTGACCCCGGGCACCGGCCACCGCCCGCCCACCCGCACCCGGCTGGCGGACCTGGAGGCCGCCGGCCTCGACGCACCGGCCTTCGCCCCCGCCCACGCGGACCACGAGGGCCGGGGCCTGCCCCGCGAGTGGACGGCCGCCGAGGGCCGGTACGCGGCGCGCCGGGTCGCGGAGCAGCAGCTGGCCTCGCTCGGGGCGGACGAGACGGGCACGGTCACCGGCCGGTTCGCCGGCGTCGAACTCCGGGTGACGCTGGAGGGCGGGCGGATCACCGGCTTCGAGGGCACCCCGGGCCAGACCTTCGCCGACCAGTACCGCTCGCGCGCCGAGCGCCACCAGCCCGACCTGATGGCCCTGCACGCGGACGCAGGCGCGCCGATCCACCACCAGCCGGAGCCGCCCGTCCTGGAGGCCGGCGGGATCTGGCAGTGGCTCGACGACGGGTACGGCACGCCGTACGAGCCGGTCCGCCCGTCCGCCCCGTGGCCGGCCACCGAGCACACGGTGGACGACAACGGCGTGGTCCGGGTGCACACCTGGGAGACGGTCGACGGGGTCCACCCGCAGTCGCCGGAGGCGGACTTCCCGCAGAACTGGCGCCGGCCGGCGGACTCCCGCGGCAGCGCGGTGTACTACCCGCAGCACTGGTCCGCCGACGAGACCTGGCACCACGTCCAGGAGGCCTACTCCAACCGCACCTCCGAGACGTTCCTCCCGCCGGAGGCGCGGCGGGTCCGGACCATCGGGGCCGACGGCGGGCCGCAGTTCCTGGACCTGACGGGCGGCGACGCGTGGCACTGGGCGGGCGAGTCCGGCGGCGTGCGGATCGAGGGCGTCTTCTACCAGGGCGCGATCTACCTGCACAGCCCGACGCTGGTGCAGCCGCAGGTGCGGTTCGGTTCGCAGGCGGGCTTGGACGGGGATCCGTTCGGGGTGCCGTCGCGGGTGCGGCGGATGGTGTTCGAGGACGGCGTGGAGGGGGTGGAGCTATCCGCGCAGATCCGGGTGGGCCGGGCCGCCGGGGTGGGGGACGAGGCGTTCGCCGAGGCGCAGTTGCGGATGCAGGCGCTCGCCGACGAGTTCGTGGGGCAGAGCCTGGTGCCCGGGGACCTGCCGTTCCGGCTGCGGCTGGACTTCGTGGAGGTGCTCGCCGGTGAGGGCGTTCTGGTCGGCGGCCCGGAGCCGCAGCACCTGGCCGAGTTGCTGCCGGACCTCGTGTCCGAGGTGCACAACGCCGGCCTGGGCGACCTGACGGCCGGCCTGCTGCTCGACGCGCCCGAGGTGCCTCCCGCTCATGCGCCGGGCACCTGGGTCCACGGCGAGGCCGAGGACCTGACCGCAATGTTCGCCGCCGACCTCCCGGCCCACGCGGGCCGCGGCCTGCCGTCCGACTGGACTCCGGAGCAGCGGCGCTACGCCGCCGACTGGGTCGCCTCGCACCACCCCGGGCGTCCCGTCGGCGAGACCGCCCCCGACGGGACGCCGGCGCCGACCGTCCACCGCGGCAGCTTCGGCGGCGTCCGGCTGAGCGTCCTGACCGAGAACGGCCTGATCGTCGACTTCTGGTCCGCGCCCGGCGGCCTGCCGCGCCCGGTGGTGCACGAGTCCGGCGGGCCCTGGCAGCGGTCGGAGGACCCGGGCGGTGCCGGGCCGTACGAGCCGCTGCGGCCCGGCTCCGCCTGGCCCGCCACCACGCACACGGTGGACGACAACGGCGTGGTGCGGGTGCACGCCTGGCAGACGGTCCCCGGGGTCGACCCGGAGTCGCCGGAGGCCGCGTTCCCGCAGAACCGGCGCCGGCCGGCGGACTCCCCGGGCACCGCCGTGTACTACCCGCAGCACTGGACGGCCGAGGACACCCTGGTCAAGGTCTGGCAGGCCTACCACAACGCCCACCACCGGGAGCACTTCGAAGCGGGCGAGCGGGACGTCTGGATCACCGGACCGGACGGAGAGCCGCAGTTCGTCCAGCTGGCGCAGCTGTCGTCCGCAGAGGGCGACGGCATCGCGGAGCACTGGGTCGGCGAGGTCGACGGAGTGCGGATCGAGGGCATCCGCCTGAACGGCGAGATGGCCCTGCACAGCCCGACGCTGGTGCAGCCGCAGGTGCGGTTCGGTTCGCAGGTGCCCTTGGACGGGGATCCGTTCGGGGTGCCGTCGCGGGTGCGGCGGACGGTGTCCGAGGACGGCGTGGAGGGGGTGGAACTGTCCGCCGAGATCCGGGTGGGCCGGGCCGCCGGGGTCGGGGACGAGGCTTTCGCCGAGGCGCAGTTGCGGATGCAGGCGCTCGCCGACGAGTTCGTGGCGCAGAGCCTGGTGCCCGGGGACCTGCCGTTCCGGCTGCGGCTGGACTTCGTCGAGGCGCCCGCCGGTGACGGCGTCCTGGTCGGCGGCCCGGAGCCGCAGCACCTGGCCGAGCTGCTGCCGGACCTCGTGGACGAGGTGCACAACGCCGGCCTGGGCGACCTGACGGCCGGCCTGCTGCTCGACGCGCCCGAGGTGCTTCCCGCTCATGCGCCGGGCACCTGGGTCCACGGCGAGGCCGAGGACCTGACCGGCCTGTTCGCCGCCGACCTCCCGGCCACCGCGGGCCGCGGCCTGCCCTCGGCCTGGACCCCGGAGCAGCAGCGCTACGCCGCGCACTGGGTCGCCGCCCACGAAGACGGCCGGCCCCTGCACGAGCAGGCCCCGGACGGGCCGCCCGCGCCGACCGTCCACCGTGGCGGCTTCGGTGACGTCCGGCTGAACGTCCTGACCGAGAACGGCCTGATCGTCGATTACTGGGCCGAGCCGTCCGCCCGCAGGGTCTCCGGCGACGAGGACCTGGGGCCCGTGCTCGCGGTGGTCGGGCCGCCCCGGGACCCGTTCCTCGCCGGCCTCGACGACCGGGAGGTCCAGGGATTCACCGTCCAGCGGATCGCGCGGCGGGACGACACCGGTGCGGTCGTGGACCGCGAGACCGTGCTGACGGTCCGGCTGCACCTGGACACCGACCGGCTGGACCTGACCGACGCCCGGACCAGGCGTGAGCTGGCCGAACTGAGGAAGCGGACCGCCGAGGGCGCCGACCGGACCTTCAACCTGGGGCAGCGGCTGCCGAACGGCGACCTCCTGCGGGTGCGCACGCAGCTGGTGGACCGCCCGGGCGACGGCGCGTCGACCGTCGTCGTCGAACCCAAGGACCTGCGCGAGAGCCACCAGGAGTGGCACCTGCGCTCGGCCTCCTACTTCATCGGGCACGAGCTGGGCCACCACCTCGGCCTGCGGGACGAGTACCGGGAAGCGAGCCACCGCCGCCGGCCGGTGTACCCGGACGGCAGCCTGATGGCCACCCACCTGACCGACCGGCGCGGCCGCTTCGCCATCGACTCGGCCGACAACGCGACCGGGGACCGCGAGCCGCACGTCACCGACACCCTCCTGCAGCCCCGCCACCTGCGGCAGCTGGGGGCGGTCGTCGACGGTGCGCTCAGGTCCGCCGGACTCGACGCCCTGGCACCCAACGTCCCGCACACGGCCGACGGCCTGCCGCCCACGGTGAAGCTGTCGGGGGACGTCGTCCTCCGCTCCCTGTTCGGCGGGCCGGACGGCCGCGGCGGCCACCTGATGCCGTACCCGGGGTCGGACCGCCCGGCGCCGGAGCGGGTGCCGGGGGCGGTGAACCGCAACGGCACCTTCCTGGTGCGCGAGGACCTGCGGCACCGGACCGAGACCTCCCGGTCGGCGGGTGACGTCGAGGGCCGCCGGACCAGGGTCATGTTCCCGAGCCACTGGACGCTGGAGCAGACCGTGTACGCGGTCGAGCAGGCGCACCTGGCGGCACGTCGGGCCGGGACGGTCGACCGGCGCCCGACGGCCTCCGCCGGAGGGGCCTCCGACGGCCCCGCGGACGTGACGTACCGCTGGACCGGCGAGTACGCCGGGGTGCGGATCGAGGGCGAGGTACGCGGCGACCGCATCCTGTCGTTCCGCCCGTCCCACGACCAGGCCGGGCTGGACGTCCCGACGCACCTGCCCTGGCGCGGCAAGGACCCCGCCTTCACCCAGGCCGCCGAGGACCACCTCCGCTACGGCGACCGCCTCGTGCTGGACGGGGCCCACACCGCGGCGGGGTTCGGCAGCGGGGTCTTCCACGGAGTCCGGGTGCGCGAGCTGGCCGGCAGCGCCAACCCGAACGGCACCTACCAGGCCAAGGTGTGGTTCCTGGATCCGAAGGTGAGCCCGGACTCGCCCGAGGCCTGGATCTCCTCCCACTGGTACCGGCGCAACGACGCGCCGACCCACACCATGTACCCCCGGGACTGGCGGCAGAGCCGCATCGAGCGGGCCGTCGAGGAGGCCCACCGGAACCGGCGGACCGTCAGCACCGACGGCCGGACCGAGCAGTGGGTCGGCGAGGCCGACGGCGTGCGGATCGAGGGCATCACCCGGGACGGGGTGCACCTCACCCACCGCCCGACCGCGGAGCAGCCCGCCCCCTCCCGGCACGAGCCGGGGGCCACCGTCACGGCCTCGCCCGCCCGACAAGTGCCGATCGGCCCGGCCGGCCGGCTGCACGGAGCGCTGCGCGAGCTGGTGTCCGCCGACGGCACGCGCGAGCTCGAACTGACCGTCCGGGTCCACGTGGACCCGGCGGAGGCGGCCGCCTACCAGGGCAACCTCCGGGCCGAGCTGCAGCGTCACGCGGACCGGCTGCTGGGCGGGGCCGAGGGCGAGCCGCGGGTGCGACTGCGGCTGGCGATCACCGCCGACCCGGCCGCGGCCCACCCCCGCGGCCCGGAGGACCTGCCGGCCCTGCTGCGCGCCCTGGACGAGCAGCAGGTGGACCCGGAGGACGGGATCCGCGATGCCCTGTTCGCCCTCGTCCCCGACCTGATGGACGCCGCCCAGGCCGAACTGCACACGTACGTACGGGACTTGGCCCAGCAGCACCCGGCCGTCGGCGCGCCCCCGCTGCGGGCGCCCGGTGCGCCCGGCACCGGCACCCGGCTGCCGGCGAACGAGCTGACCCACCTGGCGACCGACCAGGCCGCCGCCGTGGCGGCCGCCATGCCCAACCTGCGCCCCGACGCGGGCCGGGGCATGCCGGACACCTGGACGGACGAGCAGCGCAGGACGGTGGCCCACAACGTCCTGGAGGCCGCGCGGGAGAAGGGCGTCACGGCGGACACCTTCCGCTGGGGTCTCGTCACCTTCGCGCTGGAGATCCGTACCGAGAACGGGATGATCGTCGACTTCCAGGGCCTGCCCAGGGCGGCGCAGCCGAACCAGGCCCCGGCGCCGCACCGTGCCCCGGAACCGCACGAGTCGTCGGCCGACGCGCAGTCGCCGGCCGCGCCGCACCGGGAGGCGCAGCCGGACGAGCAGTCCGAGCCCCTGTACACGATGCCGATCCTCGGGGCCGGGGGCTCCTTCTCGGCCTGGACCGCCCCCACCCCGGTCGGACCGCCGCCCGGCGGGGTCTGGCACCGGGTCGGTGCCGTCGGCGCCCCGCCGCCCGAGCCCGTGCGGCCGCCCAGCTGGCCGGCCACCGACCACTCGGTGGGCCACAACGGCGTCGTGCGCGTCCACGACTGGACGCCGGTCCCCGGGGTCGTGCCCGGGTCGCCGGAGGCACAGCTGCCGTGGAACCTGCGCCGGGCGGCCGACGCCCCGGCCAAGGCGGTGTACTACCCGCTGGACTGGACCGGGCAGGCCACCCGCCAGCGGGTCGAGGAGGCCTTCGCCAACGCGTTCCACAGTGAGCGGATGCCCGACGGCACCCTGCACTGGGCCGAGTCACCGACGAGCGCCGACGGCCTGGTGCCGATGGCCGGCGGTGAGGTCCGGTACTGGATCGGCGAGGCGGGCGGGGTGCGGATCGAGGGCCTCTCCGTGGACGGCCGGGTGGTCGCCCACAGCCCGACGCTGAACCAGCCGCACGCCGCGCACACCGTCTGGGCCGAGGACCACATCGTCCACGACGGCGTCCTGCACGACGCGGGCGACGAGTACGGCGTGCCGCTGCGCGTGCGGCGGGTGCTGTTCGACAGCGGCCAGGAGGGCGTGGAGATCCTCGCCGACCTCGAACTGGTCCACCCGGGAGGCCCGAACCACCCGGACGTCGAGGCCGCGCAACGGCACCTCCAGGACCTGGTCGACGCGCACTTCGGCAACCTCCCCGGCGCCGGCCTGGTCCGGCTGCGGCTGAACTACGTCGAGGGGACGGAGGACGCGCCGCAGCTCGACGTCGTCAACGACACCGTCACCTCCTTGGCCGAGCTCTTCCAGGACCTCTCGGACGCCCTGGACGCCACCGGGCTGGCCGGCCTGACCGGCGAACTGCTCCACGGATCACCGCCGTTGGACCACCAGGCGCGCCGGCTGGCGGTGGCCGAGAACCAGCCACCGGACCCCGTGGACCCGGTCGCCGGCTGGGTCCACGGCCAGGCCCCGGCCATCGCGCAGGCCTTCGCCCCGGTGCTCGAACCCGGAGCGGGCCGCCGGCTGCCCGCGACCTGGCCGGACGACATGAAGCGGTACGCCGCGCACTGGGTCGTGACGCACAACGAGCCGCGGAGCGCGCACGAGAGCGCCCCCGGTGGCCCCCCGGCGCCCCGGATCCATCGCGGCGACTTCGGCGGGGTCCGGGTCGCCGTCAAGGTCGAGGGCGGCCTGGTGTCCGACTTCTGGGGCGAGCCCCACCACCGGAGGGTGTCCGCTGCGGAGGACCTCGGGCAGCCCCTGACCACGGCGGTGCCGCCGCGCAACGACTTCGTCCGCGGGCTGCAGTTGCGCGGCGGCCAGCGCTTCGAGGTCCACCGGGTGGAACTGCGCGACGACACCGGCCGGGTCGTCGACCACGAGAAGGTCCTGACGGTCAGGCTCCACCTGGACACCCGCCGCCTGGACCTCCAGCGCCCCGACGTCCGCGAGGCCCTGGAGGCCCTGAAGTCGCGCGTCGCCGAGGGCGTCGACCAGGCGTACAACCTCGGTCAGCGGCTGCCCGACGGCGACCTGCTGAGGGTCCGTGTCGTGCTCCTCGACACGCCCGGGCCGGCCGCCCAGACCGTGGCCATCCACCCCGAGCCGGGGCGCGTGCACCACCGGGCCTGGCACTTCGGCACCCCCGCCGTGACCCTCGGGCACGAGATCGGCCATCACCTCGGGTTCCCCGATGAGTACCGGGAGTCCGCCAACGGCCAGCGGCGCCGCCCGATGTACCCGGACGGCGGCCAGATGGGCTCCCGGCTCCTGCTCCCCGGCGGCCGCCTGCACAACGACGCGGACCACCCACCGGGCGGCCCGATACGCCGGCTGCCCGACACGGTGCTCCAGCCGCGCAACCTGCGCCAGCTGGGTTCGGCCATCGACCTGGCCCTCGGCACGCCCTCGCGCGTGCCGGCGGCGGACAGCACCGGCAAGCCCGTCCAGCACGGCGGATTCACGGCGGACGGCCTGCCTCGGCGGGTCTCGCTCGGCGGCGACGTCATCGAGACCGCGCTGCACGGCGACCGCAAGGGCAGGGGCGGCCACCTCTATCCGACGCTGGGCTCGGGCCGGACCCGGCCCGCCGAGGTGGCCGGCTCGCTGAACCGCAACGGCACCTTCGAGGTGGCGGCCACCACCGCCGAGCGGGTCATGCACTCCGGCCGGCGCTCCGGCGACTTCGACCAGACCCGCAGCCCGCTGGCCACGCGGACGATGTTCCCCAAGCACTGGACGGCGGAACAGGCCGTGTACGCGGCCGAGCAGGCCCACCTCGCCGCCCGCCGGGCCGGCGACGCCCCGCAGCCCGGCCGTCCGCCCGCCGGCACCGGCCTGCCGGTCGGCCCGCGGCCCGGCGAGCACCCGCTCACCGCCCGCAGGGCCGTGGGCATCGAGCGGGCGGGGGACGCCACGTACCACTGGCTGGGCGAGTACGACGGCGTCCGGATCGAGGGCGAGGTCCGGGGCGGCCGGATCGTCTCCTTCCGGCCCTCCACGTGGCAGGACGGGCTGGACACCCCGGCCCAGTCGCCCTGGCGCCCGGTCGACAGCGTCTTCAGCCAGCTGACCGAGGACCACGTCCGCTACGGCAACCGCCGCACCCTCGACGGCGCCCACCACGTGCCGAACCCGGTGGCCAACCAGTTCCGCGGCGTCCGGGTCGACCAGCCGTGGAAGACCAACGACAACGGCACCTACCGGGCCGCCGTCTGGTACCTCGACCCGAAGGTCCACCCGGACTCCCCGGAAGCCCGGTTCCCCGGCAACTGGCACCGGCGCGACGACTGGCGCACCCACACCCTGTACCCCGCCGCCTGGACCCCAGCCAAGGTCGAACAGGCGGTGGCGCAGGCGTACGCCGACCGCCGGACGCAGAGCCCGCCCGGGGCCCGGCCCGAGCACTGGATCGGGCTGGCCGACGGCGTGCTGATCGAGGGCGTCACCGAGGACGGCCGGCACCTGACGCACCGCCCGGCCACCGTGCAGCCGCACCGGCAGTGGAGCGCCGCCGACATCGTCGCGCAGTCCCCCGTGTGGGTGGGCAGCCTCGGCACGACGGCGTACATCCCCGGGGCCTTCCGGCACGTGCGCTTCGACAGCGGCCAGAACGGCGTCGAACTCGCCCTCAACGTCCACCTGGGCGGGCTGACGGACACCCCGAACAACCGGGCCGAACTGCAGCGCAGGCTCGACGAGTTCTTCGGCCGGGCCGGTGGGGAGCCCCTGGTCCGGGTCCGGCTGGACTTCGCCGCGGACCCGGGGCAGGCGCTGCGCCGCCGGCCCGGGTTGGACCCGGTCGCCGTGGTCATGGAGGCGGACCGCCAGGCCGGCCTGCGGACCGACCCTCGCCACGCGGCCGCGACCAGGGACAACGGCCTGCTGACCGCGCTCGACGTCCTGATCCCCGACGTCCTCCAGACCGCCGGGCGCGACCTCCCGGCGTTCGCCCGCTTCCTGGCGGCGCACAACCCGGCCCCCCTCACCCAGGTGGCCGCCGTGCCGCAGGTCCGGCCGCTGCGGGCGCCGGACGCACCGTGGACCGGCGCCCGTCCCCCGGCCGGGGACATGGCGGCGGAGTTCGGGCCGCGGGTGGACCGGGCCATGCCCAACCTGGCGGCGGACGCCGGCCGGGGCATGCCCGCCGCGTGGGCGCCGGCCGACCGCCGCAGCCTCGCCTACCACCTGCTGGAGGACGCGCAGCGGCGGCTCGCCCTGGGCGGGGCCGCCGGCGCGGCGCTGCCCGTCGAGATCGTGCGGGACTTCCCGACCCATCGCGTGACGGTCCGCCAGCAGAACGGCCTGATCACCGACTTCTGGGCCACCCCCCGGCCCGACGCGAGTGGCCCGGGGGGTGGCGTGCGCCCCGCCCCGCTGCACGCCATGAGCCACGACGGGCTGGAGGTGCCCCTCGGCGTCGAGGAGTTCGGCCTGCCCGGCGCCCGGGTGAAGGTCTCGGGCAACGGCCTCTGCCTGCTGAACGCGGTCGCGGTCAGCGCGCCCCACCTGGTCTCCGGATCCGGGAGCGGGGGCGGGATCCACGCGCTCCGGCGCGCGGTCGAGAACCACTACCGCGACCTGGCGCCGGAGGACTTCCCGGCCGAGGTGCTGCGCGGTCTGCGCGGACAACTGCTCGGACGTCTCGGCGAGTTGAGTGACCGGCAGCTGCTGGCGTACGTCCCCGAGGCGGACCGGCCGAGCTTCGCGGGGATGCGCCGGAGCGAGCTGGAGGGCATCGTCGCGCAGTACATCACCGACGGGCACAGCCCCGCGCTGCCGCACGAGCGCGAGGCCCTGCTGCGGACCGTCCGGAACTGGCGCAGCCAGTGGGGGACGGCCGCGGGGGAGATGCTTCCGGCGGCCCTGGCCCACGCCCTGGGCATCCGGCTGCGACTGATGCACCACGACGGGATCCACGACCGGGGCGTCCTCGGCCCGGAGGGCGGGCAGCCCGTCACCGTGTACTACAACGGCGTCGACCACTACGACGGCAGCAGGCCCGTGGAGCCGGTCCTCCGGCCGCGGCACGAGGAGCACGCCGACGCACGCGGCCGGGAGCACGCCCAGGAGCGGGCCGACGAGGACGTCCTGCCCGGGAAGGCCACCGAGCAGGAGAGGTCCGAGCAGGAGAAGTCCGACGGGCAGCTGCTCGGGGAGCTCTTCGAGGAGCCGAAGCCCGAGCCCCCCGCCAGGCCCGCCGCGATCGCCGGCACCGACCTCGTGATCGGCCTGACCGAGCACGAGGCGGCCGTACGCGACAAGGTCATCGACGTCCTCGCCAGGATCACCCCGGGCGACCGCGCCGCGATCCGCTCCTTCGCCGACGCCTACTTCGGCCCCGCCACGCTGCGGCCCGTGCTCGCCGCGCTCTCCCGGGGCGAGGTCTGGACGGCCCCGTTCGACGGCAGCGGCTGGAGCGGCAGCATCTCGCTGCGCGGGGAGGTCCTGAAGCGCACCTTCCTGCGCCAGGAGAAGATCGAGATCGAGAACGGCGCCGACCGGACGGTGCTCACCGGGACGCGCGGGGACCTGCGCTCGCAGTACAACCTCGGCTTCCAGGGCAAGCACGCGAGCGGCACCGGCGACCTCGCCGAGCTGGTCGGCTACTTCCACGACCGGGGCAGCAGCGAGGTGCGCCTGGACGCCGGCGGGCAGGTGGCGCGCTCGAAGACCGCCACGCTCAACGACGTGTACGCCACCGAGCTGAAACTGGAGCTCGACTTCGGCGACCTCCGGCACGAGAGCGCCCTGGTGCACACCGAGGACGGCCGGCGGACCGCGACCGTGGAGGTCGGGACGACGGTCGGCATCCCCGTGCACGACCCGGCGGACGAGACGCCCCGGGTGCCCCCGAAGCGGCTGCTCGACGGCCGGATCGGCGGCCAGGACATCGTGCTGGACCTCTCGCCGCGCGGCGAGCAGCACGGACTGCGGCCGGTGGAGGCACTGCTGCACGGCGTGGAGGCCAAGGCCGTCCGGGAGCTGGGCGAGCACTGGCCCGCGCTGCGCCGCAAGCTTCTCACCGAGGTCGACTTCGTCCGCCTGCAACGGGACCTGAAGAGCATGACGGCGGACGAGCCGGTGACCGTGGTGCTGACCGACCGGCGGGGCCGGACGCTCGCCTCGGTCGGGATCACCGCCAGGGTCGTGGACCCGCACCAGGTGGGCACCACCAAGGAGACCGAGTTCACCATCGGCACCGTCCACCAGCAGGTGCACAGCAGCGTCACGGACCGCGCCCACGCCACCCAGCTCCCGGTCGTGCCCACGTTCGGGCCGAAGGCGGACGGCGCGCTGGTGAACGCCGGGGCCACCGGACGGCTGGGGCGCGAGCACGTCGAGGTCTCGGGGCACGCGCAGCTCTCCCAGCTGACCAGCAAGTCCAAGGTGCCCGGTGTGGTCTACGACGGCACCGTCCGGTTCGAGCTGACCTTCAACGGCCGGGACGAGAAGCACCCGGCGGGCGAGGCCGGGGTGAAGCTGCTGGTCGACCGCGCCGACACCGGGGACGCGCCCGGGGAGCCGCCCGCACCGGAGCAGCCCGCCTCGGAGCCGCCCGGCCCGGTCGCGGCCAAGGCGCCGCCGGAGCACGTCTGGACGGAGGGCCTGGACGAGACGGTCGTCCTGCGGGACCTGGAGAGCACCGCGGCCCTGCGCCGGGCGGTGGACGCCAAGGGCCGGGAGCTGTTCGGGGACGGCTGGAGCTCGGTGCGCGAAGAGGTCATGCACGCGTTCGGCCAGCCCAGGCTGGCGTCCCGGCTCACCGCGATGACCCGGGGCGAGCCGCTGGAGCTGAAGCTGCACGGCAAGGACGGCGTCGTGGTCACCGCCACCGCCGAGCTCGCCAAGCTGACCTACCGGCGGGAGGACGCCAAGGCCGAGCTCAACCAGGTGAACGAGACCGGCGAGTTCTCCGCCGACCGCAGGCTGCTCACCCGTACCTTCGCCGGCCAGGGCCAGCTCGGCGGGGTCGTCCGCAAGGAGACGCCGGGCATCGAGCTCTCCGCCACCGGCAGCGGCCAGCAGCGGGACCGGTTCGCCTGGCGCGGCCGGGACGCCGACCGCTCGTACGCAAGCGGCAAGCACGGGGTCGCGCAGGCGATCTACGGCGCCGAGCTGGTGCTGGAGGTCCGCTTCGGGGAGGCCGCCGGCAGGCCCGGCGGCACCTCCGTCAGCGAGCGCGTTCGGGTCGAGCTCGGCCTGGACAGCCGGGAGACGACGGACGTCACGGTCCACCGGAACGCGGACGGCGAGCCGGAGTTCACGCCGGAAACGCCGAAGCCGCCGAAGCCGGCGCAGGACGTGGCAGAGGCGCCGTACCGGACGCCGCAGCGGATGGCCGAGCGCCACCAGCTGAACGCCTCCTACGTGGTGCACACCCTGACCGGCGCCGCCCGGGTGCGCGAGACCGTCACCGAGGCGGTGTGGGCCAAGTACGGCGACCTGTCCGACGAGGTGCGGTTCCGGATCGGGGAGACCTTCGGCCGGGTCGCGTTCAAGACGCAGCTCTCCCAGCTCACCCGGGGCGGGCGGATCACCGAGACCGTCTCCGGAAAGACCTGGCGGGCCGACATCACCGTCACGGCCGAGCTGGGCGCATCGACGTACCACTCGACCACGGAGAAGTACGAGTTCGAGTCCGGCACCCAGACGTCGAGCGGCCAGGGCTACGCCCGGGACCGGCTGAACCGCTACACCGGCGGCGTCCTGGGGAAGCTCAAGACCACGTTCGTCGACGTCACGGCCGGGTACACGCACCGGATCGACCGCACCTACGGCGGCGCCGCGGACACCATCGCCTCGGTGTCCAACCGGGGCAAGCACACCGAGCCGGCCGTCTTCTTCGACACCGCCACCCGGTACCGGGTCGAGGTCAGGTTCACCCGGCTCGGCCTGCACGACGGCACCTTCCGGGACCACGTGGACGGCAGCGCCCGGGTGGCCGTCCCGCGGCGCGACGCCCTGCCCGTGGACGCCGGGGCCGCGCCGCCGGCCCCGGCCACGACCCGTCAGCCGGCGGGCTACCTGGACCACCGGCGGCTGGACTCCTCGACGGTCGTCGGCGACGTGTACCCGCTCCACCAGGGCCGGTCGCTCGCGGAATCGGTCCTCCACCAGCTGGACCGGACCGAGGGCAACCCCTTCGGCAGCGACCGCGAGGGCATCGTCCGCAAGCTGACGGAGGAACTGACCCCGACCAGGCTGCAGGCACGCCTCAAGGCCATGACGGCCGGGGACGCGATCATCGTGCGGCACGGACGCACCACCGTGCAGATCGACGCCGTCCTGCTCGACCGCAGCGACCACCTGGGCGGGACCGGGACGACCGAGTTCAACGCCGCCACCCAGGTGAACCACAGCTTCGCCAGCTCCGACGGCGTCACCAACTTCGGTGCGGGCCACGGCAACAACCTGACCGTCGGGGTGAACGGGACGATCCCGGTGGCGGGAGCCGTGCCGGTGACGGTCGGGCTGACGGGCACCGTCGGCTGGGGCAAGGACCACATGGACATCCTGAGCCGGAGCACCGGCGCCGGGATGGCCAGCAAGGCCAAGGTGCCCGGCAGCGCCTACGACGGCGATGCGCAGCTGCGCCTCCGGATCACCCGCAGGCCGCTGACAGGGGCCTCAACCACGGTGGTGCGCACCGCGCGGATCGGCTACGAGGCCATCGTCGAGACCGGCGAGACCAGGCCGGCCCCCGAGTCGAAGCCGAAGGCCGGATCCACGACCGGATCCACGACCGAATCCACGGCGCAGGAGGCACCGCCGCCGCAGCCCGTCCCCGTGGTGGAGCCGGAGCAGGTCGCCGTCCCCGTCCCGCCCGCCCGGGTCTGGCAGGGCCTGCGCGACACCGACGTGCTGCGCTGGCTCGGCGACGTCGGCGGTGTGCAGGACCTGGTGCGGCTGCGCGGCCGGGAGTACTTCGGGGCGCGGGCGTGGCGGCAGCTCGGCGCGGCGGTGGAGAACATCACCTCGCACAGCCACCTGTCGGCGCTGTTCGGCACCGCGAGCCGGGGCACGGAGATCGCCACGGCCTCGCCCGGGCGGTGGCTGCTGGGCCAGGACAAGGGCGTCGAGGTGCGGGTGAAGCTCCTGGAGCTGGTGCACCGGACCAACGACACCGCGGTCGAGCTGAGCCCGGCGAACAGCCTCGCCTCCGGTTCCGTCCTGACCGAGCTGAACGCCCGGCAGGCGGGCCTGCAGGCCCAGGTCGGCGTCAAGCTCGCCGGCGACCTCACCCACACCCCGGGCCTCACCGGCGGCGCCCAGCGGCTCTGGCGGGACGGCGGCGCCCTCGGCGAGACCGGCCCGCTGGTCGTCAACGGCAAGGGCTCGGTGCCCATGGCCCGGTACGCGGGTGCTGCGGAGATCGAGGTGACCTTCTTCGACGGCAGCCGGGAGTCCGTCGCCGAGCGGGGGCTGGTGCCGTTCACCGTCGACCTGCCGCTGTCGGAGACCACGGACCGGCAGGTGCCCGCGGACCACTACCTGACCTTCAGCGAGGACGCCGGGGACGGGAAGCCGAGGTTCGGCGGGGACGCGCTGCTGCTCGACGACGTCCGCCGGGCGCTGGAGCAGGACGGAAGCCTCCCGCCCGCCGTCGGGCAGGAGCGGCTGCAGAGCACCGTCCGCTGGGGCAGGGCGGCCTACGGCCGGGAGTTCACCACCGCGACCCCCGAGGGCCTGGCCCACGTCCGGGCCGTCGACCGGCTGGTCGAGCTGGCCGGGGGCACCTCGACCGGCACGGTGGCCCTGGTGCGGGAACTGCTCGGGACCCCGGAGGGCGCCGAGCCGACGACCGACGGCCTGCGGCGGGTGGCCGACTTCGTCCTGCGCTGCCGGGAGCGGGGGGAGCCGTGCACGCTCGCCGACCTCCGGGACTGGTTCGCGCTCCGCCGCCCGGCGCCGCCGCTGTTCGCTCCGGAGCACCCGGAGCACCCGGAGCCCCAGGAGCGGTCGGAGCCGCCGGCCCCTCCGCTCGCCCGGCAGGCCCAGCCGAAGGACGCGTTCGTCCTGTCGCTGGAGGAGGAGATCGTCAAGGCGCTGAACCTCTAGGCCCGGCCGGGCCGTGGGTACGGAGTGGGACGTCCGCAGACCTGTCGCTCGGGCGCTCCCGCCGACAGGGACTGCAAGTGGAGCCGAGGAGCTGCGGTGGGCACGAGCACGGTTGGGAACCGGTCTCAGAACGGGGCGGCGGCGGGCATTCAGCTGCCCTCGGTGGCCTGGGAGATGGAGGAGGGGCCGGCCGGCGCGGGCCCGGTGGCCCCGGCCGCGCCGCCGGCCGTGCCGCAGTACGGGCAGGTCGCCGCCGTTCCCGCCTCGCTGCCCGACCCGGGCCCCGACCCCGACCCGGGGGCCGCGGCGGAGGCCGAGGCCGAGCCCGCCGGTCCCGCCCCGTCCGGGCGCCGGGCCCGGCTGAAGCGGCCCGTGATCATCGCCGCCGCGACCGTCGGCGTGGTGCTGATGGGCCTGCCGTTCCTGATCACCGACGGCGGCAAGTCCGGCCGCGGCGGCTCCGGCAACGGCGGTCACAGCACGGCGGACCGGCCCCCCGTCGAGGGCCCCGAGCTCGACGACCTCGCGCAGCCCCCGGCGCCCGCCGACCCGGTCGTCCCCGTCCCCGGCGCCCCGGCCGGCGACCCGACGCAGGGCCAGCCGGCCACCCCCGGCGGGGATCCGGCGGCCCCGGGGGCCCCGGTCGTCCCCGGCGGCCCGCCCGGGACGACCACCGGAACCGTCCCCGGCGCCGGGACGGCTCCGGGCACCGGCAGCAGCCCGCTCACCCGCCCCAACCCGGGCGCCCCGGCGCCGGGCGGCAACGGCGGCGGTGGCGGTGGCAGCACCGGCGCGGGCGGTGGCTCCGGCCCCGCCCCGGGCTCCGGCTCCGGCTCCGGCACCGTCCCGGCCCCCGTGCCCCAGCCGCCGGCCCCCGGGCAGCCGCCCGCCCCCCAGCAGCCGCCCGCGGCCGGCAAGCCCGCCCCGCCCAGCTTCAGCGCCATCGGCGGCAACGGCTGCGGCAACTCCGCCGTCAGCTTCGCCAAGAACGGCTGGTGGACCCAGGGCACCGCCGGCTGGCTGACCAACTCCGCGGGCGGGTACACCGGTTCGGGCTGCAACGGCTCGTACGTCTCGCTGCCGATGTCCGGCGCGGCGAACAAGGACGACCCGGAAGGCAACTCGGCGGTGTGGACCTTCTCCACGGCGCCGGTCACCAGCGGCAGCTGCCGGATCTCCGTCTACGTCCCGAACAACGGCGACCTCAAGGCGGTGGGCGGCAAGCCCTCCTACTACACCGTGGCGAACGCCTCGGGCGGCGCCGGCGCCTTCAACGTCGACCAGCCCGCGAACCGCGGCAAGTGGTACGACGCCGGCCCCTTCCCGGTCAGCGGCGGACGGATCTCCGTCACCCTGCACTCCCGGGGCATCGACTGGGGCGGCAGCGCCGACAAGGCCCACCACGCAGCCGCCGCCGTGCGCGCCGACTGCACCGGCTGACGGGTAGCCAGGTCATCCGCGAGCCACCGAGTCGGCCACCGGGCCGTCCACCGAGCGAGTCACTGAGAGGGAAGGCCACGCCATGTCGCGCCACGTGCTGACGGTATGCCCGGAACAGCGGGACGGCCGCTACCGCACCATCGGCGACGCGCTCGCGGCGGCCCGCAGCGGGGCGGTGATCTCGGTACGCCCCGGGCGCTACGAGGAGAACCTGGTGATCAACAAGCTGGTCACCATCACCGCCGCGGAGGCCCGGGGCACGGTCCGGATCACCGCCCGGCGCGGCTGCGTGGTCCAGGTCACCGCCGAGGCGGTGCAGCTGACCGGCCTGATCCTCCAGGGGCAGGACGAGGAACTGCCCGCCATCGACGTGCCGCGCGGCCAGGCCGCCGTCCAGGACTGCGAGGTCGTCGGCAGCTCCTGGACGGCCCTGCTCACCCGCGGGGACGGCACCCTGGCGATGCGCGGCTGCCGGGTCACCAACCCGGCCGGCGCGGGCATCGTGGAGACCTCCACCGGCAGCAGCGTCATCGAGGACTGCGTCATCGAACACCTCGGCAGCTCCGCCGTCGTGATCGGCGAACGCGCCAACCCGCTGCTGCGCAACTGCGTGCTGCGCGACGCCCGGGGCAACGGCATCTGCGCCAACGGCGAGGCCCGGGGCACCTTCGAGAGCTGTGAGGTCTCCGTCACCGACAAGCCCGGCATCGCCCTGGAGGAGCACAGCACCACCCGGCTGCTGCGCACCACCGTGCGCGACACCACGATCGGCGTCTACATCTCCTCCACCGCCCGGGTCTCCCTGGAGGACTGCACCGTCACCGGCACCTCCGGGCACGGCTTCGTGCTCGCCGGGGGCACCGACCCGCTGCTGCGCCGCTGCCGCGCCTCCCGGACGGCGGGCCACGGCGTCCACGTCACGGCCCGCTCGCGCGGCACCTTCGAGGACTGCGAGATCGACGGCGGCGAGGGCACCGGCCTCTGGGTCGGCGACTCCGCCGGGCCCTCGCTGGCCCGCACCGTCGTCCGCGACTGCGCCGACGGGGTCGAGCTGACCGGTGCCAGTGCGGCCGACGTCGACCGGATGGAGGTGCGGGACGTCACCGGCACCGGCGTGCTGATCACCGACGGCGCCAACCCGAGGCTGCGCCGGGTCGCCGTCCACCGGGCGAAGGGCGACGGCGTGGCCGCACTCCGGGACGGCCGCGGGCAGCTGGAGAACTGCGAGGTCCTGGACGCGGGCCGGGCGGGCGTGCGGATCGCGGAGGGCGCCGACCTCCGGCTCGGCTCCACCGTGGTGCGCGGCGCGGGCGGCTCCGGGGTGCTGCTCGGCCGGGTCGGCACGGCGACGCTGCGCGACTGCGAGGTGTCCGGCTCCGCCGAGGACGGGGTCACCGCCGAGGACGGCGCCGAACTGACCTGCACCCGGGTCCGGGTGACCGGCAACCGCCGCCACGGCGTGCGGATCGGGGCCGGCGCCCGGGCCGCCCTGGCCCAGCTCACGGCGAGCGAGAACACCGGGGACGGGGTGCGCACCGACTCCGTCGAGGCCGTCCGGCTGACCGGCTGCACCCTCTCCCGCAACCGCGGCTCCGGCCTGCGCCAGGGCGCGCCGAGCGAGCGGCTGTCGGTGGAGGACCTGGTCAGCGAGGAGAACGAGCTGCCGGACGCGCACGGCACCGCCACCACCGGCGCCGCGCCCGCCCCGGCGGCCGCACCGCAGACCGGGGCGGCCCCCGGCGCCCCGGGCGGCGCCGCGGGGGAGCCCGCCGCCGCGGGCGGGGCCGTGCCGGACGGCCGGCCGGGCCCGCTGGAGGTGCTGGAGTCACTGGTCGGCCTGGCGGGCGTCAAGGAGCAGGTCGCCACCCTGGTGAACCTCAACAAGCTGGCCCGGCGCCGGGAGCTGGCGGGCATGCCCGCGCTGCCGATGAGCCGCCACCTGGTCTTCGCGGGCCCGCCCGGCACCGGCAAGACCACGGTGGCCCGGCTGTACGGCAGCATCCTGGCCGAGCTGGGGGTGCTGCGCAGCGGGCATCTGACCGAGGTGGCCAGGGCCGACCTGGTGGCCTCGGTGATCGGCGGGACGGCGCTCAAGACCACCGAGGTGTTCCAGTCGGCGCTCGGCGGGGTGCTCTTCCTGGACGAGGCGTACACGCTGTCGGCGGGCTCCGGCGGCAGCGGCCCGGACTTCGGGCGGGAGGCGATCGACACCCTGGTCAAGCTGATGGAGGACCACCGCGAGGACATCGTGGTGATCGTGGCGGGCTACTCGGCCGAGATGACCGACTTCCTGGCCTCCAACCCGGGCCTGGCCTCCCGGTTCAGCCGGACCGTGGAGTTCGCCAACTACTCGGTGGAGGAGCTGGTCACCATCGTGGAGCGAGCGGCCGCCGGGCACGGCTACGAGCTGGCCGGCGGCACCAGGGAGGCCCTGTCCGGGCTGTTCGAGCGGCTGCCCAAGGGCGAGGACTTCGGCAACGGCCGGGCGGCCCGCAAGGTGTTCGAGGAGATGGTCGACCGCCAGGCCACCAGGCTCGCCACCCGGGCAGACATCTCCGACGAGGACCTGGCCCTGCTGGTCCCCGAGGACGTCGCCCCCGAGGAGGCCCCGCAGGCCGCCCGCCGGGACGGCACCGAACTGCTCGCCGAACTGCGTGCGATGGTCGGCCTGCCGGCCGCCAAGGAGCAGGTCGAGGACCTGGTCAACCTGATCCGCCAGGTGCGTCGGCGGGAGGAGGCCGGGCTGCCCACCGCCACCATCAGCCACCACCTGGTCTTCGCCGGCCCGCCCGGCACCGGCAAGACCACCGTCGCCCGGCTCTACGGGCAGCTGCTCGCCGAGCTGGGGGTGCTGCCGGGTGGGCAGCTGGTCGAGACCGCCCGCGCCGACCTGGTCGGCCGGTACGTCGGCCACACCGCCCAGCTCACCAAGGAGGCCTTCGACCGGGCCCGCGGCGGGGTGCTCTTCATCGACGAGGCGTACACCCTCACCCCGCGCCACGGCGGCGGCAGCGACTTCGGCCAGGAGGCGGTGGACACCCTGATGAAGCTGATGGAGGACCACCGGGACGAGGTGGTGGTGATCGTCGCCGGCTACGAGGACGAGATGCGGCACTTCCTCGCCTCCAACCCGGGCCTGGCCTCCCGCTTCTCCCGCCAGGTCGAGTTCGGCCACTACACCGACGACGAACTGGTCACCATCGTGGGCCGGCTCGCCGAGAACGCCGGCTACACCTGCGCGCCCGAGACCCTGGAGGCACTGGCCCGCCTGTTCGCCGCCGTCCCGCGCGACCGCACCTTCGGCAACGGCCGCTTCGCCCGGCAGACCCTGGAGGGCATGATCACCCGCCAGGCCGGCCGGCTCGGCCGCCTCGACTTCGCCGACCTCTCCGAGCTCAGCCTGCTGCTGCCCGAGGACATCGCGGTGGAGCGCCTGGGCAGCTCGGTATGACCCCCCAGGGCCCAGGGCCTGCCCCGCCTGCGCCCGGCGGTGCACGCACCCTGACGCCGCGGCCCGATCCGGCACCGTTCGCGGGGCGGGCCCCAGGAACTCCCCGGGAGGCGGTCCGCCCGGTGGGGGCGGCCGTCCGCCGGGGGCGGCGGGGGGTCGCCGGGGCGGCGGCGGTGTGGGCCGCCGCCGCCCTGCTGGGCCCCGTCGCGCCGGCGGTCGCCGACGCGCCGGGGGCCCCGGCCGGAGCAGCGGCCGCCCCGCCTGCGGCCGGGGAGCTCCCGGCGATGAGCCAGACGCTCCCGGACGTCCGGGAGAACGGCTGCCGCAAGCCGTCCGTCCGGGCGACCGTCGACCGCGCCCCGTGGGCCCAGGTCTACCTGCGGCCCGAGTCGGCCTGGTCGCTCGGCCGGGGCGCCGGGGTGACCGTCGCCGTGCTCGGCTCCGGAGTGGACGCCTCGGCGGGCACCGGTGCCGGGGTGCTGGCCGGCCGGCTCCGGACGGGCCCCCGGCTGCACGGGCAGGGCGACGCGGGCCGGGACTGCGTGGGCCACGGCACCTTCCTGGCGGGCCTGGTCGCCGGCCGCCGTACGCCCGACAACGGACCGGCCGGGATCGCCCCCGAGGCGACCGTCCTGGCCGTCGCGGTCACCGACGACGCCGGGACGACCACGCCGGACCTGCTCGCCCAGGGCATCCGGGCGGCGGCCGACGGCGGCGCCCGGGTGGCCGTGGTCGGGGTGCCGGTGCCGGCGCCGAGCCAGGCGCTCGCCGACGCCGTCGAGTACGCCACGGCAAAGGGGCTGCTGCTGGTCGCCCCGGCCGGGCCGGACGGGCAGTCGGGCAGGGGCGCGGTCTTCCCGGCCGGCTACCCGGGCGTGCTCGCGGTGGCCTCGATCGGTCCGGGCGGCGCACCCTCCCCGGGCGACCCGGGTTCCGGCGGCGCGGCAGGTGGCAGCGCGGTCTCCGGCGGCTCCGGCGGCGCAGCGGGCGCCGGTCCGGGCGCCCGGGTGGACCTGGCGGCCCCCGGCGAGGGGCTGCAGGCCGCCGGGCCGGGCGGCGGCTACTTCACCGCCTCGGGGCCCAGCGGCGCCGCCGCCCTGGTCGCCGGCACGGCCGCCCTGCTGCTCTCCCGGGAGCCCGGGTGGACGCCGGCCCAGGTCGCCGAGCGGCTCAAGTCCACGGCGTACCGCCCGGGTTCGTCGCTCCCGGACCCGGCCGTGGGCTGGGGCACGCTGGACGTGGTGGCCGCCGTGACCGCCCAGCCCCCGGCCACCGCCGCCCCCTGGGCCGTCGTGGAGCCGGTCACCGTCCCGCCGCCCGCCGACCGGACCGCCCTGGCCCGGGCCTCGACGGTGGCCGGGGCGAGTGCCGCCCTGGTCGCGGTGGTCGCCCTCGCCGCCGCGGTGGCCCGGGCGGGCCGCCGCCGCAGCGCGTCCTAGGGCGTGTCTGGCCCCGCCCCCTCCCGCCCAGGACAAGGGCCGGGCGGCACCGACGTGGCATGGGTCACGTCGGAATCGGGCGGTTTCGGGTGTTCTGCCTGGTGGTTGCCGGACTGTCGGTGGGGTGACCGGCCCACCGGGGGTCCGTGATCGCGCCGGGTCTAAATATGATCGGAAGCCACGTTCGTCGGTTGCCAGTGCTGTACGTATGTGCAACCCGGGGGCGGTCCCGACCGTCTCTCTGTGTGCGGTGCGCCAGATCGTCCGGGGCGTCGCTTCCGTCGGTGAAAGGTACGCGCATGTCAGGTCAGTGGGGCGAGGGCCCGGCCCGGGGCGAGGACGCGTCCGGCGCGCTCACGACCGAGGGCACGGAGAGCGGCGGCACCGTGCCGTCGCCGCGCTCCGGTGGCCGGGCGGAGGCCCGCCGTGCGGCCCAGGGCAAGGGCGGCCGCGGTGGCGACGGCGGCCGCGGTGGCGACGGCCGGGCCGAGGGCGGTGCCGGCGGCCGGGCGGCGGCGCGCAAGAGCGCCAAGCCGAAGAAGAACGTGAAGAAGATCGTCGCCTGGACGACGGCGGGCGTGCTGGTGGTCATCGCCGGCGTGGGCGGCGCGATCTACTTCAAGCTGAACGCCAACATCAAGTCCTTCGACGGCGACGCGATAGCCACCGACCGCCCGCCGGAGTCGAAGGCCGACGCGGACGGCAACAAGCCGGTCAACGTGCTGCTGATCGGCTCCGACAGCCGCGGCAAGAACAACGCCGACCTCGGCGGCGGCGAGGACGGCGGCGCCCGCTCGGACACCACGATCCTGCTTCACGTCTACGCCGACCACAAGCACGCCGTGGGCATCTCGATCCCGCGCAACGCGATGGTCCAGATACCGTCCTGCAAGCTCCCCAACGGCAAGTGGACCAAGGGCGGCAACACCGACCTCTTCAACGCCGCCTTCTCGACCGGCGGCAGCGACGACGGCAACCCGGCCTGCGCCCAGAACACGGTGGAGAAGCTCACCGGCATCCGGGTCGACCACACCCTCGTGGTCGACTTCAACGGCTTCGCCTCGATGACCAAGGCCGTCAACGGCGTGGACGTCTGCCTGCCGCAGCCGATCTACGAGGGGGACATCAACCCCAACCTGCACAAGAAGGGCGCGCTGGTCCTCCCGCAGGGCAAGCAGACCGTGGACGGCCAGAAGGCGCTGGACTACGTCCGCCTGCGGCACGGCATCGGCGACGGCTCGGACATCGGCCGGATGAAGCGCCAGCAGGCCTTCCTGGGCTCGCTCGCCTCCAAGATCAAGAAGGAGGGGATGAACCCGACCACCCTCCTGCCGCTGGCCGACGCCGCGACCAAGTCGCTGACCGTCGACCCGGGCCTGGACTCCGCGGACAAGCTGCTCTCCTTCGGCCTGTCGCTCAAGAACATCGACATGAGCAACCTCAAGTTCGTGACGGCGCCCTGGCGTTTCCGCACCCAGGACTCCAACATCGACCTGATCCAGCCGGACGCCAACAAGCTCTGGGACACCCTCAAGGCCGACCAGACCATCGACGGCCAGAACGCCACCGGCCAGCAGCCCGACGCCCCCGCCAGTGGCACCAGCCCGGCCCCGCAGCCGCCCGCGGCCACCACCCCGCCGGCCCCGGCCGGGGACGCCGGCAACGCCGCGATCAAGGTCGCGGTCTACAACGGGACGCTCGTCAACGGCCTGGCCGGCAAGGGCACCGAGCAGCTGAAGGCCGCCAAGTTCACCGCCTCCACGGCGGGCCAGGCCGCGAACACCAAGTACAAGACCACCACGATCGAGTACGGCTCCGGGCAGAAGGCCAACGCGGAGAAGATCGCCGCGCTGTTCCCCGGCGCCGAGCTCGAATCCGGCACCGCGCGCGGCATCTCGGTGATCGTCGGCCAGGACTTCGCGGCGGCCGTCGGCCTCGCGCCGGGCTCGACCGGCGCGGCGCCGGCCGCCACCCCGGGCGTCCCGGCGCCCCCGCAGCCGCTGCCCACCACCGTCACCAACGACGCCCGCTCGGCGGACGACGACATCTGCGCCAACACCACCTACGGCAGCGGCGGCTGACCGCCCCACCCGCCGCGGACCCGACCCCCGCACCGACCCGCGCACCGACCCCCGGACCGGCGCCCCGGACATCCCCGGGGCGCGCGGGCCCGGGGGTCGTGCCATCGTGAGGAGGGGCCACAGGAGGGGGCCCAGCGGGCACCGAAAGGCGGACGCCATGCCCGAGATCGCCCTGCAACTCGACATCGCCGCACCCCGGGCCGTCGTCCTCGCCGCGCTCACCACCCACGACGGGCTCACCGCCTGGTGGACCACCGCCGTGGACCGGGAGGACGACGTCCTGCTCTTCGACTTCCCCGACGTCCCCGAGCCCTTCCGGCTCCGGGTCGAGCGCGCCGACCGGGACCGGGTGGTCTGGGCCAACGCCGGGGCCTTCCCGCCGCACTGGGCCGGCACCTGGATCAGCTGGGACCTCGCCGAGCAGCCCGGTGCACCCGACCGCACCCGGCTGCTGTTCCGGCACGGCGGCTGGCAGCCGGGCAGCGAGGAGGGCGTCCCGGCGGTGGCCGGCACCTGGGCCGAACTGCTGGTCCGGTTCAAGGACTACGCGCAGAGCG
The DNA here is from genome assembly GCF_900199205.1 of Streptomyces sp. 1331.2. Lineage (NCBI taxonomy): Bacteria > Bacillati > Actinomycetota > Actinomycetes > Kitasatosporales > Streptomycetaceae > Streptomyces > Streptomyces sp. 1331.2. The sequence goes on along the minus strand of NZ_OBMJ01000001.1, from coordinate 3,388,834 downwards.
GCAAGGTGCAGCCGTACTTCGTCACCGCCCGGCGGCACGACGCCCCCTGAGCCGGCCCGCCGGGCCGATGCCGTCGGACGCCGTCCGGTGGCGGGAACGCGGTGCCGGGCCGAAGGTGGCGGTGTGGCGCCGTCCCGGTGCCCGCCGCAGCCCCGCCCGACCGCCGCAGCCCTGCCGACCGCCCCGGCCGGCCACCACCGCCTCCGGGAGGCCCCGCGATGCCCGTCGTCACCGACCCGTACCCGCCCGGCACCCCGTGCTGGGTCGACCTGCTGGCCAGTGACCAGCAGGCCGCGCTCGACTTCTACCGCGACCTCTTCGGCTGGCAGGGCCAGGTCGGCCCGGTCGAGTTCGGCGGCTACTCCGTGTGCATGCTCAACGGCCGGCCGGTCGCCGGGATCATGACGGCGCCCGGGCCCGAGGACCGGCCCGCACCGCCCGTCGCCTGGACCACCTACCTCGCCTCGGACGACGCCGAGGCGAGCCACCGGGCGATCGCCGCGGCCGGCGGCACCATCCTCTACGAGCCGATGGACGTCGGGACGATCGGCCGGATGATGGTCGCCGCCGACCCGACGGGCGCGGTGTTCGGCGTCTGGCAGGCGATGGACTTCATCGGCGCCGGCGTGGTCAACGAGCCCGGCGCGCTGGTCTGGAACGAGCTCAACACCACCGACACCGCCGCGGCCGGCCGCTTCTACCAGCCCGCGCTCGGGCTGCGCCCGGCCACCGTCCAGGGCATGGACGGGTACTTCTCGCTCAACGTCGGCGACCGCACGGTGGGCGGCATGCAGGCGGTCCCCGGCTACCTGGCGCCCGGCACGCCCTCGCACTGGATGACCTACTTCTCGGTGGACGACACCGACTCGACGGTGGACGCCCTGGTCAGGGCGGGCGGTTCGGTGCTCCAGCCGCCGTTCGACCTGCAGTCCGGCCGGATGGCCGTCGTCCGCGACCCGCAGGGCGCGCTCTTCGCGGTCATCCAGGCCCCCGAGCCGCAACTGCCCGACTCTCCGTAGCCGTAGCCGTAGCCGTAGCCGTAGCCGTAGCCGTAGCCGTAGCGGTAGCGGTGCCGCAGCCGCTTCCGCGACGCGCCGCCGGGAAATGGGCGGCTTCCCCCCGTTCCCGGGTAAGACTGCACCCATGCTGGGGCTACCGGACGACATCCGTGCTTTCCTCTTCGACCTCGACGGGGTGCTCACCCAGACCGCGAAGGTGCACGCCGCGGCCTGGAAGGACACCTTCGACACCTTCCTGCGCGCCGAATCCGCCCGCACCGGCGGGCCGTTCGTCCCGTTCGACGCCGTCACCGACTACGACACCTACGTGGACGGCCGCCCGCGCCTGGACGGCACCCGGGCCTTCCTGCACAGCCGGGGCGTCGACCTGCCCGAGGGCACCCCCGACGACCCGCCCAACTCCCGTACCGTGCAAGGGATCAGCCGGGCCAAGAACGACACCGTGCTGCGGATGATCCGCGAACAGGGCGTCCAGCCGTACCAGGGCTCGGTCGACTACGTGCACCGGCTGCGCGCGGCCGGGCTGCCCAGCGCGGTGGTCTCCTCCAGTGCCAACTGCCGCGACGTGCTGCGGGCGGCGGGCATCGAGGAGCTGTTCGACGTGATCGTGGACGGCAACGTCGCCAAGGCCGAGGGCCTGCCCGGCAAGCCCGCCCCCGACACCTACCTGTACGCGGCCCGCGCGCTCGGCGTCGAGCCCGCGCACGCCGCGGTCTTCGAGGACGCGCTCGCCGGGGTCGCCTCCGGCCGGGCCGGCGGCTTCGGCGCGGTGGTCGGCGTCAACCGCACCGGCCAGGCCGCCGAACTGCGGCGCGACGGCGCCACCGTGGTCGTCGACGACCTTTCCGAGCTCCTGGGGGAGCAGTCATGAGCGAGCGCAGCACGGGGGTCCCCCCGGCCGAAGGCCGGGGGAGACTCATCAGTGGGTGCGTGTGGGCGCATGCCCCTGCCGAGCGCAGCGAGGTGGGCGCATGAGTCCCGCGGACAACTTCACGATCGACCCCTGGCAGATCACCGAACAGGGCCTGGACCTGGCCGCGATGGCCCGCGCCGAATCCGTCTTCGCGCTCTCCAACGGCCACATCGGCCTGCGCGCCAACCTGGACGAGGGCGAGCCGCACGGCCTGCCCGGCACCTACCTCAACGGCGTCTTCGAACTGCGCCCGCTGCCGTACGGCGAGGGCGGCTACGGCTACCCCGAGTCCAGCCAGAGCGTCATCAACGTGACCAACGGCAAGATCATCCGGCTGCTGGTGGACGACGAGCCCTTCGACCTGCGCTACGGCGAACTCGTCAGCCACAAGCGCTGGTTGGACTTCCGCGAGGGGCTGCTGCACCGCGAGGCCGAGTGGACCTCCCCGGCCGGGCGGACCATCCGGGTGCGCTCCTCCCGGCTGGTCTCGCTCACCCAGCGCGCCATCGCCGCCATCGAGTACAGCGTCGAAGCAGTGGACGCCCCGGTGCGGATCGTCCTGCAGTCCGAGCTGGTCGCCAACGAGCAACTGCCGGGCGGCCCCGAGGGCGACCCGCGCGCCTCGGCCGTCCTGGAGGCGCCGCTGCAGCCCGAGGCGCACCACGCCGGCGGCACCAAGGCCGTCCTGGTGCACCGCACCCGCTACAGCGGCATCCGGGTCGCGGCCGGCATGGACCACGTCATCGAAGGCCCGGAGAGGACCGACACCGTCGCCGAGGGCGACGCCGACCAGTGCCGGATCAGCGTCACCACCGTCCTCGAACCCGGACAGCGCCTGCAGCTCGCCAAGTTCATGGCCTACGGCTGGTCCGGCACCCGCTCGCTGCCCGCCGTCCGGGACCAGGTGGAGGCCGCGCTGACCGCCGCCCGGTACACCGGCTGGGACGGCCTGGTCGCCGAACAGGCCGACTTCCTGCGGGAGTTCTGGGCGACTAGCGACATCGAGATCGAGGGCGACGTCGAACTCCAGCAGGCCCTGCGGTTCGCCGTCTTCCACGTCCTGCAGGCCGGCGTGCGCAGCGAGGAACGGGCCATCCCCGCCAAGGGCCTCACCGGCCCCGGCTACGACGGGCACAGCTTCTGGGACACCGAGACCTTCGTCCTGCCGGTGCTCACCTACTGCCTGCCCGCCGCCGTCAACCAGGCCCTGCGCTGGCGCCACACCACCCTCCCGCTGGCCCGCGAACGAGCCGCCCAACTCGGCCTGGCCGGCGCCGTGTTCCCGTGGCGGACGATCCGCGGCGAGGAATGCTCCGGGTACTGGCCGGCCGGCACCGCCGCCTTCCACATCGGCGCCGACATCGCCGCCGCCGTCGCCCGCTACGTCCGGGCCACCGGGGACGCCGAGTTCGAGCGCGAGTACGGGCTCGAACTCCTCGTGGAGACCGCCCGGATGTGGCGCTCGCTCGGCCACCACGACGCCGCCGGGAACTTCCGCATCGAGGGCGTCACCGGCCCCGACGAGTACAGCGCCGTCGCCGACAACAACGTCTTCACCAACCTGATGGCGCAGACCAACCTGCGCGCCGCCGCCGAAGCCGCCGTCCGCCACCCGGGCGAGGCCGCCGCCCTCGGCGTCGACACCGAGGAGACCGCCGCCTGGCGGGACGCGGCCGCCGCCATGTACATCCCGTACGACCAGGACCTCGGCGTCCACCCGCAGGCCGACGGCTTCACCGACCACCAGGTCTGGGACTTCGAGAACACCCCGCCCGAGAAGTACCCGCTGCTGCTGCACTTCCCGTACTTCGACCTGTACCGCAAGCAGGTGGTCAAACAGGCCGACCTGGTGCTCGCCATGCAGGTCCGCGGCGACGCCTTCACCGACGAGCAGAAGGCCCGCAACTTCGCCTACTACGAGCGCCTGACCGTCCGCGACTCCTCGCTCTCCGCCTGCACCCAGGCCGTCATCGCCGCCGAGGTCGGCCAGCTCGACCTCGCGTACGACTACACGGCCGAAGCGGCCCTGATGGACCTGCACGACCTCGGCGGCAACACCCGCGACGGCCTGCACATGGCCTCGCTCGCCGGGGCCTGCATCGCCCTGGTGGCCGGCTTCGGCGGGCTGCGCGACCACGGCGAGACGCTCTTCTTCCGGCCCCGCCTGCCGTCCGGGCTGATGCGGATCGGCTTCTCCCTGCTGGTGCGCGGACAGCTGCTCGGCGTCCGGATCAGCCACGCGGAGACGACGTACACGCTGCGCCGCGGCGAGGTCACCCACCTGCGGCACGACGGCGAGCTGGTGCAGGTCAAGGCCGGTGTGCCGGTCACCCTGCCCACCACCGTCCCGCCCGCCCAGGAACGCGTCGCCCAGCCCCCCGGCCGCGAACCCGCCCGCCGCCAGCCCCAGGCGGGCCTGGCCACGGGCAAGCTCGGCCAACAGGACCACCTCGCGGCCGAGTAGCGGCCCGTTCTCCTTCCCCGGGCTCCCGGGGTGGGCCCGCGGCACCGTCGCCCGTTCGGCCCACCCCGGCTGCGCTCCCCCTCACCCCGGCGGAGGGTGCAGGTGCCCGGGACAACCTGCACCCGGCGAAGGAGGCACACCCGTGGCGAGCGTGGCCGAACAGATGGTGGAGGTGCTCCGGCAGGCCGGGGTGGAGCGGGTCTACGGCGTCGTCGGCGACAGCCTCAACCCCGTCGTGGACGCGATCCGCCGGGCCGAGGGCATCGGCTGGGTGCACGTGCGCAACGAGGAGGCCGGCGCCTTCGCGGCCGCCGCCGAGGCCGAACTCAGCGGCCGGCTCGCCGTCTGCGCCGGCTCCTGCGGCCCCGGCAACACCCACCTCGTCCAGGGCCTCTACGACGCCCAGCGCAGCGGCCTGCCCGTCCTCGCGCTCGCCTCGCACATCCCCTCCGGCCAGATCGGCACCGGCTTCTTCCAGGAGACCCACCCCGAGCGGGTGTTCACCGACTGCAGCAGCTGGTGCGAGATGCTCTCCACTCCCGCCCAGTTGCCCCGGCTGCTGCGGATCGCCATCCAGCACGCGCTCGGCTCACCCGGCGTCTCGGTGCTCGCCTTCCCCGGGGACGTCGCCGCCCTGCCCGCCGCCGGACCCACCGGCACCAGCCACTTCCTCACCGAACAGGCCGTCGCCGCACCGCCCTGGTCGCAGGTCCAGGAGCTCGCCCGGATGCTCAACGCGGCCCGCAAGGTCGCCCTGTTCTGCGGCGCCGGGGTGCGCGGGGCACACGCCGAGGTGATGGAGGCCGCGCAGGCCCTTCACGCCCCGGTCGGGCACTCGCTGCGCGGCAAGGAGTGGATCCAGTACGACAACCCGTACGACGTCGGCATGAGCGGCCTGCTCGGCTACGGCGCCTGCCACGAGGCCCTGAACTCCGCCGACCTGGTGCTGCTGCTCGGCACCGACTTCCCGTACGACTCCTTCCTGCCGCAGGCGCACACCGTGCAGGTCGACCACGACGCGACCCGGCTCGGCCGCCGCACCGCGCTCGACCTGGCCGTCCACGGCGACGTGGCCGCCACCCTGCGGGCCGTGCTGCCGCTGCTGGACGAGAAGGAGGACCGCGCCTTCCTGGACGGCATGCTGCGCAAGCACTACCGGGCACTGGAGGGCGTGATCGGCGCGTACACCCGGGACATCGAGCAGCACCTGCCGATCCACCCCGAGTACGTCGCCTCGGTGCTGGACGAGGTCGCCGCCCAGGACGCGGTGTTCACCGTCGACACCGGCATGAACAACGTGTGGGCCGCCCGCTACCTGCAGCCCAACGGCCGCCGCCGGGTGATCGGCTCCTTCCTGCACGGCTCGATGGCCAACGCCCTCCCGCACGCGATCGGCGCCCAACTCGCCTGCCCCGGCCGGCAGGTGATCGCGATGGCGGGCGACGGCGGGATCGGGATGCTGCTCGGCGAACTGCTCACCGTCGCCAAGTACCGGCTGCCGGTGAAGACCGTCGTCTTCAACAACGGCGCGCTCGGCATGATCAAGCTGGAGATGCTGGTCTCCGGCTACCCGGAATCCGAGATCGACAACGGGGACGTGGACTACGCGGGGATCGCCCGGGCGATGGGGATCCCCGCCAAGCGGGTCGCCGAGCCGGCCCGGGTCCGGGAGGTGCTGGCCGAGGCGCTGGAACGGCCGGGCCCGGCCCTGGTGGACGTGGTCACCGACCCCAACGCGCTGTCCATCCCGCCGCGCATCACCGCCGCCCAGCTGAAGGGCTTCGCGCTGGCCGCCGGGAAGACGGTGCTCTCGGGCGGCGTCGGACGGATGGTCGACCTGGCGCGGAGCAACCTGCGGAACATCCCGCGGCCGTGAGCCGGTTCCGGGGCCTTGCCTCTGAGGCAATTTTCTTGCCCACCTGGCAGGCCGGGTGTCCACTGGACACATGACCACCAGCTCCACCGGCACCCCCGCCGCCGGCGACCGGTTCGACGACCAGGAGGTCGCCGGCCTCGCCGCCCGCCTCCGCGAGCACCGGCTCGGCAGCCGCCTCACCCTGGAGGTCGCCGCCGCACGGGTCGGACTCTCCCCAGCGTATCTGTCCCGGCTGGAGACCGGCCGCCGGCAGCCCTCGCTGCCCGTCCTGCTCGGCCTCGCCCGCGCCTACGGCACCTCGGTGTCCGGGCTGCTCGGCGAGACCATGGCGGAGCCCGACCCGGTCGTCCGCGGCGGCGCCATCGAGCCCGGGCGGGCCGGCGGCTGGGGCTACCGCCGGGCCGGCGCCCCCGGCCGCGCCATGCAGGCCTTGCGGGTCCACGTCCCGCCGGGCGTGCAGGACGCGGTGGTCCGGGTCCACCCGGGCGAGGAGTGGCTGTACGTCCTGCGGGGCGCGCTCCGCCTCACCCTCGGCGACCGCGTCCACCACCTCGCCGAGGGCGACTCCGCCCACTACGACTCGCTCACCCCGCACTGCATCGCCGCCGAGTCGGAGAACGGCGTCGAACTGCTCTTCATCCACACCCTGCTGCAGAGCCCCGGCGGCGAACTCTGCCTCGGCGGCGGCCCCGCCGCGACCCACTGACCGATCGTCAGAACACCTCGGAGGAGATCACCATGGCCGATCCCACCACCACCCCCGCTGCGACCGCCGACACCGCCGCCGGCCCGAAGACCATGGACGCCGGCAAGTGGGCCAACAAGCGCGTCTACCTCCGCCTGGTCATCTACACGGCCGGCATCCACGCGTTCGCGGGCTTCATCATGCTCCTCTTCGAACTCGGCAGCCGCAACAAGTAGTTCACCCCCGCCCGCCGCCGCTCACGCCCTGCGCAGCAGCTCGCAGAGGGCCTGCAGGGCCGCCGGGAAGGCGTGGTCGGGTGGGGTGGCGTAGCCGATCACGAGGGCGGGCGGGGCGTCGGTGCTGCCCGGGGCGGCGAGGTGCCAGGCCAGGCCGTTGAGGGAGAGCCCGGCGGCCTGGGCGCGGGCGAGGAGTTCGGGTTCGGGGGTGGAGCCGGGCGGCAGTCGGAGGAGGGCGTGCAGGCCGGCCGCGATGCCGGTGACCCGGACCTGCGGGGCGTGTTCGGCGAGGGCGGCGATCAGCTGGTCGCGGCGGCGCCGGTAGTGCAGGCGGCAGCGCCGCACGTGGCGGTCGTACGTCCCGGAGGTGATCAGCTCGGCCAGGGTCAGCTGGTCCAGGACCGGGGACATGGTGTCGGCGAGCACCTTCAGCCGGGCCACCGGTTCGAGCAGGGCGTCCGGCAGGGCGAGCCAGGCCAGTCTCAGGCCGGGGGCGAGGCTCTTGGCGGCGGTCCCGGCGTAGACGACCCGCTCGGGGTCGAGGGCCTGCATGGCGCCGAGCGGCTGCCGGTCGTAGCGGAACTCGCCGTCGTAGTCGTCCTCGATGACGTACCGGTCGTGGTCGCGGGCCCACCGCACCGCCTCGGCCCGCCGGTCGGCGGAGAGCGGGGCGCCGGTGGGGTACTGGTGGGCCGGGGTGAGCAGGACGGCGCCGGGGCGGGCGTCGAGCCGGTCGAGGAGGGCGCCGTCCTCGTCGAGCGGCAGCGGGGTGGTGGTGAGTCCGGCGGCGCGGATGACGGCGTGCTGCGGCGGCAGCCCGTACTCCTCGACGGCGAGGGTGCGGGCGCCGCGGTCCCGGAGGGCGGCGCAGAGCAGGCCGAGGCCCTGGGTGACGCCGGTGCAGACGAGCAGGTGGTCGGGGTCGGTGCGGACGCCGCGGACCCGGGCGAGGTAGTGGGTGAGGGCCTGCCGCAGTTCGATCCGGCCGAGCGGGCTGCCGTAGTCGAGGGCTTCGTGGGGTGCGGTGGCGAGGGCGCGGCGGGCGGCGGCGAGCCAGGCGGTGCGGGGGAAGAGCGAGATGTCCGGCCGTCCGGACGTCAGGTCGTGCCGGGCAGTGCGCCGTTGGGGCGTGGTCCGGGCGCCGGGGCGCCGGCCGGGGCGGGCGGCTCGGGTACGGCCCGTCGGCCGACGGTGGTGCCGGAGCCCTGGCGGGAGTCGAGCCAGCCTTCGGCGGTGAGTTGGCCGTAGGCCTCGACCACGGTGTTGCGGGCGATGCCGAGGTCCTCGCCGAGGGCGCGGGAGGAGGGCAGCCGGGTGCCGGGCGCGAGCCGTCCGTCCTGGACGGCTTCGCGCAGGGCGTCCTCCAGGGCGGCCCGCAGTCCGGCGCCGGCGGCGCGCCGTTCGGTGAGGTCCAGGTGCAGGTCGCCGCCGAAGGCGGTCCAGGAGCTGGTCACGTGCCCCATTCTCGCGCGTGCGGGGGCCGGCCGGGGCGTCACCAGGTGGTGCCGGCGGGCTCCTCGATGGTGGTGTTGATGCGGTTGAAGAGGTTGGTGAGTCCGATCATCAGGATGATCGCGGAGAGCTGTTCCTCGGTGAAGTGGTCGGTGGCGGCGTCCCAGACCGGGTCGGGGACGGCCTTGCCGGAGCGGTCGGCGATCCGGGTGGCGGCCTCGGCCAGTTCGAGGGCGGCGCGCTCCTCCTCGGTGAAGAACGGCGCCTCCCGCCAGGCGGCCACCGCGTGCAGCCGTTCGTCGGTCTCGCCGTGCCGCTTGGCTCCGTTCACGCCGGCGAACACGCAGGCGCTGCAGCCGTTGATCTGGCTGACCCGCAGGTGGACCAGCTCCAGGAGCTGCGGGGCGACGCCGCCCCGGTGGACGGCCTGGTAGATGGCCTGGATGCCCTTGGTCGCCTCCGGCAGGACCGTGGCGGGGTTCTTCATGCGGGCAGTAGTGTGGGCGGTGGTCATCGCGGGCTCCTCTTCGTCGGTTAGCGTCCCTCACCCAACCGACGGATCGCGACGCGAGGATGTGACAGGTGACCGGAGAGAATCTTCTGGCCGAGCGCTTCGAGGCGGAACGCCCCCAACTGCGTGCGGTGGCCTACCGGATGCTCGGGTCGATCGCCGAGGCCGAGGACGCCGTCCAGGAGGCCTGGCTGAAGCTGAGCCGCAGCGACGTGGGCGAGGTGCGCAACCTCGGGGCCTGGCTCACCACGGTCGTCGGCCGGGTCTGCCTGGACCAGTTGCGCTCCCGTACGTCCCGCCGGGAGGAGCCGCTGCCCGAGCAGGACGGCCAGGTGCGGCTGCCGGACCCGGTGGTGAGCGGGCTGGCGGCGCTGGACCCGGTGCACGAGATCCTGGTCGCCGACTCGGTCGGGATCGCGCTGATGGTGATCCTGGAGACGCTCTCCCCGGCGGAGCGGGTGGCCTTCGTGCTGCACGACATGTTCGAGGTGCCCTTCGACGGGATCGCGGAGGTGCTGGGCCGCACCTCCGCCTCCACCCGGCAGTTGGCCAGCCGGGCCCGCCGCCGGGTCCAGGGTGCGACCCCGGCCGCGGACGCCGACAACGCCCGCAAGCGCGAGGTGGTGGAGGCGTTCCTGTCCGCGGCCCGGGGCGGGGACTTCGACGCCCTGCTGACGGTGCTGGACCCGGAGGTGGTGGCCCGCTCCGACGGCGGCACGCTGGTGCCGAGCGCGCTGCGCCGCGGCGCGGCCGAGGTGGCCACGAACGCGATCACGTTCGCCACGTTCGCCGCCGACGGACGCCTGGTGCTGGTCAACGGCTCGCCCGGGGTGGTGTCCTTCGCCGAGGGGCGTCCGCTGTCGGTCATGTCGTTCACCATCCACGACGGCCGGATCACCGCGCTGGACATCCTCACCGACCCGGTCCGGCTGGCCGCCCTGGGGCTCAACCCCTGACCGCCCGCCGGTGCTGCCCGCCGGGTGCCCGCCGTGCCCCGGGAGTCCGTCCGGCCGCTCGCCGGACGGACTCCCGGGCGCGGCCGGGCCCGTGGAGAACCAGCCCGTCGGGTGCGTTGTCGGACCCTCGCGCTACCGTGCCCCGCATGGCGAACTTCGTACTCGTGGCGGGCGCGTGGCTCGGTTCCTGGGCGTGGAGCGAGGTCGTGCCGCAGCTGCGCGCGGCCGGGCACGGGGTGCACCCGTTGACGCTCTCCGGGCTCGCGGAGAAGCGGGGCGCGCCCGCCGGGCAGCAGGTGCACGTGGCGGACATCGTGGCCGAGGTGGAGCGGCTCGGCCTGCGGGAGGTGGTGCTGGTCGGGCACAGCTACTCGGGCATCCCGGTGGGCCAGGCCGCCGAGCGGATCGGCGACCGGCTGGCCCGGCTGGTCCTGGTGGACGCCAACGTGCCGGTGGCGGGGCAGTCCTTCGCCGACCAGATGCCGGAGCCGGCCGCGCTGCGGGCGGAGCTCGCCGCCCACGGGGGCTGGTGGCCGCCGCTGCCGCCCGCCGAGTTCGCCGGTCAGGGGCTGACGGCCGGGCAGATCGCCCGGATCACCGCCGGCGCCACCCCGCACCCGGGCCCCTCGCTGACCGAACCGGCCGTGTCCGCGGGCCCGTTGAGCGCCCTTCCGGCGGTGTACGTGAAGTGCCTGCTGGACTGGCCGGAGCCGCCGCCGGGGGTCGCCGCTCTGGCCGCGGCGGGCCACTGGCAGCTGGTGGAGCTGAACACCGGGCACTGGCCGATGTTCTCCCAGCCGGCCGAACTGGCGCGGATCCTGCTGGAGTCGGCTCGAAAGGCTCAGACCGACAGGTAGACCGCGCTGCCGAGGCCGGCCAGGAAGCAGTAGACCGCGAACGGCGTCAGGCTGCGGGTCTCGAAGTACTTGGTGAGGAAGCGCACCGAGACGTACCCGGCGGCGAAGGCGGCGACGCTGCCCGCGACGACCGGGCCGAGCACGGCGGAGTTCTCCGGCTTGAACAGCTCGGGGACCTTCAGCACCGAGGCGGCCAGGATGACCGGGGTGGCGAGCAGGAAGGAGAACCGGGCGGCGTCCTCGTGGTGCAGTCCGCGCAGGATGCCGGCGCTCATGGTGACGCCGGAGCGGCTGATGCCGGGGAACAGCGCGAGGATCTGCGCGGCGCCGATCCAGGCGCCCTGCCCGTAGCCGAGCCTGGTCAGCCGGTGGTCGGAGGCGACCGCCGGGTCCGTGCCGGGCTCGTCGACGGGGGCGGCGTGCCCGGCCCGGCGGCGGCCGGTGCCGCCGCGCTTGAGCCGTTCGGCGCCGAGCAGCACCAGCCCGTTGAGGGCGAGGAAGACGGCGGCGGGGACGGGCTTGCCGAGGGCGTTGCGCAGCGCCTTCTCCAGGACGAGCCCGGCCACCCCGACCGGGATGGTGGAGAGGATGAGCAGCCAGGCGAGCTTCTCGTTGCGGCTCTCCACCCGGCGGTGGCGGATCGAGCTGAACAGGCCCCCGATGACGCGCACCCAGTCCTGCCAGAAGTACACGACCAGCGCGAGCGCGGTGGCCAGGTGCAGGGCGACCAGCGCGGCGAGGTAGGAGGAGCCCTCGGCGGTCATGTCCAGGTCGTGCTGGATCTTCCCGCCGATCAGGGCGGGCAGCAGGATGCTGTGGCCGAGGCTGGAGACCGGGAAGAGTTCCGTCACACCCTGCAGCAGGCCGACGCCTATCGCTTCCGGGTAGGTCAGGGTGGACATCGCGCACCTTCGCTCGGGGGTCGGCGGCCGGCCGATTCCGGGGGCCTCCGCGAAGCTACTACGGGCATGTAGACGTTCGGCAGGCCCGCTGTCAGAAGTTCACCGACCGTACGCCTGCGGGACACCGGGGCCCGGCTGTGCGACCGACGCCCCCGCTGGGGTCAGTCCGCCACCCGCCGCCAGCCCACCCCGTCCGCGCCCACCGGCGCCGCCGCGAAGTCGTAGCGCAGCCCGTCCGGCCCGAGCGCGAGCAGCGAGATCGAGGAGGAGCCCCAGATCCGCCCGTTGCCGAAGTCCCGCCGCTGGACCAGCGCGGCGTCCTCGTCCAGCGCCAGCCCGTCGCCGGTGACGATCGGCAGCCAGGCGCCCCAGGCCCGCTCGGCCGGCCCGTCGCCGGTCGGCTCAGGCCGGGGTGCGGCGGCGAAGCGGGCCCGGAAGTGGTCGGCGCGCGAGGCCATCAGGGCGCTGATCCGCTCGGAATCGGCCCGGTTGGCGGCCCGGCCCTCCAGCCCGTCGTTGAGCACCACGCTGAGCCCGGCGGGCAGTTCGCGCCGTTCCGCCCGCACGCCGTCCCAGCTGGTGACGGCGACGCCGTCCGGCCGGGCCAGCAGGAGGTGGAAGGGGTCGTACGGGGTGAGGTCGAGGTGGCCGGTGCCGCCCTCGGTGACGGCGGTGAGCGGAAGGCGGCCGCGGGTGCGGCGGGTGTCGGCGGGGGCGGCCGGGCCGAAGCCGTTGAGCAGGCAGGCGGCGGTGCGCCGGGCGGGGTCGACGGCCAGCCAGGTGCCGCCGGCCGCGAGGTCGAGCCCGCCGAGCAGTCCGGGCCGGTCCGGCCAGTGGCGGCCCGGCGGCAGCCAGGCGCGCCCCAGGTACTCGTCCCGGACGGAGAGCAGCAGCACCGGTACCGCCGCTGCGGGTTCGATGCTGACGAATGCCGTGCACACGAGCCTGTTCCCCCTGACCTCGTCCTGCCTGCGATCCTCGCACGGCTGTTCGTGCACCGGAAGTGGCCCAAGGAACCGGGTGCCGAATGCACCAGACCCCTGGTCCACCGGCTGCCTAGGCTGGCTGCCATGACGACGACGAACGAGACCGTGACGACGACGGACGGGACGGGAGCCCACCCCCACGCCCATGTGCCGGCCCCCGCCCTGCGCCTCCCGCTGGGGAAGCTGGCCCCCGCCTTCTACCGGGCCATGGTGGCCGTGGACGAGGCCGCCCGGACGGGCCTCGACCCGGTGATCGTCGAGCTGGTCAAGTTGCACGCGTCGGTGATCAACGGCTGCGCCTACTGCATCGACAAGCACTCCACCGACGCCCGCGAGCTGGGCGAGCGGGAGCACCGCCTGCTCTCCCTCCCGGCCTGGCGCGAGACCCCGTGGTTCACCGCCCGGGAGCGCGCCGCGCTGGCCCTCACCGAGTCGGTCACCCTGCTGACCCAGGGCCACGTGCCGGACGCGGTGTGGGCGGAGGCCGCCGAGCAGTTCGACGAGACGGAGCTGGCCCAGCTGGTCGCGCTGACCGCCACCATCAACGCCTGGAACCGGATCGGCGTGAGCACCCGCATGTCGCCGGCCGCGAAGTGAGGATCGCAGACATGACGACGCAGCAGGAGAAGGCCCGGCTGCTCCGGGAACTGCACCGCGCGGGCGATCCGCTGGTGCTGGCCAACGTGTGGGACGCGGCCTCCGCCCGGCTGGTGGCCGTCGCCGGGGCGCGGGCGGTGGCCACGGCCAGCGCGAGCGTCTGCTGGTCGCTCGGCAGCCCGGACGGCGGCGGCGCCGACCGCGAGCAGGTGCTGGCCCGGACCGCCGAGGTGGTCCGCGCCGTCGACCTGCCGGTCACCGCGGACCTGGAGCACGGCTACGCGGACACCGCAGCCGGCGTCGGCGAGACGGTCGCCGCGCTGCTCGCCACCGGCGCGGTCGGGGTGAACCTGGAGGACGAGGGCCGCCCGGTGGCGGAGGCCGCCGAGCGGATCGCGGCGGCCCGGGCGGCGGCGGACGCGGCCGGCGTCCCACTGTTCGTCAACGGGCGTACCGACGTGTTCCTGTACGGGCTCGGCGCCCCGGAGGAGCGGCTGGACGAGGCGGTCCGCCGGCTGCGGGCGTACGTCGAGGCGGGCGCGGACGGTGTGTTCGTTCCCGGCGTCGCGGACCCGGAGACCATCGCCGCGCTGGTCGCGGCCGTCCCGGTGCCGCTGAACGTGCTGGCCGGGCCCGGCTCCCCGTCGGTCGCCGAGCTGGCGAAGCTGGGCGTCGGCCGGATCAGCCTCGGCCCGGGCCTGGCCAAGGTGGCCTACGCGGCCGTCCGCCGGGCCGCCGAGGAGGTGTACGGGAGCGGCACGTACGCCGCCCTCGACGGCGGGCTGACCTACCCGGAGCTCAACGGGCTCTTCGCGGGCTGAGGCCGGGGCCCGAGGCCTGAGCCCGGGATCAGGCCTCGGGCTCAGGCCCGGGCGGCCGGTCGGACGGGGGTCGGCCGGCCGCCCGCCCGCCGTCAGCCGATCTGCCCGCTGAGCCCCGGGTGGCTCATCTGGTTGGTGCCGACGGCCTCCACCTCGTTGGCGGTGTGCCCGACCACCGGGAGCTTGCCCACGGTCTGCAGGGCGATGTCGGCGGGGGACAGGTTGAGGCCGTCGGTCAGGCCGCCGGTGGCGTCCGGCGAGGAGGCGACCTGGCTGGTGGCGGAGGCCGCCGGGGCGGCCATGGCGAGGCCCGCCATGGTGAGGGCGGCCAGGGTGGCGAGCTTCCGCCCGTGGCGGCGCAGGCCGGGGGTGTCCGCGCGGTGGGTGTTCGTGCCGTGGTTCGTCATGCACTGCCGAACGACCCGGCCGCCCTCAGGTCACCGGGTGGCGTCGACCGTCACCCACAGGGTCTTCACGCCGTTGCTGACGAACGAGGCGATCGGCTCGTTGCTCCGCCCCTCGGCCGCGGCCAGCCCGGGGAAGCGGTCGAACAGGTGCCGCAGCGCCGTCTCGGCCTCCAGCCGGGCCAGCCCGGAGCCCAGGCAGAAGTGCGGGCCGTGGCCGAGCGAGAGGTGCCGGGCAGGCTGCCGGGTGAGGTCGAAGCGGTCGGCGTCGGGGTGGTGCCCCGCGTCGCGCCCGGCCGCCGCGTACGACGCGAGCAGCGCCTCGCCGCGCCGGATCACGACGTCGCCGACCTCGATGTCCTCGATCGCGTAGCGCAGCGGGAACTGCCCGACCGGCGCGTCGTAGCGCAGCGTCTCCTCGACCACCGCCGACCACGGCACGACGCCGTCCAGGACGAGCCGCAGCTGGTCGGGGTGGGCGAGCAGGGCGCGCACCGCGTTGGTGATCAGGTTGAGCGTGGTCTCGTGCCCGGCGACCAGCATCAGCAGCAGGGTGCCGACGAGTTCGGCCTCGCTGAGCCGCTGCTGTCCGGGCCCGTGGCCGTCCTCGCGGGCGGCGATCAGGTCGGTGGTCAGGTCGTCGCCGGGCTCGGCCCGCTTGGCCGCCACCACCGAGGCGAGCAGGGCGTTCAGGTCCCGTTGGGCGGCCATCGCGGCCTGCGGGGTGGCCGAGCTGGAGACCAGGGTGTCGGACAGCTCGTGCAGCTCGTCCTGCTGCTCCACCGCGAGGCCGAGCAGTTCGCCGATCACCTGCATGGGCAGCGGGTAGGCGAAGTGCTGCTTCAGGTCGAACTCGCCCTCCAGCTTCGCGACGTCGTCCAGCAGGGCGATCGCCCGGGCCTCGATGGCGGGGGCCAGGGCGGCGATCCGGCGCGGGGTGAAGGCCTGGGAGACCAGTCCGCGCAGCCGCCGGTGGTCCTCGCCGTCGGCGGTGACCATGCCGGGGACGGCGATGAAGTTGAGCAGCGGCCAGCCCTCCGGCAGCCGGCCCTCGCGGAAGGTCGTCCACAGCCGGGCGTCCTTGCCGACCCGGGGGTCGGCCAGCACCGACTGGAGGGCGTCGTGGTGGGTTATCGCCCAGACCACCACCCCGCCAGGGAGCTCCACCAGGACCGCGGGGCCGGCCGCTCGGAGCCGGGCGTTCTCTCCGTGCTGGTCCTGTCCGAAGGGGTCGAGTCGGACGGGTTCGGGTCGGGCTCCGGGGCTGTCGACGGCGGTGTCCATGCGGGCCTCTCGGGGGCTGGCGGGCGGGGCGGGGTGAAGGCGCTGTACAACACGGGCAGGGCGGTCAGGGCCCGCGACCACGGGGACGGGCGCCAGGCCAGTTCGCCCGGGGGAACGGCGAGTTGGAGGTCGGGCAGGCGGTGCAGCAGGGTCTCGACGGCGGTCTCGACGATGATCCGGGCCGGGTGCTGGGCCGGGCAGACGTGCCGCCCGGCGCCCCAGGCGAGGTGCGCCCGGTTGCCGCCGAGCGAGCCCTGGGCGGCGGCGGAGACGCCCTGGGCGGCCGGGTCGGCGTTGGCCGCGGCCAGGCCGAGGACGAGCATGTCGCCGGCGCTGATGTACTGGCCGCCGAGCACGGTGTCGCCGGTGGCCCAGCGGCCGGGGAAGTTCTGCGTCGGCGGGTCGCGCCAGAGCACCTCCTCCAGCGCGTCGGAGACGGTGAGCCGGCCGCCGGTGAGGGTGGCCCGGAAGCGCCGGTCGGTGAGCAGCAGCCGCAGGCTGTTGCCGGTCCAGTTGATCGAGGTCTCGTTGCCCGCGACCATCAGCACCACCAGGTGGTGCACCGCCTCCTCGTCGGTCAGCCCGGCGGGGTGGGCGAGCAGCCAGGAGGTGAGGTCGGCGCTCGGCGCTTCGCGGCGGCGCCGGACGAGGTCGACCAGGATCGCCTGGAACTCGGCGCCGGCGCGCTGGGACTGCGCGCTGCTGTCCACGAAGTGGCTGATCAGCTCGACGAGTCGGGGCCCGGCCTCGGCGGGCAGGCCGACCAGCTGGGTGAAGACCAGCAGCGGCAGCGCCCGGGCGTACTGGGCGATCAGGTCGGCGGTGCCGTCCGGCCCCCAGCTGTCGATCAGGCCGTTGGCGGCGGCCTCGGTGGTGCCGCGCAGCTGGTGGTGGTCGATCTGGGCGAGGGTGTCCGAGACGGCGGAGCGCAGCCGCTGGTGCTCGGCGCCGTCCAGGTTGAGCAGGGTGGGCCGCCACGAGGTCATCGTCAGCAGCCGGGAGCCGGCCGACAGCCGGCCCTCGGCGGGCACCCGCCAGCGGCGCGAGTCCTTGGAGAACAGCGCCTCGTTGCGGGTGAGTTCGAGCAGTTCGGCGTAGCCGAGGACGAGCCAGGCCTCGACGCCGGGCTCCAGCTCGATCGGGGCGACCGGGCCGTAGTGCGCGCGCAGCCGGGCGTACAGGCCGTGCGGGTCCTCGGCGACGGCCGGGCCGTACAGCGGGGTCAGCGGGACGCCGACGGGCAGGCCGCCGCCGTGGCCGGGCCCGCCGACGGGCAGGCCGCCGCCGTGCGCGACGGGGCAGCCGGCCGGGGGGGTGGGGCCGGCCGGGCCGACGGGACCGGGGTCGGGGGCGCTCATCCCTGCAGCTCCAGGATCGAGTTGCGGTGCAGGTGGTCGACGAAGTCGATCAGCAGGTCGTAGGACTGTCGCCGGTCGCGCGCGTCGCAGAACAGGATCGGTACGTCCGGCAGCAGGTCCAGCGCCGAGCGCAGCTCCTCCTCCGGGTAACTCGGCGTGTCCGGGAAGGTGTTGACCGCCACCGCGAACGGGATGCGCTGCTCCTCCAGCCGGCCGAGGACGTCGAAGCTCTCGTCCGGGCGGCGCAGGTCGACCATGGCGATCGCACCGAGCGCGCCGCGCGACAGGTCGTCCCACAGCGGCCAGAACCGCTGCTGCCCGGGCGTGCCGAACAGGTACAGCGCGAGCCGCGGGTTGAGCGTGATCCGGCCGAAGTCCAGCGCGACCGTGGTGGTGGTCTTGCCACCGCGCCCGGTGAGGTCGTCGACGCCGCTGCTGGCGGCGGTCATGGTCTCCTCGGTGCGCAGCGGGGTGATCTCGCTGAGCGAGCCGACCAGGGTGGTCTTGCCGACCCCGAACGGGCCGGTGACCAGGATCTTGACCGCGCCCTGCACCGAGGACGGCAGGTACTGCGGCCCGTCGGCGGACCCGGCGGACCCGGGGGATCCGGCGGCGGACCCGGGGGCCCCGGGGGTGGCTTCAGCGGAGTTGGCGGAGGCCAACGAGCACCTCTTCCAGAAGGGTTGCGGGCAGGCGTTCGGCCTGCGGAACGGGCGGGAGCACCTGCACGGCGCCGAGGTCCCAGAGGTCCCCGACCAGCACCTTGACGACGCCGAGCGGCAGCCCCAGGTGGGCCGCCACCTCGGCGATGGACAGCAGGCTGTGGCAGAGCGCGAGGATGCGCCGGTGCTCCCGGTTCAGCAGCGCGTGCTCGGGCAGGACCGGCGGTTCGGGCAGTTCCGGTCGTCCGGGTAAGGCGCTGACCAGGCTCTCCACGGCCAGCTCGGCCCGGGTGGAGCGGCTGCGCCCACCGGTGATGACGTACGGGCGGACCGGCCCGCTCACCGGTGGCCCCCCGCCGCGTGGTCGACACGCGGCGGGCTGGTGAGGTGGCTGCCGATCCGCTCGACCAGGACCTGCATCTGGTACGCGACCAGGCCGGCGTCCACCGCCTCGCTGGTCACCACGGCCAGGTGCGCCCCGGCCCCGGCGGCGACGATGAAGAGGTAGCCGCCGCCGTACTCGATGATGATCTGCCGGGTGGCGCTGCCGGGGCCGCCGAAGCCCGTCGCGACGCCGCGGGCCAGCGACTGCAGTCCGGAGCAGGCGGCGGCGAGCCGTTCGGCGTCCTCGCGCGCGATGCCGGTGCTGCGGCCGATCTCCAGGCCGTCGTTGGAGACGACGACGGCGTGCTGGACCTGCGGGACGGCGATGATGTCGGCGAGCAGCCAGCCGAGATCAGGGGTGGTGGTCATGGAACTCTCCGGAGCGCTGGGGAAGTCGGGGGGACGGGGGAAGGGAAGGGTCGAACCGGGCCTGGGCCTGGAGCTGGGTGTGAGCCTGAAGCTGGGCCTGGGCCTGGGCCTGGACCTGGGCCTGGGCGTGGGCCTGGGCGGCCGATCGACCGCTGGCGGTCCCGGCCTGGAACATCGCCATGAACGCCTGGGCGTCCCGGGCCGAGCGGTACGGCGGCGCGGGAGGCGCTGGGGGAGCGGCGTGTTGGGCGGGGCGGTGGGCGCGGTCGCGCCGGTGGCTCCGACGGGGCAGTGGCGGCGGGGTGTCGCCGGTGACGGGGGGCCGGCCGGGCGGCGGGGTCTCCAGCAGCGGGTGCTCGGCAGGAGCGGCCGGTCGGGGGTGGGGGGTGAACGCCCGGTCGTCCGGCCCGAGGCCGGGAACGGTGGGCGGCAGCGGCTCGGTGAGCAGCGCGTTCGGCAGCAGCACGACCACGCGCACGCCGCCGTACGGTGAGGGGGCCGAGCTGAGGGTGACCCGGAAGCCGTACTGCTCGGCCAGCCGGCCGACCGCGGCGAGGCCCAACTGCGGTACCTCGCCCAGCCGGGAGACCTCCAGGGTGCTGCCGCCGGCCAGCGCGGCGGCCGCCTTGGCGATGGCCTGCTCGGGCATGCCGACGCCGCCGTCGTCGATCTCGATGACGGCGCCGTTGTGCACCGGCATCAGGGTGACGAACACCTGGGTGCTGGGCGGGGAGTAGCGGGTCGCGTTGTCCAGCAGCTCGGCGATGGCGTGGATCAGGGCCTCGGCCGCGGCGCCGACCACCGCGGTCTCGATCCGGCTGCGCACGACCACGCGCTGGAACGGCAGGATGCGGGACTGCGCGCCGCGGACGACGTCCTCCAGGGTGACCGGTTCCGGCCAGTGCCGGCCGGCCCGCGCGCCGCACAGCACGGCCAGGGTCTGGGCCAGTCGGGCCTGTTGGGCGGCCGCGTGGTCGGCCTTGAGCAGGCCCTCCAGCAACGCCGGGTCGTCGTGGGTGCGTTCCATCTCGTCCAGCAGCGCCTGCTGGTCGTGGGCCATCACCAGGATCCGGCGGGCGACGCTGAGGAAGGCCCGCTGGGTGGAGGCGGTGAGCTCCTGCTCCTGCTGGACGACGGCCAGTTCGGCGCCGCGGCGGCAGAGTTCGGCGTCGAGCCGCTCCTGGAGCCGGGCGAGCTCCTGCTGCATCCGGTCGGCGCGGCCGCGGTGGGTGACGGACACGGCGCGGTACCGCGCGGCGGCCACGAGGGCGAGGACGGCGAGCACGCCGGTTGCCGTTACGGACCACTGAGTCATCGTCACGCGGCGAATTCTAGGGTGATGATCCTACGAAGGTGTGAACGGATCTCGCCATGTGACCGGATCTCGTCAATATCGAGTCAATCCGGCCTCAAACCCGCCTCGTTCGACCCCAATCGCCGCACCTGACGAGGCCCCGGGTCGTCCGGCTTGGTCCGTTGTCGAACTTCCCCGCCACCCGTGGTGGCCGAAACACGTCCCGGGATGTGTGGGACGTGTGTGCAGGGTGTCGCGGAAGGGGCGCCGTCCGGTGCAGGGGCAGCCGACTCAGAACCCCGGCTCCCCAGAAGGCGGATGGTCGCCCAGCCGCCGCACCAGCACCAGGGTCCGGTCGTCCGCGACCTGCCCCGCCACCGCGTGCACCAGCCGCTGCGCCGCCCCCCGGTCCGGCCGCTGCTGCGTCCGGTGCGCGCGCACCACCGGCTCGGCGGCGGCCA
Source organism: Streptomyces sp. 1331.2 (assembly GCF_900199205.1). Taxonomy (NCBI): domain Bacteria; kingdom Bacillati; phylum Actinomycetota; class Actinomycetes; order Kitasatosporales; family Streptomycetaceae; genus Streptomyces; species Streptomyces sp. 1331.2. Next base: position 3,368,343 of record NZ_OBMJ01000001.1, on the reverse strand, counting down.
GCAGCCGGCCCACCCCGTCGTCCAGGTCCCGGCCGGGCACCTCCACCAGCCCGTCGCTGAACAGCAGCAGCGAGTCCCCGCGCCCCAGCCGCCCGGCCACCGCCGGGTACCGCGCCCCCGGCACCAGGCCCAGCGCCGGGCCGCCGTGCTCGGACGCCTCCCAGCCGCCCCCGCGGCAGTACCGCACCGGCGACGGGTGGCCCGCGTTGAACAGCCGGTAGCGGCCGGTCGCCGGATGCAGCGCCAGGTGGACGGCGGTGGCGAAGTGGTCCTCCCAGCCCATCCGGACCAGGTGGTCGTTGGCGGCCGGCAGGAACGCCTCCGGCGGCACCCGGCCCAGCAGCATCGCGAACGCACCGGACAGATGGGTCGAACGGGCCGCCGCCCGGCTGCCCTTGCCCGACACGTCCACCAGCACCAGCTCCAGCAGGTCCTCCTCGGGGCGGTGGGCGCACAGCAGGAAGTCCCCGGAGAACGAGGCACCGCCGGCCGGGGCCAGTGCGCTGTCGAAGTGCCAGTCCAGCAGGCGCTCCGGCAGCCGGGCCAGCGTCCGGTTGTGCTCGGCCAGCTCCAGCAGCATCGAGTCGCCCTGCGTGCCGCGCAGCCCCAGCCGGTGCCGGAACCGGTTCGCCGTCAGCACCGTCGCCCCCGTAACGGCCAGCACCGCCGTCACCCCCAGCCGCACCCCGCGCGGGTCCTGCACCACCGCCCCCAGCACGCTGCCCGCCACTGCCGCGCCCACCAGCACCCGCAACTGCCCGCGCCGCAGCACCAGCCCGCCACCCACCACCGGCAGCACCAGCGCCGACGGCGGCCACCCGTACGGCATCAGGATCGGCAGCACGCTCAGCCCGGCGGTCCCCCCGAGCAGCACCCCCAACGCCACCCGCCCGGCCCGCACGTCCCCGTCCAGCAGCCGCCCGTACCACCGCCGCACCCTCGCTATCAGTGCGGGCACCTACGACCTCCGGCCAGGGGGCGGTCCCCGGTCATGACCACCAATCAGACCGGTCACACTAACCCCTCACCCCCCACCCCACCCCGCCCCCTCACCAGCACCGCCTCCCCCTCCACCACCCCGCCGGCCCCCTCGCCCACACGAGAAGTCGGCCCATCCGACTTCCTGCGCCTCCGCCTCCCGCGTCAGCCCCGCTCGCCGCCGAGCGTCCCCGCCCCCCGCTGCAGCGGACGCCGGAAGTCGGCAGATCCGACTTCCGGCGCGGCTTTCTCCGTCGCATTGCCCCACGTGCCTCGCCCGCGCCGTCCTTCCTGGCTGAGCTTCCCTCCTCCAGCCCCTTGCCCGCGCGAGAAGTCGGCCGGGCCGACTTCTCGCGCGGGCCTCCCGCGTCAGCTCGCTCGCCGCTTCCTTCGTGCCGGCGGCCAGCGTGGACAGCCCCTCCCGCTCAAGCTGCGCGAGAAGTCGGCGGGTCCGACTTCTCGTGAAGGGTCACTCCGTGAGGTGTCGGCTCGGCCGGCCCTCTAGGCCGGCCAGGTGCGGAGGCCGGTGGTGAGGGTGGTGATGAGGCGGTCGTGGGTGGTGGTGAGGTCTTCGGCGAGTTGGAAGGCGCCGGCGGTGGTGAGGGAGGCGAAGCCGTGGGCGAGGGAGCGGACGGTGCGGGCGGCGTGGATCGCCTCGGAGCCGTCGAGGCCGTACTCCCGCAGGACGGCGATGATCACGCCGACGAGTCGCCCGGCCGCCCGGGCCAGGTCGTCGTCGGGCTGCGGGGCCTGGGGGAGGGCGTTGTAGCGGTGCGGGTGTTCGGTGGCGTACGCGTGGTACGCCCGCAGGACGGCGGCGACGGCGTCGTCCCCGCTGCGGCCGACCGCGGCGTCGGCGAGCCGGCCGGCCAGTTCGTCGGTGACCCGGACGGCTATCAGCCGCCGCAGTTCGGCGAGCCCACCGCTGACGTGCTTGTACAGGGAGGGGGTGGCGACCCCGGCCCGGGCGGCGACGGCGGCCAGGGTGAGGGCGTCGGCCCCCTGTTCGTCGATGACAGCGAGGGCGTGGTCGACGACCTGGTCGGGGGTCAGTCCTACGCGGGGCATGGCTTCGGGTTCTCCGTGGGGAAGGTGGGGCGTCGGGCGGGCAGGAGCGCGGCGGTCAGCCGATCTCGGCGAGGAAGGGCAGCAGGGCGTCGGCGGTGGCCTGCGGGTTGTCGGCCATCGGGTAGTGCCCGGACCCTTCGATCATCGCCTTTCGCGCGTCGAGTGCCGCGGCCTGCCGGTCGGCGACGAGTTCGGGCTTCGGGAAGTCGGGGTCCTTGCTGCCCATGACGACCAGCGCCGGGCACCGTACGGCGGCGGTCCAGCCGGTCGGTGCCGAGTCCCCGGTGACGTACCCGCGGGTGGCGGTCTTGCGGCCGGGGGTGCGCAGTGCGGCGACCAGCCCGTTCACGTACTCGTCGAAGTCGGCGGGCTTGGCGCCGGGGAAGGCCATCCGGCGCAGGTAGAGGCCCCAGACGGCCGGCCAGTGGACGATCGCCGCGCCCATCAGCCCCATGACGCCGCGCATCAGGGCGTTCGGCCGCGGGCTCTCGACGAAGGCGTCGAGGAGGGCGATCCCGGCGACCCGTTCGGGCGCGTTGCCGGCGGCCTTGACGACGGTGGCCCCGGTGTACGAGCTGCCGACGAGGACGGCGCGGTCGATGCCGAGGTGGTCGAGCAGGGCGAGGACGTCGTCGGCGAGGGCGGCGGGGCCGTAGTCGTCCCAGGTGATGGAGGACTCGCCGAAGCCGCGCAGGTCCATGGTGACGACCCGGTGGCCGGCGGCGACGAGCAGCGGGCGGAGGTGCCGGTACGCGGCCCGGCTGTCGAGCATGCCGGGGAGCAGGACGACGGGGGTGCCGTCGCCCTGCCGGGTGTCGTCGAAGGCGATCCGCCCGCCGGGGACGGTGAGGTACTGGGTGTTCGGGGTGCCGGTGCCGTTCATGGTGGGCCCTCCTCGGTCCGCCGCTGCTGCGAGCTATCGGCGAGTGCTGCCGATAGCCATAAAGCTAAGGCTAATAGCCTTAGCCGTCAAGCGCGCCGGAGCCGGAATCCCAGGACCCTCGCCCGCCTCAGGCTCCCTCGACCCGGAACGGGTCGTGCTCGCTGAGCAACTTCTCCAGCCGGGCCTGGTCGACCCGGTTGACGATCTCGTTCGACTCGTGCCGGTCCCGGATCACCTTCGCCAGCGTGAACGCAGAGGTCACGGTGTAGAGGAGGCCGATCCCGAGGAAGGCCCGGGTCCAGCCGTCGACCGGCAGGTAGGCGATCCCCACGGCGAGGGCGGTGCCCGACAGGGCGAAGGAGAGGAGGGCCTGGACGTAGTACGCGGCCGTCGTGCGGTGCTGCATCGGTTGGCTCATGGCGTCAGGATGCGGCTGCCGGATCGGGTCGCACATGAGTAGGAGTACTCAGCTGGAGTGCTCAGGTGGAGTGCTCGCATTGAGGGGTCGTTCGTTGACGTCTGATCACCTGCTCCCCAGCGGTCCCGGACGGATGGCTTGGAATCAGAGCCTCCTAGGATTAACGTTTGATAACGCAGCGCGGTTGTCAACGCCGTACCCAGACGGCACCGTGCGCCGTCGCCTAATCCCGCCGGCCGGCCTCCGGGCAGGCCAGGGAGCCGGGGAACCACGTTCCTTGGGGTGAATCGGCGGGGCCCCGGCCCGGCCGTAGGAGACCTTCCTGCTCCGAACCCGTCAGCTAACCCGGTAGGCGCGAAGGAAGGAAAGGAGCGCGCCTCCGTGGCGTCGACGCACACCCCGGCACACCCGGCCGGCCCCGCAGCCGGTACCCAGCTCCTCGACCACCCCGGCGCGGACGGCCCCGAGGCCTACGGCCCGGAGGCCGAGACCAACCGCCACCGGATGCCGCGTCAGGCCCGCGGAGCCTCCCCGCTGCTCGGCGTCACCGCCGTCGCGGCCACCCTCGGCGCCACCGGCTTCGCCTCCGCCACCCCGGCCGCCGCCCCCGCCGTCGAGGCCCCGGACGAGGCGCCGGTCGTCCTCGCCGCCGACCCCGGCCTCGCGCTCGCCGCCCGCATCCAGCAGCAGGCTGACAGCCAGCGCACCGCCGCCGAGGAGAGCGCCCGCGTGCAGGCCGCGCAGGAGGCCGAGGCCAAGGCCGCCGCCAAGGAGGCCGAGGCCAAGCGCGCCGCCGAGGAGGCCGAGGCGAAGGCCGCCGCCGCCCTCACCCTCCCGGTGAAGGACTACCGGCTCTCCGCCCACTACGGCCAGAGCGCCCGCTACTGGGCCAACCTGCACACCGGCCTGGACTTCGCCGCCGACACCGGCACCCCGGTCTACGCGCTCGGCCAGGGCACCATCACCTCGGCCGGCTGGTCCGGCTCCTACGGCTACCGGATCGTCGAGACGCTGCCCGACGGCACCGAGATCTGGTACTGCCACCTCTCCTCGATCATCAAGGGCTCCGGCAAGGTCGCCTCCGGCCAGCAGATCGGCAAGGTCGGCGCGACCGGCAACGTCACCGGCCCGCACCTGCACCTGGAGGTCCGCCCCGGCGGCGGCGCCCCGGTCGACCCCGAGCCCTGGCTCGAACAGCGCGGCCTCACCCCCTGACACCGGGGACGCACGGGAGCCCCCGACCGCCGGCAACCGCCGTACGGCCGGGGGCTCCCGCCTCAGCGCCTCTCTCCACAGCGCCTCACTCCTCCGCGGGCAGCTGCGCCAGGTACGCCTCGATCTCCTCCCGGCCCGGCTCCGGCGCCAGCTCGGGGAACTCCTCCACCAGCAGCCGCGGCAGACCCGGCACCGTCCACTCGCCGAACAGGTCGAGCGCCGCCCCGGCCGCCGCCTCCTCGAACTGCCCGAAGTCCCCGGCCAGTTCGTCCGGCATCGGCCGCCCCTGCGCGGTCAGCTCGGCCAGGTTGCGGTAGCTGCGCCGCATCAGGCCCTGCTCCAGCAGCCGCCGCGCGCCGTCGGTGGCCATGCCGACCGACAGCAGCCGGCCCGGCCCCCAGCCCTCGGCGTCCGGCTCGTCCAGCCAGCCGGCCGGCACCAGCGCCTCGTACGCGGCCGTCCGCTCCTCCGGCGCCAGCTCGCCGAAGCCGGCCAGCCAGGCCCGCACCGCCTCCTCGTCGGCGACGTCCACCCCGTACGCGTGCAGCAGCAGCGCGTACAGCCGGGGCCAGGTCACCAGGTCGGCGCGGCGCAGCAGCCCGGCCGCGACCTCGCCCTGCCACTCGGCCTCCGCGTGCAGCCGCTCCTGGCGCTTGGCATTGAGCCGCCGGGAGGCCCGCTGGTGGTCGATCAGCAGCCGGACGGCGTCGCCGTACGCGAGCGGGTCCTCCCCGGGCGCCGGTTGGACGTACAGGTGGAGCCGCTCGTACAGCAGGTGCTCCACCGCGTTCGAGGTCAGTTCGGGCCAGCCGTCGTGCATCCTGCCCTCGCCCAGCTCCAGCAGCGCCAGCACCGTGCGCAGGGGGCCCTCGGCCACCGGCGCGCGGTCCTGCTCGGCCGCCCAGGCGAGCAGGTCGGCGGCCCTGGTGCGCGGGGCGAGCCGCAGGTCTTCGTCGTTCATAGTCCGAACGGTAGCCGCCGGGCGCGGGTAGGGTCGGCAGCCATGGTCCCCGTACGACTCCTCGGCCCCCGGCTGGCCATCCGCGAGTACCGCCACACCGAGGGCGACGTGGACGCGCTGCACGCGCTGTTCGGCGACCCCGAGGTCACCCGCTACCTGCCCTTCGGGCCGAGCGACCGCGAGACCTGCGCCGACCAGATCGAGCTCTACCTGGAGGAGGCGATGGCCGAGCAGCGGGACACCTACCGGCTCGCCGTCACCAGGCGCGCCGAGGCCGACACCGATGCCCACGCCGAGGCCGAGGCCGACACCTGCCCCGACCCCTACGACTGCGCCGACGACCCGCAGGACGCGACGCCGATCGCGCACGCCTCGCTCACCCTCGGCGAGTTCCGCTCCGCCTCGCTCGGCTACGTCCTGCGCCGCGACGTCTGGGGCCGCGGCTACGCGGGCGAGATCGTCGGCCTGCTCTGCGACTTCGCCTTCCGCACCCTGGACCTGCACCGGCTGGCCGCCCGCGTCGACGTGGACAACACGGCCTCCGCCCGGGTGCTGACCCGGCTCGGGTTCCGGCTGGAGGGGCGGGAGCGGCACGACCGGTTCAAGGCGGGCGTCTGGTCCGACTCGTACCGCTACTCGCTGCTCGCCGACGAGTGGCCGGGCGCGGCGGCCGACCGCCGCCGAGCGGGCGAGGGGGGTTAACCCCACCCCCGATCCGCCAGGCCTCCGGATCCCGCCGGACCGGCTCCCCGACCAGACTGGACGACGTCAACGAACGCGAACGACCGTCAGGACGAGGGACCGGGGGCCGGGACATGAGCAGCAGCCGAAGCACGCAGGACCACGAGTGGGACGTCCTGGGCGGTTACGGCGACGAGCCCCGCGCCGCCGCCCGGGCCCGCCGGACCGAGCAGCCGCCGCCGTCCTGGCTCGCCCCGCTCTCCCGGCACCACTTCCGCGAGATCGGCTACGTGCTCACCGGCCTGCCGGTGGCGATCGCCGGCTTCACCGTCGCGATCACCCTGTTCTGCCTCGGCCTCGGTACCTTCGTGACCGTCCTCGGCCTGCCCGTGCTGGCCGGTCTGACCACCGCGGCCCGCGGGCTCGGCCGGCTGGAGCGGGCCCGGGTGCGCGGCATGCTGGCCCTGGACATCCCGGGCCCGAAGCCGGTGCGCCAGGCCCGGCAGGGCACCTGGGGCGCGATCACCGCGCGGCTGGCGGACGGCTCGGGCTGGAAGGCCGCGCTGTACCAGGTGGTGATGTTCCCCTGGGCGGTCTTCAGCTTCGGCATGACGCTGGTGTTCCTGCTGCTCGGCTGGTCGATGGCGCTCTACCCGGTCTACCACTGGGTCTTCCCGACCTACACCTCCTGGCGTGGGTACCGGGTGTTCGACTTCACCGACAGCCACCACGTCCGGCACGTCTACTACATCGAGGGGACGTGGCAGATCGCCGCGTTCTCGGCGGTCGGGCTGCTGCTGGTGTTCCTCACCGCGCAGCTGGTCCACGGCCTGACCAACGTCAACCGGGCTGCCGCCCAGGGCCTGCTCGGCCGCTGACCGGGACCTCCCGCCGTCCGCGCCCGGCCCCGTCCGCCCCGCCCCAGTCCGGCCCCGTCCGGCCCCGTCCGCCCCCGTCCGCCCCCGTTCGCGCTCCGGGTGCGGGCGGGGCCGCCGCGTGTTCGGATGACCGGGTGGCCGCCCCCGGCATTCCCCCCGCACCCCCCGAGGTCCTCGTCACCTCCCGCCCGCTCGACGAGTACTGCGCGCTGTTCGGCCTCACCCGGGCCCGGTTCGCCGCCCTCTCCGGGCCGCTGCTGGACTGCCCCGGCGGCGCGGCCGGCCTGGCCGCCGAGGCGCGCGAACTGGGCTGCCGGGTGATCGCCGTCGACCCGGCGTACGCGCTGCCGCCGCCCGTGGTCGCGGCCCGCGCCCGGGCCGCCCGGGCGGCGATGGCCGCCGCGATGGCCGCCCGGCCGCACCTCTACCCGGCGCCCCGCCCGCACCGCGTCGACCGCTACCTGCGCAGCTGGGACCGCGCCCACCGGCTGTTCGCCGCCGACTCCGCCGCGCACCCGCAGCGGTACGTGGCCGCCGAGCTGCCTCGACTGCCCTTCGCGGACGGCACCTTCGCCCTCACCCTGAGCGGCCACCTGGTCTTCGCCTACCCCGAACTGTTCGGCCCGGAGCGCCAGTTGGCCGCCCTGGCCGAGCTGGTCCGGGTCACCTCCCCGGACGGCGAGGTCCGCGTCCAGCCGCTGTGCGACGGGTACGGCCGCCGCTGCGGCCACCTCGACCCGCTGCGGTACGCGCTCGGCGAGCGCCGGATCACCAGCGAGGTCCACCGCTACCCCGTGGCCGAGGGCGTCCGCACCCACCGCGTCCTGGTGCTGCGGGCCGCCGACCACCGCCGTCGGGCGGAGGCCCGGCAGGCACCACTCTGTAATGGTCACTGAGCTAGTTCACTCCTATACTCACCCGTATGACCGAGACGACGATCCGGCGTGCCGACGCGGCCGACGCCGACCGGCTCACCGAGCTGATCCAGGCCTCCGCCGCCTACCGCGGCGCGTACTTCGCGATGATCGACGGGTACCGGGTGACGCCCGACTACCTCGCACGGCACGAGGTGCGGCTGGCCGTGAGCGCCGACGACCGACTGCTCGGCTTCTACGCGCTGATCCGCGAACCGGCCGAACTGGACCTGATGTTCGTCGCCGACGAAGCCCAGGGCCTGGGCCTCGGACGGCTGCTGATCACGGACATGCTCGACCGCGCCCGGGAGGCCGGGATCGCCGCCGTCAAGGTCGTCTCGCACCCGCCCGCCGAACACTTCTACCTGCGGATGGGCGCCCGCCGCACCGGCACCCGGCCGCCGCAGGCCAGGACCCCCTGGGAACAGCCCGAGCTGCACTTCACCGTCTGACTCAGGAACCGCTCCCGGCCGACGGAGCCGGCGAACCGTTCGCGTCAGGAGCGGCGGGAGTGCCGGGCTGCGCCGGGAGGAAGGCCACCGCCTGCAGCCGGGACAGGATCTTCTCCGCCAGCCAGCTGCGGTCCGACCCGTACGGAATGCCCTGCGGGTCGACCAACTGCGCCGCCACCGCGTCCCGCAGCCGCTGCGCCTCGGCGGCCGGCAGCCGGGAGAGCAGCCCTCGGGCGGCCAACAGGGCGTGGTACTGCTCGAAGCCCGAGCGCGGGTGCAGGATCGCGTCCAGCACGCTCTCCAGGTCCGCCAGCGCCGGATCGCCCTGCATCAGGGCGAGCGCCTGGATCCGCCGCCCCTCCGAGCCGTCCGCGAACAGGGCCCGCACCTGGTCGGCGGTCAGCGCCGAGCGCTTCGCGGTCGAGCGGACCTCGGCCACCACCCCCTCCGGCCCGGACGGCGCACCCGAGGACGGCGGCAGCTGCGCGGCCAGTTCGGCGGGGTGGTCCGCGCTGCCGCCCAGTATCCCGAGCTGCTGCATGGCGCGGACCCGCAGGTCGTCCGCGCCCACCCGGTCCCCGTGCCGGTCGCGGTCCTGCCCGGCGAGGAAGAGGTCCAGCGCCTGGTCGGCGTCGTTGAGCACCCGCGGCAGCGCGAGCCTGGTCACCAGCCAGCCCGCCAGGAACCCGAAGACCAGGAAGTACAGCACCAGCGCCGCCGCGAACGGCACCGCGGCCTCGCCCCCGCCGAGCACGGGCGCCAGCGCCGCCCCGAGCTCGTGCAGCCGCTCGCCGAGCGAGCCGATCTGGGTCAGCCCGACGCCCAGCAGCACCTTGGTCAGCCAGTCCGAGACCTGCTCCAGATTGGTGTTCGGCGCGTACGAGCCCTGCGGTTCGCCCGAGCCGCCGCGCACCCGCGGCACCCCGAACAGGAAGCCCAGCCCGCCACCGAGCACTGTCGAGGCCCCGGCGATCACCAGTCCGCCGCCCAGCGCCTGCCAGGCCTGGTCCCGGCCGAGCGCGAACAGCAGCAGCCCGACCAGCCCCGTCCCGGCCGCCACCCCGGCGGCGCCCCACTGCGCCGTCCGCACCGTCGGCCCGCTGCCCGGCCGTCGCACCTTCGCCATCGCCTACCCCCTGTGCCCGCGCCGCTCCGCTCCGGAAACCCGCGCCGACTCTAGCGCCGGGCCCTCACCACGGAAACGCCCCGGGCCCGCCCCGGCTACGACACGGGGAGCCCGGTTCCGGGCAGAGACGGGGAGGCCGCACCTCACGGGGGAGGCCCCACCTCACGGGGGAGGCCCCACCTCACGGGGAAAAACGCAGACGGCCCGCAGGCTGCTCCTCCGCGCCGGCCCGTGCACTGGCCAGGCGCCGAGGCACCGGGGATGTACCGGTGAGCCTGCGGGCCGGGTGACTGCTATGGATTTCGCCTGCCGGAGGCCAGGGGCCTCACCCTGCGCAGGCAGGGGCGGCTCTAGCGAGCAGCCACCTCACGCATCCTGATGGAACTCAATTCAGGATCACCTCCTTTCAGTGTGCCGCCACTGTAGGCAGCCCACCGCGGGGAGGGCAACGGATTTATTCGCGGCCTCCGTCGGCGGCCGGCGCCGCCGTTCAGGCGGTCTTGATCTGGTCCTTGAACTTGGTGAAGTCGATCGTGTTGTCGGCCGACGGGGCCTGGATGGTCAGCGGCTTGTCGAAGTCGCTGAAGTCGATCTGGCCGTTGCCGTCCTTGGCGCCGGTGTGCTCGATCCGGACCGGGTACGGCTTGCCCTCGGTGGCGACGCTGATGGTCGACACCTCGCCCTTGTCGTCGGTGGCCTTGAGGCTGAAGGTCTTCACGCCGTTGACGTTGCCGGCGGTGCCCTTCTCGACCTTGCTGCTCTTGTTGTCGTCCTCGGTGATCTTCTTGCTGAAGTCGGCGAGGTTGCAGACGCTGGTGAGCGAGCTCATCGACGGGTCGCTCTCGAAGCCGGTCAGGTAGCGGCCCTTGAACAGCTCGGCGGCCTTGGCACCGTTCGGGCCGCCCATGTTGGTCCAGAACTCCTTGTCCGGCTTGACGTACGAGGTCTTGCCGTCGCTGATGATCTCGAAGCTGCCCATGCCCGGCATCGTCATGGTGCCGGTGCACTGGCTCTTGTTGTCCAGCGTCAGGTTCATCTGCATCTTGCCGTCGTCGCTGGCGATGGTGCCGGACATCTTGAGCGAGGTGGCGCTCGCCAGGGCGTCCTTGGCCTGCTTCTCGATGTCCTGGGCGCTGAGCTTGTCGGTGTCGAGCTTCTGCGGGGCGGCCGCCTTGCCGCCGTCGGTCTTCGCGTCGCTCGTGCCGCCGCCCTTGTTGTCGCCGCAAGCGGCGGTGCCGGCTGCCAGGACGAGGCAGATCGCGGCGGTGCTGACCAGGCGCTTCGACAGCATGTGGTGCTTCCTGTCCGGGGGCGGCCCGAGCCTCCCCCCAATGAGATGAATTTTTCCTCAGTATGGTTCAGGCGCCTGACAGCGGATCTTGGATTCGGTCGCTGTTACAGCTTCGTGGCAGGACCGTGTTGTTTCCCCGTACCCGGAAAACGCGAAAGGCCCGGAGGACGGATCCTCCGGGCCTTTCGTTGCTACTGAGTAGCGGGGACAGGATTTGAACCTGCGACCTCTGGGTTATGAGCCCAGCGAGCTACCGAGCTGCTCCACCCCGCGTCGGTGAACACAACAATACGTGGAAGTCACCGAGATGGGAAATCGGTTCTGCAGCAGCCCCCGCAGCAGCCTCCCGGTGGCCCCCGCAGCAGCCCCCTCAGCACCCCCGGCCCCGGGCCGCGTGCCGGGCCGAGCGGGCCCTCGCCCAGGCCGCGAAGCAGACCAGCGCGGCGAAGCAGGGCACCATCAGCACCCCGTACACCACCAGGAAGCCGTGCGTACCGAGGTCCGCGGCGGCGTTCCAGGTGCCGTGCAGCACCATCGCGAGCAGCAGCCCGGTCGGGGCGGCCAGCCGGGCGAGCCAGCGCCGCCCGGTGGTGAGGGTGACGGCCAGGCCGATCCCGGTGAGCGCGGTGAACAGCGGGTGGGCGAAGGGGGAGAGCAGGGCGCGCAGCACGAAGGTCTGCACGGTGCTGTCGAAGTCGCGCAGGCTGGGCGGGTCGCCGAGGCCGATGCTGTCCAGCCGCTGCCGCTGGTCGCTGGTGAAGGCCCGGCCCAGGTAGAGGGCGTTCTCGACGAAGGCGAAGCCGCAGGCGGCCATCCCGCCGAGGACGACTCCGGCGGCCAGGGTGCGCGGCCGGGAGCGGCGGTGCGGCCCGCCGCCGGTCGGCGGGGCCGGGCAGAGGTAGGGCAGCGGCCGCAGGTACGGGCGCAGCCGCAGCCGCCCCCGGGCGTGCGGTCCGGCGGGGCGGCGCTGGTAGGGGCGAGGGCGCCGGGGCGCGGGCGACCGGCGCAGCAGCGGCGCGCAGGGGCGCCCGGTGCGGCGGCCGTGGCAGCGCAGCCGTTGGCCGAGCGGCAGCAGCAGCACCAGCAGGGCGGTGGCCTTGGCGCTCTCCTCGATCACCGGGGTGGCGAGGCCGGCGCCGAGCAGCCGGCCGAGCTGGCCCTGGTGCCTGATCAGGTAGCCGGCCGTCCAGTTGTTGGCCAGGATGGCGACGGTGGTCGCGGCGCAGGCGCCCCAGCCGAGGCAGAACAGGGTGTGGCGCAGCGGCACCCGGGCGCTGAGGTTGAGCCAGGCCAGGCCGCCGAGTACGAACGGGAGCGGCACCATGGCCAGGCCCAAGCCGACCAGCAGGCCGACCGTGCCGGTCTGCCGCTGGATGAGGTGCAGGATCAGCACCCCACAGCCGATCAGGGTCAGGACGGCGGTCGCGGTGACCGAGGAGAGCGCCACCGAGCGGCTGCGGCCCGAAGGCGGCACGGGTACGGGCGCCGGCGCGGGTGGGAGCGGCGCGGATACGGGCGGCGCCGAGGGTGCGGAGGCCGCGGCCGTCCCGGCGCCCGGCGGCGTACTGCGGCCCGGCCGGGACAGCAGCCGGTGGGCCCGGCGCCTCCGGGGCCCCGGGATGGTCCGGGTGTCACCCGTGCGCGGGGCCGTCTCCGGTGCGTCGGCGGCGGCCTGAACGGTCCCCCGAACGGTCGGCCGGGGCCCGCCGCCGGACGGGCTGCCCATGCGGCACAGGGTAGGCCACGGCGGCCGCCCGCCGGGAGGACTCGGGACGAATCGTCCGTCCCGGCCCCGCCCGTGCGGTCAGCGCGCCCCCGCCCGTTCGAAGGGCTGACGGTCGGTCAGCGGCGGCGGAACAGCAGGTCGTGGACCACGTGGCCCTTGGCGATCCCGGCGCGTTCGAACTTGGTGACCGGCCGCCAGTCCGGTCGCGGCGCGTAGCCGGGGATGCTGCCGTCCGGGTGGTCCGCGGGCTCCAGCCAGCCCGTCCCGTCACCCTCGGGGTGCAGGTTCTCCAGCTCCGGCGAGGCGGACAGCACGGCGAGCATCTGCTCCGCGTACGGCTCCCAGTCGGTGGCGCAGTGCACCAGCGCGCCGGGGGCGAGCCGGGGCAGCACCAGGTCGAGGAAGGACGGCTGGACCAGCCGGCGCTTGTGGTGCTTGGGCTTGGGCCACGGGTCGGCGAAGTAGACCCGCAGTCCGGCCAGCGAGGCGTCCCGGAGCATGTCGCGCAGCAGGATCACCGCGTCCCCGGCGGCCGTACGGACGTTCGTGGAGCCGTCGCGCTCCAGCAGGCCGAGCAGGTTGCCGTGGCCGGGGGTGTGGACGTCGGCGGCGAGGATGCCCATGGTCGGGTCGGCGGCGGCCATCGCGGCGGTGGTCTCGCCCATGCCGAAGCCGATCTCCAGCGTCACCGGCAGCCCGCCGAACAGCTCCGGCAGGTCCAGCGGACTGCCGTCGATCGGTATGCCGTACGTCTCCCAGCTGCGGTCCAGGGCGCTCGCCTGGGCGTTGGTCATCCGGCCCCGGCGCGGCTGGAAGCTGCGGATGCGACGCTCGCGGTGCTGGGCCTCGGTGGCCTTGTGCGGGTACATCGGCGCGGGGTAGGCGGCCGGCGCGGCGGACAGCCGGGCGGACGGCGAGGACTGGGGGATCGGGGCGGTGGCAGTCACAATCACCCGAGTCTACGGGGCCGCCCGGGGCGCCCGTCGGGGTGTGTGACGCGGCTCATCCGGGGTGCACAGGGGTGCTCCGGGGTGCGTGGCGCGGCTCAGCCGCCCGCCTCCAGCGCCGCCAGGGCCCGGCGGGCGACCTCCCGGCCGATCGGCAGCGAGGCCGTCGCGGCGGGGGAGGGGGCGTTCAGCACGTGCACCGCCCGGCGCGGGGAGCGCGGGTCGTCCGGATCGAAGCCGGCGAAGGCGAAGTCGTCCAGCAGCGAGCCGTCCCGGGCCACCGCCTGGGCCCGTACCCCGGCGGCGGCCGGCACCAGGTCCTCGGCGCGGACGGCGGGCAGCAGCCGCCGTACGGCCGCGGTGAACGCCCGCTTGGACAGCGAGCGGTGCAACTCGCCCAGCTCGTACCGCCAGTGCCGGCGGGCGATCCGCCAGGCACCGGGGAAGGCCAGGGTGTCGGCCAGGTCGCGCGGGCGGACGGTGCGCCGGTCGTACCCCTCGCGGGCCAGCGCGGGCACCGCGTTCGGGCCGACGTGGACGTCCCCGTGGATGCCCCGGGTGAGGTGCACGCCGAGGAAGGGGAAGGCCGGGTCGGGCACCGGGTAGACCAGGCCGTGCACCAGGCCCCGGCGCTGCTCGGTCAGTTCGTAGTACTCGCCGCGGAACGGCACGATGCGCACGCCGGTGTCGTCCCCGGCCAGCCGGGCGATCCGGTCGCTGTGCAGTCCGGCGCAGTTCACCAGCACCCGGCAGCGCAGTTCGCCGCCGGTGGTGCCCACCGTCACGCCGTCCCGGCGCCGGGCCACCGCCCGTACCTCGGTGCCCGGCCGCAGCTCGGCCCCGGCCTCCCGGGCCAGCCGGGCGTAGACGGTGGCGACGGCCGGGAAGTCGCAGATGCCGGTGGTGCCGACGTGCAGCCCGGCCAGGCCGGTCACCTCCGGCTCGTGGCGGGCGATCCCGGCCCGGTCCAGCTCGGTGACCGGGATGCCGTTCGCCCGCCCGCGCTCGGCCAGCGCCGCCAGCCGGGGCAGCTCGGCGGCGTCGGTGGCCACGATCAGCTTGCCGGTCACCTCGTGCGGGACGCCGTGCTCGCGGCAGAACGCCACCAGCTCGGCGGCGCCCGCGACGGCGAACCGGGCCTTGTACGAGCCGGGGCGGTAGTAGACGCCGCTGTGGATCACCCCGCTGTTGCGCCCGGTCTGGTGCGCCGCGAAGCCGGGCTCCTTCTCCAGCAGCGCCAGCCGCAGCCCCGGCCGCTCCCGGGTCAGTGCGTACGCCGTGGCCAGGCCGACGATTCCGCCGCCCACCACCAGCACGTCGACCTCGTCCGCCACCGTCCGCTCCTCGCGTCGCCCGGCCGTCCCGCCGCCGATGCTGCCACGGTGCCCCGCACGGGTCGAGACCGCGCAACGGCCGGCCGGGCCGGGTTCGCGGGCCGGTCGGCCCCGTGAGGCTCCGGCCCGCGAACCCGGCCCGGCCTGGGCACGCCGACGCCGACGGCCGCCGTTCGCGAGCCCCCGGACCCGCGAACGGCGACAGCACGGCGCCTCAGGGCGTGTCAGACCACGTCCTGCTCCTCCCAGGGCCAGCCGGTGTCCGCCCCGGCTTCGAGGAGCGGGATCAGGCGGAAGGCCGCGTCGCTCAGGCCGCCGAAGGTGTGGCGGTGGGCGACGCCGCTGGGGCCGTGGCCGGGGGCGTAGCCGGCCAGGTTCCAGGTGTAGACCGGCACGTGGGCGGGGACGGCCGCGAGCGGGTCGCCGCCCCAGTGGCTCGGGCCGGTCTGCTCGTCGGTGACGATGACGACCCGGTCGTGGCCGCGGTAGTGGGTGCGGACCGCGTCGGCGGTGTTGGTGCCGCCCAGGCTGGAGAAGCGTCCCAGCACCCGCAGCACCGCCTCGCCCCGGCCGACCTCGACCACCCGGCTGGTGGTGCCGAACTCGACCAGGTCCGCCTCGGCGGCGCGGACCTTCAGCGCGGTGCCGAAGATCGCCGCCGAGTCGGCCCGGTTGAGCTCGGTCGGGCCGCCGGGCCGGTCGAACATCGAGCCCGAGCGGTCCACCAGGACCAGCGTCCGCCCCGGCAGCTCCGGCACGTTGGCCAGCGAGTGGCCGAGCGCCGTCTCCAGCGCGTGCCCCCAGCGCAGCGAGGGCGCGTGCCGGTACGCGGACAGGTAGCGGAACGGGAACTGGCGCGAGCGCCGTACCTCGCCCTTGTCGGAGATCCGCCGGGCCACCTCGGCCGCGACCTCGTCCGACACCCCGGCCTTGTCGAAGTTGCGCAGGTTCCGCACCAGCGCCATCGGCCCCATCGACGGGATGACCGCCTCCCAGGCGGCCGCGTCCAGCGGCCCCTGCAGCCAGCCGGCCAGTGCCTCCCAGGTCAGCCCGGCGGCGGCCAGCCGCTCGGCGCCGTCCTCGGCGGTCACCGCCGCGCGGCGCTCCTCGACGGGCAGCGCGAGCAGTTCGCGGTTGGCGGTCAGCAGCCGGTCGCCGGCGGGCGGGACGGCCTCCTCGGGCCGGTGCCTGCGGTCCAGCGCGTACGCGAACAGCGGGCCCTGCCACGGCTTGTCCGGGTCCGGCGAGGGGTGGGTCAGCTCGATGACGTCGCCGAAGCGGTAGCCCTTACCCGCGGTGTCGTACTTGAGCAGCGAGCGGGCGTCGTAGAGGCGGCGGAGGGCGTCCGCGATGCCGCGCTTGAGCGGCTTGGGCAGCGCCCGGCCGTAGCGCGAGGTCCAGTACCCGAGCAGTTCGCCGGGCTCGTCGGCGCGCCGCAGCACCGCTGCGACGGCCTGCCGGGAGTACCCGTGGGCGCCCGCGTCGAGCCGGGCGCGGGTGAACTCGGCGGCACCGACCAGCGCGGCGGTGCGCATCTGGGCGCCGTAGCGCAGCCAGCGCAGCAGCCCGAGGGTCCACTCCGGGTCGGCGACGGCGAGTTCGCGCACCAGCGCGGTGTAGCGGTCGTCGCGGTCGCCGCCGCGCTCGTGGAAGGTGTCCTTGCCGACCATGTTGGCGACCGCGAGCAGGAAAAGCTCCGACTTGCGGTCGCGGACGAAGCCGGTGCCGCCGTTGTGGTTGCGGGTGCGCTGCCCGGTCGTCGCCACCGGCGAACTCGGACTCGGCTTGGCCCTGCGGACGTTGAACCTGGACATGCGACAGCCCCCCTCGGCCTGTTGGTGTCAGTGCCTGTTGGTCACCGGGAGGGAGGCATGCCGCGGTGAGGGGTGCCCGAGATCGAGCCGGCCGTCGTCGAACGGCCGACGTCGGCGGAGGTATATGCCTTGTGCTCTACCGGATTGAGCTACCGGCCGCGCTCGCGCACGGCACGCCCGGGATTCGAACCCGGAACCGCAAGATCCGAAGTAACCCCCGCCTGCGCACCGGGCACTCCGAAGCGCGATGCCTCCCGAGATCGAAGCCGGCCGCGGTCGTTGGAGCTCAGCTTCACCGCGCCCCACCGGGGGCACTCGACCGAAGTAACCGCTGCCGTCGCACCGGGAGGTGCGGAAAAACTATTCACGTATGGGTGTCCGGAGTTCGAGGACGGCCGAGGTGACGAAGCTGCTCTGGCCACTGAGCTACACCGGCACGAAGCCGGTGACGGGATTCGAACCCGCGACCTGCCCATTGAGAGTGGAAGTAACCTCTGCCTGCGCACCCGGACGGGAGAGAACATAGCCAGCTCCCGCCGGCGGGCGCACCTCATTTACCGTCCGGTGTTCACGTCGGGCCCCGCCGTTCACGCCGTTCACGCCGTTCACGCCGGAGCAACGATCACCGCCCGCGCCCGCTCGGCCAACTCCCGTACCCGCCGTTCTCCTTGGAACGGCTCCAGGCGCCGCAGCATCTCCACCACGTACTCCCGGCTGCGCTGCGAGGAGATCCGGCCGGCCACCTCGACGGCGCGTTCGCCGGCGGCGACCGCGGCGTCCAGATTGCCCGCCTCCGCCTCGGCCATCGCGGAGACCACCAGCCGCAGGCCGTGCGAGCGGACGAAGCCCTCGGTGGGCGTGGCCAGCGCCTCGCGGGTGAACTGCCGGACCTTGGAGGGCACTCCGAGGTCGCGGAAGCACTCGGCGGCGTCGGCGGCGAGCCGGTCGTAGGCGTAGAAGTCGATCCACGCCGGATCGGGATCCCCGGCGCGTGCTCGTTCGAGCGCGCTCTCCGCCGCACCGAGCGCCGTCGCGCACGCCGCCGCGTTGCGGGCCTTGGCCTGGGCCCGCGCCTCCACCAGGTGGAAGAAGCTCATGGTGCGGGCGGTGGCCAGGCTCCGGTTGCGCTCCAGGGCGGCCTGCGCGAGGTCGACCGCCTCCTCGGCGAAGCCCCGGTAGCCGGCCTGCAGGCTCATCGAGGCCAGCACGTAGCCGCCGAGCGGCACGTCGGCGGCGGCCCGGGCCAGCCGCAGGGCCTGGATGTAGTACCGCTGCGCGGCCTCGTGCTGCCCGGTGTCGAAGGCCATCCACCCGGCCAGCCGGGTCAGTTCGGCGGTCGCGCCGAACAGCGCCCGGCCGACCGCGTCGCTGTACGAGGCCAGCAGAAGCGGTGCCGCCTCCACCCGCAGGCACTCCGGCACCATCGAGGAACGCCAGTCCCCGCCGCCGTACTTGGAGTCCCAGCGGCGGGCCTCCTGGGCGGCCTCGCGGAGCTTGGCGGCGTCCGAGTGGCCGACCCGGTAGGAGGAGGTGTCGCTGGGGGAGCGCGGCACCTCGCGGGCCACCGACCCGTCCGCCGGGGTGATCAGCCAGCGGGAGACGGGCGTCGCGTAGGCGGAGACCGAGAAGGTGCCGGCCAGGCTGTCGCTCCACCGGCCGCCGCCGGGCCCCCGGCGCAGGTCGAGGTCGACCCGCCACAGGTCGGTGGCGGAGCGGACGGCCTCGGAGACGTCGCGCGGGAAGGCCAGGCCGAGTTCGGGCGCCGGGTCGGTGTCGCCCAGGCCGATCTCCTCCAGCGGGACGGGCCGGCCGAGCTTGCCGCCGATCGCGGTGGCGATCAGGTGCGGGACGGGCCCCTGCGGGACCATGCCCTTGCTGACCCAGCGGGCCACCGAGGTCTTGTCGTACCGCAGCGTCAACCCGCGTTGCGCACCGAGGTCGTTGACCCTGCGGGCGAGTCCGGCGTTGCTGATCTGGGCGAGGGTCAGGAGCGTGCCGAGCCGTTCGTTCGGTCCTCGTGGGCTGACGGTCATGGTGGCGGCTGCACCTCCTGCGGCCTTGTGCGCGGGGCCCGGGCGGCACCGGGCCGTAGCTGCTGCACCTAGAGTAGTCGGACGCGTTCCGACGGTTAAGAGGTCGCATTCCGGATGGCGGGATCGCGCACTCGGCGGCGCCGTACGGCAGTTGGTCCGGACCGCTCGGATCCGGCCGATCCCGCCGCGCGCCGGAGCGTCGTGCTCCGGTCCCGTGTTCACGTGCGCCCGGCCGTGCCCCCTGGCCCGACCGGCTGGTCGGCGATTCGCTGGTGGTCGTGGGTCGGCCCGCCGTCGAGGACCCGGCGGGCCGGGGGATGCCGCCGCCTCAATCCCCGCGGGCGGCGGCGAAGTCCGGGAGGGCATGCGGATGCCCTCCCGGGCCGGGCGACACCTTTCGGCCATCTCGCGATGCCCATGCCAAAGGCGGCCCGAGGGCGGTCCGGGCCACGGAGGGGGAGGCCCGGCCCGCCCGACTCCACCGGGCACCGCCGCCGCGTTGACCGCGCCCCCCGCCAACCGGCCGCTCCTGCAAGCGGATCCCGCAACACCGGCCACGTCGACGCCCGGCGGTGGCACGATGTCCCCTGACGGCGCGCCGATCCACGGGGGCACGCCGGGACGCGCGCACGGGCCACCACGACACACCCCACCCGACCGCCCGCCCGGCGGCGGACGCGCCGCGCGGGTGCAGGTCCTCGTACGGTGGAGGCGCGATGCGGTGGCTGACGGGCTGGTGCACGGGAGCGCCCCGACCGGGCACCCCGGCGCACGGGACGCACGGGGCGTACGGACCCCCGGGCACGGTGGCACCGATCGCCGCGCGTCCCCTGTGGACCGGCCCAAACCCGCTCTGGGCCGTGGGCGACTGGCGCCCCGAGGAGATCCGCCTGGCCACCCTCCGCCCCGGCGCCCCCGCCGTGGTCACCACCGGCCCCACCGCCCCCGATCCGATCGAGGACACCCCCGCCACCACCCGGCTCGCCGTCCTCGGCCACTGCGGCGCCACCGACGCCGAACTCGCCGCCGGCCTCGCCGCCGCCCGCGGCGGCGCCGTCCGCCACCTCACCGCCTGGCCCGGCAGCTACACCGTGGTGCTGCGCACCGGCACCCGCTCCACCCTGCTGCTCACCGACCTCGCCGGTGCCCAGCCCGTCTTCCACACCCCCTGGGGCGACGGCACCGCGTACGCCACCGCCGCCCTCCCGCTGGCCGACCTGGTCGGCGCCCCGCTGGACACCGGCCACCTCGCCGCCCGCCTCGCCTGCCCCGAGGCCCCCGAGGCGCTCGGCACCGGCACCCCGTACCTGGGCGTCCAGCAGGTGCCGCCAGGCCACGTGCTCGGCATCCGCAGCGGCCGCCCGTACCTGTCCGGCTACGACGAACCGGCCGGCACCGAGCAGCCCCGGGACGAGGCGCCCGCCGTGCGCGAACTCACCCGCGCCCTGCTGGAATCCGTCCGCTCCCGGGTCCGCACCACCGCCCCGGCCGTTTCAGCCGTTTCAGCCGTACGGGCCCGGCTCGGCGTCGACCTCTCGTACGGCACAGCCTCCGCCACCGTCGCCCTGCTCGCCGCCGCCGTCCCGCTGCCCGCGGTGCCCTCCGGGCCCGCCCCGGCCCGGGCGGCCGCCGCAGCCAGGAGCGGCGCAGTGCGGGGCTCCTGGGCCCGGGCCGCCGCCCAGGAGCCCGCCGCCCCCGAACAGTTGGCCGCCGTCACGCTCGGCGAGACCGAATCGCCGGCCACCCTCGTGCTCGCCCCCGACACCCCGCGACTGCGGCACACCGTGCTCGACCCCGCCCCCGCCACCCTCCCGTACGCCGGACCGGGCGCCGACCCGCAGTCCGGCCGGCTCACCGACGAACCCGGGCCCGAACTCGTCGCCGCGGCCCGCGCCGAGGCCCGCTTCGGCGCCGGCGGCAGCGACCACCTCACCGGCTACGGCGCCCGCCAGGTCCTCGACGGCCACCCGGCCCGGCTCGCCGACCTCATCCGGGCCGGCCGTCCGCGCGAACTCCTGCCCCCCGTCGCTGCGTTGGCCGGCGTCGACCGGGCCGTGGCGGGCGTCCTGACCGGCGCACTGCGCACCCCGCTCACCGTCGTCCGGGCCGCCCACCGGCTCTCCCGGGTCCGCTACGCCGAGGCGCTGGACGAGGCCGCCGCCAAGCTGACCGCCCGCCACGTCCCGGACGGCGGCGGCACGGCGGGGGACCGCTCGGCCGCCGACCTCGCCTGGTGCGTGCCCGGCCCGGCCGCCCGCTGGCTCTCCGACGAGGCGCTCTCCTCGGTGGCCCTGCGGCTGCGTCTGGCGGCGCGCAGACCGGCGCCCGAGGAACACCCCGGCGCGCACCGGGCCCGGCACGCCCTCTACCGGCAGGCACGCTCCTTCCGCACGCTCGTGCACGCCGCCGAACAGCCCGGCCAGCGCCTGCACGCCCCCTTCCTCGACAACCAGGTGGTCCGCGCCGCCCGGCTGCTCCCCGACGACGTCCGGCTCCAGCCCGGCGCCCGACACGCCCTCCTGCACGCCGTCCTCACCGGTGCCGGCCGCACCGACCTGCCCCCCGACTGGGGCCGCGGCCCCCGCCCCGACCGCACCGCCCCCGCCCGCGCCGGCCTGCGCCTCGCCGCCGACGGCCTCGCCGAACTCTTCGACGCCCCCCTCCTCGCCGAAGCCGGCCTCATCGACCTCCCCGCCGTCCGCGCCGGCCTCGCCCACTCCGCCGACCCCGCCACCCCCCTCTCCCCGTCCGCGCTCGCCGGCCTCGCCGACCTCGTCTCCACCGAACTCTGGCTCCGCCGCCTCCGCGCCCGCCGCCACGGCGCCTGCTGGACCGGCCTCCCCCACCGCCAACCCCCCGCCCTCACCCCCTGACCCCCAGCGGCCCCGCCCCCGCCGTCTCGGCTTGCGGGGGCGGTGTCCTCCCGTCTCGGCCCCCTGGCCGCCCGGCTGCCGCCCGGCGCGGTTGCGGGGGCGGGGTCCCCCGGGCGGGCCATGATGGCGGGGTTGTGGATCCGGGGCGAGGAGGGTGTGCGGTGGCCGGTGGGAGCGCGGGGCGGGACGTGCCCGTGGTGCTGTCGGTGCTCGGGCGGCCGCCGACGGGGCGGCCCGCAGGGGTGCTGGCGGCGTGCGACGGGTCGGACGGGTCGCTGTGGGCGCTGGACCGGGCGATGACGGAGGCGGAGCTGTTCGGCCTGCCCTTGTACGTGCTGGCCGTGGTGAACCCGGCTCCGGCCGGCTATCCGCCGGGGATGGCGGAGCTGGTGCAGGAGAGCGTGGAGACGCTGGTCGAGAGCACGGCGGACGGGCTGCGCCGTTCGGTGACGGCCGTGCAGCGGCAGCGCCCCACGCCGTACGCGGGCGAGCTCTCGCTGCACGTGGTGCTGGGCAACGTGATCGAGGTGCTGCTGGAGGCGTCGAACCGGCAGCACACGCTGGTGGTCGGCACCCGGGGCAACGGGGGCTTCTCCCGGCTGCTGCTGGGCTCGGTGAGTTCTGCGGTAGTGCACCATGCGGCGTGCCCGGTGCTGGTGGTCCCGGCGCCGCCCGCGGGCTGAACCGGCAGCTCAGGGGGCTGCCGGGAATGTCCCGAGATGGTTCATCGTTCACCCATCTCGTACACATCTGACAAGACGCCCCCCTGGAGTCCCCCGCATGAAGGTCGAGATCTGGTCCGACATCGCCTGCCCTTGGTGCTACATCGGCAAGCGCCGCTTCGAGCAGGCCCTGGCGGACTTCCCGGGCAGGGAGCAGGTCGAGGTCGTCTACCGCCCGTACCAGCTGGTCCCGGACGCCCCCGAGACGGCGAGCCCGCACCGCGCCTGGCTGGCCGAGCGCTACGGCCCGCAGTCCGTGGCGATGGACGCGCACGTGGCGGAGCTGGGCCGCGCCGAGGGCATCACCTACGACTTCGACGCGGCGCTGCACGCCAACACCTTCCTGGGCCACCGCCTGCTGCACCTCGCCGAGGCCGAGTACGGCCCGGCCGTGCAGGGCCGGCTGAAGGAGGCGTTGCTCAAGGCCCACTTCACCGACGGCGTCGACGTCGGCGACCGCGCCGAACTGACCGACGTCGCCGTGTCGGTCGGCCTGGACCGGGAGCGGGTGGCCGCCTACCTGGCGGGCGACGAGGGCGCCGCCGAGGTCCACGCCCAGCTGGCCGAGGGTCGCGAGCTGGGCATCACCGCCGTGCCGACCTTCGTCTTCGAGGGCAAGTGGGCGGTCCAGGGCGGCCAGGAGGCCGAGACCTTCCGCAAGGTGTTGGACCAGGTCGCCGCCGAGATCGGCGAGCGCCGGCCGGTCCCGCTCCAGGTGGCCCCGGCCGGCGAGGCCTGCGCGGACGGCTCCTGCGCGATCTGACGCAGCACCGCCCGGACCCCGCTACCCCGAGCCCTAACCCCGAGGCCCGTTTCAGTCGCACCTGAAGCGGGCCTCGGCCCAGTCCGCGACGTTCAGCGCCGACCAGATCCCGTGCACCGGGGTGACCACCAGCCGGATCGACTTCTGCCCGGCCAGCGGCACGTGCACCGGCACCGCGTCGTCGCCGGCGGCGAGCGCGCGGGAGCGCCACAGGGGGCTGCCGTCGCCGCCCTCGACGGTGAAGACCACCCCGCCCGGGGAGAGCGTGGCGTCGTCCACCCCGGCGACCGCGTCGAAGGACGTGCAGCTGCGGTTGAGGTCGATCAGGGTGGTCGCCGGGGCGTGCACGGTGATGGCGTGCGGGTGGTAGTCGCCGCCGATCCAGCCGCCCGGGCGCTGCCAGAAGTTGTCGCTGCCCTTCTGCCGGATGCTCGGCCCGGGCGGCGGCACCCGGTGGTGGCCGGGCTTGACCACGGGCAGCGAGTCGCCCCAGAACTCGGCGGGCGCGGGCGGCGTGGGCGGGGTGATGGTCGGGGTCGGCACCGGCGGCAGGGTGGGTGTCGGGACGACGGGTACCTCGGGCGTGGGCACCGGCGGCACGGTGGGGGTGGGGATGGCGGGCACCGCGGGGACGGGCCTCGGGGCCGGCGGGCTGCTCGGCACGGGGGCCGTGGTCCTCGGCGCCTGGGTGGCGGCCGGGGGCTGCACGGCCTTGGGAGCCGGCGTGCTGCTGGGGCTCGGTGCCGGCTGCGCCGGGAGGGGCACGGCGCTGTTCGGCGCCGGGGTGGGTGCGGGCGCGGGGACGACCGGGGCCGGAGTCGGGGGCGCCGGGGCGGCCGGTGCGCTGGTGGCCGGGGGAGCGGCCACCGGGGGCTGCGGCTCGGGCGAGCCGGTGAGCGCGTACGCGGCGACGGCGGCCGCGGCCACCGCGACGGCGGCGGCGATCCCGGCCTTGGCCGCGGTGCCCAGGCCCTCGCCGGCCACGGCAGCGGCCCCGCTCCCGCCCCCACCGGAGGCACCGGCAGCCGTACCGCCCGCCGCACCGGCAGCAGCCCCCGAGGACCCGGCGGTCGCCGCCGCCGTCCCCGCCGCCGCGCCGCCGACCGCGGCGACCCCGCCCACGGCGGCCGCCGCTGCGCCGAACCCGCCGACCCCGATCCAGACGAGCACGCCGCCGGGCAGCAGCGCGCGCAGACCGGTGTTGATCTCGGTCAGTTCCAGGCAGGCGGCCGTGCAGCGGTCGCACTCCCTGAGGTGGCGGCCGACCTCGGCCGAGGCCCGCTTGCGCAGCGAGCCGCGCGCGTACGCCCCGAGCCGGTTGGCGTACGCCTCGCACGCGCTGTCCTGGCTGCCGGAGACGTGAGCCTGCAGGAACGCGGCGGCGAGCCGGTCGCGGGCCCGGTGGGCCTGGACGGCGGTGGCGTTGGCGGTCTTGCCGAGCATCACCGCGACGGTCTTGGGCGACTCCCGCTCGACCTCGGTGTGCCAGAGCACCACCCGGTCGTCCTCGGGGAGTTCGGCGTAGGCCTGCATGACCATCCGCTGGTCGGCCAGCGCCATCGCCCAGGCGTCGGCGCCCGGGTCGGCGAGGTCGAAGTCGACCACGGCGGCCGAGGTCTGGGCGAACACGCTGAAGTCGTCGACGAGTTGTTCGCGCCGCTCGCTGCGGTGCCAGGCGGCGGCGACGTTGCGCACGGCGGTCAGCAGGTACGCGCGGACGGCGAACTCGGGGCCCTTGCCCGCTCTGAGCGCCTGGAGGGTGCGGGCGAAGACCTCGCCGGCGAGGTCCTCGGCGGTGAAGCTGTCCCGGCAGCAGGTGCGCGCGTAGCGGCGCACCGAGTCGGCGTGCCGGCGGTAGATCTCCTCGTACGCGGTGTCGTCGCCGGCCCGCACCCGGGCGGTCAACTCGGCGTCGGAGGCGGGGCGCTCGCCGTCCACCGGGTCGGCGGGGGCGGGCACGGTGGGGCGGGCGTGCCGGCTGTCGCCGGTGTACGGCTCGCCGACGAACGCCTCGGGGGCGACGCCGCCCCGGCCCGCCGGGGCCTGGCCGGGCACCCGGCCCGGGGGCAGCGGGGCGGCGGCGGAGAGCGATTCGCGGCTGGGCATCCCGGCCTGGTCGGGGACGTGTCCGGCGGCCGAACCCGGTGCGGCACCCGGTACTTGGGCCGGCCCGACGGAGCCCCCGAGAGAACCCCCGACCGAGCCTCCGACGGAAGCACCGGCACCGCCGACACCACCGGGGGCCGGGTCGGCCCCGTCGGCGGTACTACCGGAGAGGCCTCCGAAGTCGAGGCCGTACCCGTAGTCGTTCTGTTCCTCGGCGCTCACAACGGACCCCAGATTCCACGACAGCCCCCGTAGTGTGGCAGGGCGCGCGGGAGTGCGTAGACGCACGGTTCCCCGGCGAACGGCGCCGACGGCGCGCGAAGGGCGCGCATCGGGACATTGGCTCCAACCACGGGCAAAGGATGGCATAGCGCAGGGACGGGCGGTAGCCGGACCGGCCGTTCCCCACTCTTCCGAGGGGTCGTCGCGGATGTGTTCGCCCAGCGTGCGGCGAAGGGTCGTGCGAGCCCCGCACCCGGCGCGCGCGCCCGTTTCGCGCGCCGGTGATCCGTCCAACTCCGTTGCCCGCCGGGCGGGCGGGCCGCACCCCTCGGGGGTGTCAGCGCGCCCGCAGACCGTCCAGCAGGATCTGCAGCAGCCGGTCCGACGGCCCGTCGGCCGGCTGACCGTCCGACTGCGGGGAGACCGGCGAGAAGCCGCTCGCCGCGGGCGTCGAGACCGACGGACGGCTGGCGTGCACCGGCACCGAAGCCGTCAGCACCAGCACCACGTCCGACACCGTGACGCCCGGCCGCAGTTCGCCCGCCGCCCCGGCCCGCGCCACCAGGGCGGCCAGCAGCTGCAGCAGCAGCCGCGGATCGGCGTCGGCGGCCGACGGCTCGGCCGTCGCGCCGGAGCGGGCCTCCTCGCCGCGCAGGTCGAAGCGGACGGCGGCGGGCGGTTGCGGTGCCCGCTGTTCGGGCACCCGGCCCAGCTCCTCCGCGTACCGGAACGCCTCCGGGGGCAGCAGCCGCCCGGCGCCGCTGCTCACCGCCCGGGCCAGGTACCCGGCCAGCGCCTCCCAGGCGCCGTCGCCGCCGTACAGCGACTCCCGCGCCTGCGCGGTCAGCCAGGCCACCTCCTCGGCAGCGATCCGCTGGACCAGCACCTCCTTGCTCGGGAAGCGCCGGTAGACCGTGCCCACCCCGACCCCGGCCCGGCGCGCGACCTCCTCCATCGGTGCGCCGTAACCGAATTCGCCGAACACCTCGCGGGCCGCCCGCAGCACGCTCTCCAGGTTCCGCCGGGCGTCCACCCGCAGCCGGGCCCCGGGCACCGGCACGGCGCCCGGCGCGGGCTCGGTCCGGTACGGGACGGCGGCCCGCGCCACCCCGGCCTGCGCCAGGCCGGCTTGTGCCATTCCCGCCTGTGCCGTGCCCACCGGCGCCAGTCCCACCGGCACGGTTCCTGCCTGCGTCGGCAGGTCCACCGGGCCGCGCTGCTCGGGCACCATGCCCGGTCCGGCCTGCGGTGCACCCGCCCGCCCCAACACCTGGTCCTGTTCCATCATCCCAACTCTCCCCCGCAGGCGTCCGAATCCGGACCCTGTCGTCGCCCGCCCCTGCACCCCCCGGTGCAGCTCAGCCCGTCAGAAATGACCTGATGCCCCATCGCTCGTGCCGCCCGTCCGGTTCCGGTGACCACGGTTCGTGCCGCCGGGCCGGGTCCACGTCCGGCTCGGCGCGTCGGCACCGTCCGGGGCCCTGTCCGGGAACTACCCTTCCCCGGATGACTGCCGCCCAGTCGGGTTCTCACGCCAACGCTGGAACTGGCCGTAGTGGCCGCTCCACGGTGCGTCGCCGCCGATTGTCATGGCGACGGCCGCTCCAGTACACAATCCGACCATAGTTCACGGCTCTTCGCGGCCGAAAGTGCGTCAGAAAGTCGCCTGGCAAGCACAACTGGCCACGACGGTCACTCGCGTCGCAACCCGCACCATACGGACTGTGGACAAGACCACCCCCGCCGGTCCTTCATAGGGGGGCGTGATGGGGGACACCCCCGGCCGCGGGGCCGGGACGAAACGTCACACCGGCAGGAGGTGCACCATCAGGATCCTGATCGTCGGCGGCGGCTGCGCCGGGACGGCCACCGCGCTCCACCTCCAGCGGGGCCTGCGGGAGCGGCTGCGGCGCGGCGAGGTGGAGATCACCGTCGTCGAGCCCCAGGCCTACTTCACCTACCATCCTCTGCTCGCCGAGGTCGCGGCCGGCTCGATCGACCCCAGGCACGTGGTCGTCCCGCTGCGCCGGGTCCTGCCGGACTGCCGGGTGCTCACCGCCCGGATCACCGCGATCGAGCACGCCGCCCGCCGCGCCCTGGCCGACGCCGCCGGCCCCGGCGAACCGCCCGCACCGGTCGAACTCCCCTACGACATCCTGGTGGTGGCCCCCGGCTCGGTCTCCCGCACGACCCCGGTGCCCGGCCTCGCCGAGCACGGCCTCGGCTTCTCCACCGTCGGCGAGGCGGTGAGCCTGCGCAACCACGTCCTGGAACAGCTCGACCTCGCCTCCGCCACCCGCGACCCCGCGCTGCGCCAGTCCGCGCTCACCTTCGTCTTCGTCGGCGCCGGCTACGCGGGCGTCGGCGCACTCGCGGAACTGGAGGACATGGCCCGCACCGCCGTACGGGGCTACCACAACGTCCGCGCCGAGGACCTGCGCTGGGTGCTGGTCGAGGCGACCGACCGGATCCTCGCCGAGGAGTCGCCCGAACTCGCTCGGCACACCCTCGGCGAGCTGCGCGAACGCGGCGTCGACATCCGACTGGGCACCACCCTGGAGTCCGCCGTCGACCGGGTCGTCGCACTGTCCGACGGCAGCCGCTTCGGCGCCCGCACCCTGGTCTGGACGGCGGGCATCCGGCCCTCCCCGTTGCTGCGCGACACCGACCTGCCGCTGGACACCGTCGGCCGGGTCCGCTGTCTGGCCACCCTGCAGGCAGTCGGGCCGGACGGGCGCGCCCTGCCCGGCGTCTGGGCGGCCGGCGACTGCGCCGGCGTACCCGACCCGAACGCGGACGGCGCCCCCTGCGCCCCCAACGCCCAGCACGCCTTCGCCCAGGCCGAACTGCTCGCCCGCAACATCGCGGTCGCCCTGGACGGCGGGCCGCACGCGCCGGGCCTGGCCCCGTACCGGCCCGGCCCGGCCGCCTGTTCGACCTCGCTCGGCCCGCGCCGCGCCGTCGCCCACACCCGGAGGGGCGGCACGCTCACCGGTCGGCGGGCCTGGTGGCTGCACCGGGCGCGGCACCTGCGGCGGCTGCCGAGCACCGAGCGGCGGGTGCGGGTGCTGATGGACTGGGTGCTGGGCGGGGTGTTCTCGCGCGAGGCGGTCTCGCTGGGTGCGATGGAGCACCCGCGTTCGGCCTTCGAGGGCGGGTTCGACCCGAAGCCCGGCCGTCCGTCCGACGACCGGCCGGATGCTCCGCGGTGACGCCGGATGCTCCGCGCTGACCACCCCGGCCGAGGCGCGCCGGAGAGCTCTCGGGCGGCCACGCCGGGCGCGCGACTTCCGGAATCGGGCCTCCGCCTGACAGGATCAGCCCGACCTTGTCATTACCCCGTGTGCCGGTGCGTACACAAAAAGTGATGATATGCCTGGAAAACGAGGAAGCAGCCGTCGTTTGAACCTCATGCGCTGGAGCGCCCGGCTCACCGGAGCCCCCTGGCGTGCCGCCCCACCCAACGGGACCGGCACCGACGAGGGCGCGCCCTCCGCCGACGGTGTCGTCGTCCCCAGCCCCCGCGACCCGATCAGCCCCACCACCCCCGCCGCCGAACTCCTCGACCCGCACAGACCGCAGAACCTGCGCGAGGTCCTGAACCGCATCCCGGCCCCGGTCGCCGTCACCTACGGCCCGCTCCACCAGCTCGGCTACGCCAACCGCGCCTACCGCGACCTCTTCGGCGAACGCCCCACCGGCCTGCCCGCCGGCGAGGCCCTACCGGAACTCGGCACCATGGGCGTCCTGCCCCTGATGGACCAGGTCATTCGCGGCGGCCGCCCGCGCAGCGTCAAGGCCCGGTGCATCCTCGGCCTCACCGGCAACCGCTACTACAACGTCTCCTGCGTCCCGCTCGGTCCCGGCGACACCACCGACACCCTCGCCGAAGGCCCGCCCTCCGGCGTCCTGATCTTCGCCGCCGAGGTGACCGACCAGGTCCTCGCCGCCGCGCGCCTGCGCGAAGCCGAACGCCGCCAGCGCGAAGCCGCCGTCACCCTCCAGCGCAGCCTGCTCCCGCAGAAGCTCGACCAGCCGGCGGACCTGCGGGTCGCCGCGACCTACCAGCCCGGCGGTGCCGAGGCCGCCGTCGGCGGCGACTGGTACGACGTCATCGCCATCGACGGCGGGCGGACGGCCCTGGTGATCGGCGACGTCATGGGCCGCGGTCTGCGGGCCGCCGCCGTGATGGGCCAGCTGCGCACCGCCGTCCGCGCCTACGCCCGCCTCGACCTGCCCCCGCACGAGGTGATGCGCCTGCTCGACGGCCTGGCCATGGAGATCGACGCCAACCAGATCGCCACCTGCACCTACGCCGTCTGGGACCCGCAGCGCCGCACCCTCTCCTACGCCTCCGCCGGCCACCTCCCGATGATGCTGCGCTGCCCCGACGGAACCATCCTGCGCAGCGAGGAGCAGAACGGCCCCCCGCTCGGCACCGGCGACGGCCTGCACGTCTCCCACACCCTGCGCCTGCTCCCCGGCACGACCGGCGTCCTCTATACGGACGGCCTGGTCGAACGCCGGGACGAGGACATCGACCAGGGCCTCGACCTCCTGGCCCGCACCCTCACCGGCGCCGTCGGCGCCCCCGAGGTGATCTGCGCCCGGCTGCTGCGGGCCATGGGGGTGACCTCGGAACACGACGACGACGTCGCCGTCCTGGCCTTCCACCTGCCGGCCGAGGAGAGCCCGGACCCAGGGCTTGACTCGGCCATCCCCGAGGTCTAGTGTTCTTCGAGCTGCCTGGCAGGGAGCACCGGACACGCATCGGCGCGGACGGTCCCGGGGCAGCCAATCCTTCGAAACACCACTTCCCGGCTCGGGCTGGGTCGTTTATGCGTTTTTACGCTCAGCGGCTCGGCGCTATTCGGCGTGTTCGTTTTATCGGGTTGCGGCTGGATTCGCTTTTCGAAGCGGGGATCGGCTAGAGTTTGAAACGTCGGACGGGGCGTCAAACCCCGGAAGACACCGGCGAGTTGGATGAACGAAGCCCCGGAAACGGAGCGGAAATCATCTGATAAGCTGGGAACACGAAAGAACGAAGCCCGGAGGGTCCGCTGGAAGGCGGTCCGAAGGAAGCGTCCGTTCCTTGAGAACTCAACAGCGTGCCAAAAGTCAACGCCAGATATGTTGACATCCCCGGCCTCAGGTTTCCTGGGGTTGGAGATTCCTTTTGAAATAACACTAGCGAGGACGCAGTGCGCGGGATCACCCTATTCCGGTGGTTGCCGTGCCGCTCAACGCGAGTGCCGCCCGATTACGGGTAGACATTCACGGAGAGTTTGATCCTGGCTCAGGACGAACGCTGGCGGCGTGCTTAACACATGCAAGTCGAACGGTGAAGCCCTTCGGGGTGGATCAGTGGCGAACGGGTGAGTAACACGTGGGCAATCTGCCCTGCACTCTGGGACAAGCCCTGGAAACGGGGTCTAATACCGGATATGACCTTCCTCCGCATGGGGGTTGGTGGAAAGCTCCGGCGGTGCAGGATGAGCCCGCGGCCTATCAGCTTGTTGGTGGGGTAATGGCCTACCAAGGCGACGACGGGTAGCCGGCCTGAGAGGGCGACCGGCCACACTGGGACTGAGACACGGCCCAGACTCCTACGGGAGGCAGCAGTGGGGAATATTGCACAATGGGCGAAAGCCTGATGCAGCGACGCCGCGTGAGGGATGACGGCCTTCGGGTTGTAAACCTCTTTCAGCAGGGAAGAAGCGCAAGTGACGGTACCTGCAGAAGAAGCACCGGCTAACTACGTGCCAGCAGCCGCGGTAATACGTAGGGTGCGAGCGTTGTCCGGAATTATTGGGCGTAAAGAGCTCGTAGGCGGCCTGTCGCGTCGGATGTGAAAGCCCGGGGCTTAACCCCGGGTCTGCATTCGATACGGGCAGGCTAGAGTGTGGTAGGGGAGATCGGAATTCCTGGTGTAGCGGTGAAATGCGCAGATATCAGGAGGAACACCGGTGGCGAAGGCGGATCTCTGGGCCATTACTGACGCTGAGGAGCGAAAGCGTGGGGAGCGAACAGGATTAGATACCCTGGTAGTCCACGCCGTAAACGTTGGGAACTAGGTGTTGGCGACATTCCACGTCGTCGGTGCCGCAGCTAACGCATTAAGTTCCCCGCCTGGGGAGTACGGCCGCAAGGCTAAAACTCAAAGGAATTGACGGGGGCCCGCACAAGCAGCGGAGCATGTGGCTTAATTCGACGCAACGCGAAGAACCTTACCAAGGCTTGACATATATCGGAAACGGCTAGAGATAGTCGCCCCCTTGTGGTCGGTATACAGGTGGTGCATGGTTGTCGTCAGCTCGTGTCGTGAGATGTTGGGTTAAGTCCCGCAACGAGCGCAACCCTTGTTCTGTGTTGCCAGCATGCCTTTCGGGGTGATGGGGACTCACAGGAGACTGCCGGGGTCAACTCGGAGGAAGGTGGGGACGACGTCAAATCATCATGCCCCTTATGTCTTGGGCTGCACACGTGCTACAATGGTCGGTACAAAGGGCTGCGATGCCGTGAGGCGGAGCGAATCCCAAAAAGCCGGCCTCAGTTCGGATTGGGGTCTGCAACTCGACCCCATGAAGTTGGAGTTGCTAGTAATCGCAGATCAGCATGCTGCGGTGAATACGTTCCCGGGCCTTGTACACACCGCCCGTCACGTCACGAAAGTCGGTAACACCCGAAGCCGGTGGCCTAACCCGTAAGGGGAGGAGCCGTCGAAGGTGGGACCAGCGATTGGGACGAAGTCGTAACAAGGTAGCCGTACCGGAAGGTGCGGCTGGATCACCTCCTTTCTAAGGAGCACATAGCAGCTTCGGGCGAATGTCCCGGAGTGCTCGCTCATGGGTGGAACGTTGACTATTCGGCACAGGAAGAGATCGGATTGCTAGTACTGCTTCGGCGTGGAACGCTTCTGGGATTGACTGTGTCGGGCACGTTGTTGGGTCCTGAGGGAACGGGTAACCGTTGTCTCAGTGGTTGCCGGTCCCATGCTTGTTCAGGTGGGTGACTGGTCGTTGTTTGAGAACTGCACAGTGGACGCGAGCATCTGTGGCCAAGTTTTTAAGGGCGCACGGTGGATGCCTTGGCACCAGGAACCGATGAAGGACGTGGGAGGCCACGATAGTCCCCGGGGAGCCGTCAACCAGGCTTTGATCCGGGGGTTTCCGAATGGGGAAACCCGGCAGTCGTCATGGGCTGTCACCCGCTGCTGAACACATAGGCAGTGTGGAGGGAACGCGGGGAAGTGAAACATCTCAGTACCCGCAGGAAGAGAAAACAACCGTGATTCCGGGAGTAGTGGCGAGCGAAACTGGATGAGGCTAAACCGTTTTGGTGTGAGACCCGGCAGGGGTTGCCATTGCGGGGTTGTGGGAATGAGCTTCAGTCGTCTGCCGGCGGCTGGGCGAGTCAGAAACCGTATGGGTAGTCGAAGGACATGCGAAAGGTCCGGCGTAGAGGGTAAGACCCCCGTAGACGAAATCTGTACGGCTTGCTTGCTCATCTCCCAAGTAGCACGGGGCCCGAGAAATCCCGTGTGAATCTGGCGGGACCACCCGCTAAGCCTAAATATTCCCTGGTGACCGATAGCGGATAGTACCGTGAGGGAATGGTGAAAAGTACCGCGGGAGCGGAGTGAAATAGTACCTGAAACCGTGTGCCTACAAGCCGTGGGAGCGTCGTCGTGGTCTTCGGATCACGGCCGTGACTGCGTGCCTTTTGAAGAATGAGCCTGCGAGTTTGCGGTGTGTAGCGAGGTTAACCCGTGTGGGGTAGCCGTAGCGAAAGCGAGTCCGAATAGGGCGTCTGAGTTGCATGCCCAAGACCCGAAGCGGAGTGATCTAGCCATGGGCAGGTTGAAGCGCGGGTAAGACCGTGTGGAGGACCGAACCCACCAGGGTTGAAAACCTGGGGGATGACCTGTGGTTAGGGGTGAAAGGCCAATCAAACTCCGTGATAGCTGGTTCTCCCCGAAATGCATTTAGGTGCAGCGTCACGTGTTTCTTGCCGGAGGTAGAGCACTGGATAGGCGATGGGCCTTACCGGGTTACTGACCTTAGCCAAACTCCGAATGCCGGTAAGTGAGAGCGTGGCAGTGAGACTGTGGGGGATAAGCTCCATGGTCGAGAGGGAAACAGCCCAGAACACCGACTAAGGTCCCTAAGCGTGTGCTAAGTGGGAAAGGATGTGGAGTCGCAGAGACAACCAGGAGGTTGGCTTAGAAGCAGCCACCCTTGAAAGAGTGCGTAATAGCTCACTGGTCAAGTGATTCCGCGCCGACAATGTAGCGGGGCTCAAGCACATCACCGAAGTCGTGTCATTGCAGCATTGAGGGCCAACGCCTGCTGTGATGGGTAGGGGAGCGTCGTGTGCCGGGTGAAGCGGCGGTGGAAACCAGTCGTGGACGGTATACGAGTGAGAATGCAGGCATGAGTAGCGATACAAGAGTGGGAAACTCTTGCGCCGATTGACCAAGGGTTCCTGGGTCAAGCTGATCTGCCCAGGGTAAGTCGGGACCTAAGGCGAGGCCGACAGGCGTAGTCGATGGACAACGGGTTGATATTCCCGTACCCGCTTTGAAGCGCCAACGCTGAACCAGGTGATGCTAAGGCCGTGAAGCCGGCCCGGAGTCTTCGGACAAAGGGACGTGGTGGAGCCGCCGATCCAAGTCTGCAGTAGGTGAGCGATGGGGTGACGCAGGAAGGTAGTCCAGCCCGGGCGGTGGTTGTCCCGGGGTAAGGGTGTAGGCCGTGAGGTAGGCAAATCCGCCTCACATTAAGGCTGAGACCTGATGCCGAGCCGATTGTGGTGAAGTGGATGATCCTATGCTGTCGAGAAAAGCCTCTAGCGAGTTTCATGGCGGCCCGTACCCCAAACCGACTCAGGTGGTCAGGTAGAGAATACCGAGGCGTTCGGGTGAACTATGGTTAAGGAACTCGGCAAAATGCCCCCGTAACTTCGGGAGAAGGGGGGCCATTCCTGGTGACGGGCCTTGCGCCTTGAGCTGGGGGTGGCCGCAGAGACCAGCGAGAAGCGACTGTTTACTAAAAACACAGGTCCGTGCGAAGCCGTAAGGCGATGTATACGGACTGACGCCTGCCCGGTGCTGGAACGTTAAGGGGACCGGTTAGCTTGGATTCGTCCAGGCGAAGCTGAGAACTTAAGCGCCAGTAAACGGCGGTGGTAACTATAACCATCCTAAGGTAGCGAAATTCCTTGTCGGGTAAGTTCCGACCTGCACGAATGGCGTAACGACTTCTCGACTGTCTCAACCATAGGCCCGGTGAAATTGCATTACGAGTAAAGATGCTCGTTTCGCGCAGCAGGACGGAAAGACCCCGGGACCTTTACTATAGCTTGATATTGGTGTTCGGTTCGGCTTGTGTAGGATAGGTGGGAGACTTTGAAGCGGCAACGCCAGTTGTTGTGGAGTCGTCGTTGAAATACCACTCTGGTCGTGCTGGATGTCTAACCTGGGTCCGTGATCCGGATCAGGGACAGTGTCTGGTGGGTAGTTTAACTGGGGCGGTTGCCTCCTAAAGGGTAACGGAGGCGCCCAAAGGTTCCCTCAGCCTGGTTGGCAATCAGGTGTTGAGTGTAAGTGCACAAGGGAGCTTGACTGTGAGACTGACGGGTCGAGCAGGTACGAAAGTAGGGACTAGTGATCCGGCGGTGGCTTGTGGAAGCGCCGTCGCTCAACGGATAAAAGGTACCCCGGGGATAACAGGCTGATCTTCCCCAAGAGTCCATATCGACGGGATGGTTTGGCACCTCGATGTCGGCTCGTCGCATCCTGGGGCTGGAGTAGGTCCCAAGGGTTGGGCTGTTCGCCCATTAAAGCGGTACGCGAGCTGGGTTTAGAACGTCGTGAGACAGTTCGGTCCCTATCCGCTGTGCGCGTAGGAGTGTTGAGAAGGGCTGTCCCTAGTACGAGAGGACCGGGACGGACGAACCTCTGGTGTGCCAGTTGTCCTGCCAAGGGCATGGCTGGTTGGCTACGTTCGGGAGGGATAACCGCTGAAAGCATCTAAGCGGGAAGCCTGCTTCGAGATGAGCACTCCCACCTCCTTGAGAGGGTAAGGCTCCCAGTAGACGACTGGGTTGATAGGCCGGATATGGAAGCCCTGTGAGGGGTGGAGTTGACCGGTACTAATAGGCCGAGGGCTTGTCCTCAGTTGCTCGCGTCCACTGTGTTGTTCTGAAACAACGACCGCCCTGCCGGCGGGTCGACAGTTTCATAGTGTTTCGGTGGTCATAGCGTGAGGGAAACGCCCGGTTACATTCCGAACCCGGAAGCTAAGCCTCACAGCGCCGATGGTACTGCAGGGGGGACCCTGTGGGAGAGTAGGACGCCGCCGAACAATTCTTCTGAAGAACCCCTGATCCATTCGGATCAGGGGTTCTTTGCATTTCCGGTGACGTATCGTCAGTGCATGGACGATCAGACAGCGGTCATTGCGAACGATGTGCTCCGGCCCGAGCAGCGCGACGGTGCTCTGCGTGTTCTGGCGGAGGCGCAGGCGGTGGACGGCCGGGCCGCCGTGTCCGAGCAGGGCCGGCTCCGGCTTCGGACCGCGGAGACACCGCGCCCGGGTGTCATCCACCTCGTCGAGACCGAGTCCGGCCCTGCCACCGACTCCACAACCGACTCCACAACCGACTCCGACGCCGTCCTCGGCTACGGCC
Organism: Streptomyces sp. 1331.2; assembly: GCF_900199205.1. NCBI lineage: Bacteria > Bacillati > Actinomycetota > Actinomycetes > Kitasatosporales > Streptomycetaceae > Streptomyces > Streptomyces sp. 1331.2. The sequence goes on along the minus strand of NZ_OBMJ01000001.1, from coordinate 3,332,249 downwards.
AGCTCGAAGTCCCGCAGGCCCCGACCGCCAACCCCACCGCCGAGCTGGTGGTCGACCCGGCCGCCCGCGGCCGGGGCCTGGGCCGTCTGCTGGTGGACGCCATCCTGGCGGCGGCCCACGGCGCGGGCCGGGACGCGGTGGACTTCTGGGTGCACGGCGGCCACCCGGCGGCCCGGCACCTGGCCGAGTCGTACGGCGCCGAGCTGGTCCGCGAGCTGCGGCAGATGCGTCGCACCGGTCCGCAGACCGAGGAGGTGGTGGTCCCCGAGGGGATCGAGCTCCGCACCTTCCGTCCGGGGGAGGACGATGCCGAGTGGCTTCGGCTGAACGCGCTGGCCTTCGCGCACCACCCGGAGCAGGGGGCCTGGACCGAGCAGGACCTGGCCGAGCGGATCGCCGAGCCCTGGTTCGACCCGGCCGGCTTCTTCCTCGCCACCCGCGGCGGCAAGGTGGTCGGATTCCACTGGACGAAGGTGCACCCGGCCACCGCCACCGAGCCGCAGCTCGGCGAGGTGTACGTGGTCGGGGTGGACCCGGCCGAGCAGGGCAGCGGCCTCGGCCGCGCGCTGACCGCCGCGGGCCTGCGCCACCTGACCGGCTCCGGTCCGGGCGAGCGCGGGCTCGGCACCGTACTCCTCTACGTCGACGCCGACAATCCGGCCGCTGTGCGGGTATATGAACGACTGGGATTCACCATTCACGAGGTGGACCTCATGTACCGCGCCCGGTACCGGAGCAACCAGAGCAACCAGACCAACTAGGTCAACCGAGCTAACCAGACCAATCAGGCCAACCACGCGAACGGGGCGCTCTGAAACGGCCCCCGACGGAACCCCGAGCGGTCGCGGGCGAGGGACGGGACGGCAGCACCCCTTGCTCCGACCGACTCAGCTTTCCTCCTGGCCATGCGGTGTTTACCGTGGATTCAATTGCTGCCGCGAAGATCACAGGATGAAGTCCGTAGTGTCTCGCTCGTGCAGAGTCGACCGCCACACGCCGGCCGGTCCTGTACGGACCGCGCCCGGCGGATGGGCGCTGTTCCCGGGGTCGGTCCGGGGCGAGGGCGACGGCCCGCAGAGCCACACGCGTCCGGACACCGTCCTGCTGCTGGAGGAGCTGGAGCCCATGAGCATCCCCCGCCCCGTCTCTGCCCCGCTGTCGCCGCCGGCCAGGATGTCCAGTGCGCTGGGGGTCCCGCCGGAGCTGCCGACCGCGGACGAGCAGGAGTTCGAAGCCTTGCCGCAGGGCCGCTTCCTGGACCGCGAGCGCAGTTGGCTCGCGTTCAACGAGCGCGTCCTGGAGCTCGCCGAGGACCCGGGGATACCGCTGCTGGAGCGGGCCAAGTTCCTGGCGATCTTCGCGAGCAACCTGGACGAGTTCTTCATGGTCCGGGTGGCCGGCCTGAAGCGCCGGATCGCCACCGGCGTCGCCCAGCGCAGCTCATCGGGTCTTCAGCCGCGCGAGGTGCTGGACCTGATCTGGACCCGCTCGCGCGAGCTGATGGCCCGGCACGCCGCCGCCTTCCAGCAGGAGGTGCTGCCGGACCTCGCCACCGAGGGCATCGAGGTGGTCCGCTGGCCGGAGCTGGCGGAGAAGGAGCAGGCCCGGCTGCACACGCTGTTCCGGCAGAAGATCTTCCCGGTCCTGACCCCGCTGGCGGTCGACCCGGCGCACCCCTTCCCGTACATATCGGGACTCTCGCTCAACCTGGCCGTCGTGGTGCGAAACCCGGTCTCCGGGCACAAGCACTTCGCCCGGGTGAAGGTGCCGCAGTCGCTGGCCCGTTTCCTGGAGGCCTCGCCCCAGCGGTACGTCCCGCTGGAGGACGTCATGGGCGCGCACCTGGAGGAGCTGTTCCCGGGGATGGAGGTGCTGGCCCACCACGCCTTCCGCGTCACCCGCAACGAGGACCTGGAGGTGGAGGAGGACGACACCGAGAACATCCTCAAGGCCCTGGAGAAGGAGCTGATGCGGCGGCGCTTCGGCCCGCCGGTCCGGCTGGAGGTCGAGGAATCGATCGACCCCTACATCCTGGACCTGCTGGTGCGGGAGCTGAACATCACCGAGGCGGAGGTCTTCCCGCTGCCCGGGCCGCTGGACCTGACCGGGCTGTTCGGGATCGCCGAGCTGGACCGTCCGGAGCTCAAGTACCCCAAGTTCGTGGCGGGAACGGCCCGCGGGCTGACCGACGTCGAGTCGGCCTCCCAGCCGGACATCTTCGCGGCGATGCGCGAGCGCGACGTCCTGCTGCACCACCCGTACGACAGCTTCTCCACCTCGGTGCAGGCCTTCCTGGAGCAGGCCGCCGCCGACCCGGACGTCCTGGCGATCAAGCAGACGCTGTACCGGACCTCCGGTGACTCGCCGATCGTGGACGCGCTGATCGACGCGGCCGAGTCCGGCAAGCAGGTGCTGGTCCTGGTCGAGATCAAGGCGCGCTTCGACGAGCAGGCCAACATCAAGTGGGCCCGCAAGCTGGAGGAAGCCGGCTGCCACGTGGTCTACGGCCTGGTCGGGCTGAAGACGCACTGCAAGCTGTCGCTGGTGGTCCGCGAGGAGGGCGACACCCTGCGGCGCTACTCGCACGTGGGCACGGGCAACTACCACCCGAAGACGGCCCGGCTGTACGAGGACCTGGGCCTGCTCACCTCCGACCCGCAGGTCGGCGCTGACCTCTCGGACCTCTTCAACCGGCTCTCCGGCTACTCGCGCCGCGAGTCCTACCGCCGCCTGCTGACCGCCCCGCGCGGACTGCGCGACGGGCTGGTCTCGCGGATCCACAACGAGATCGCCCACCACCGGGCGGGCCGCCCGGCCTACGTGAAGCTCAAGGTCAACTCGATCGTCGACGAGGCCGTGATCGACGCGCTGTACCGGGCCTCGCAGGCCGGGGTGCCGGTGGACGTCTGGGTGCGCGGGATCTGCGCGATCCGTCCCGGTGTTCCGGGGCTGAGCGAGAACATCCGGGTCCGCAGCATCCTGGGCCGCTTCCTGGAGCACTCCCGGGTGTTCGTGTTCGGCAACAACGGCGATCCGGAGGTCTGGATCGGCAGCGCCGACATGATGCACCGCAACCTGGACCGCCGGATCGAGGCGCTGATGCGGATCACCGATCCGGCCCACCGCGCCGAGCTGTCCGGGCTGATCGACCTCGGGGTGTCGGACGAGACGCAGTCCTGGCACCTGGGGCCGGACGGCGCCTGGACCCGCCGCTCGCAGGACGCCGAGGGCCGGCCGCTGCGGCACGTCCAAGATCTGTTGATCGACTCGCGCCAGCGCCGCCGGGCCGCCACCTCGCGCTGACGCGTCCACTGATGCGAAGCCGCCGGGGCGGCGCGCCTGCCACACTCTCACGGGCAGCCACTCCGGCGGTCGGCCACCAGCTCCGGGGGACGGCCCCGGGGGAACGGGGATCTACCACGCCATGACCGATGCGCCGATGACGGCCCAGGCGGCCTCCACCGCGACCGCCGGGGACATCCTTTCCCGCCACCTCACCGCCCAGGCCGGCGCCTTCCTGCGCGCCCTGCCGCTGGCGGTGGGGGAGGTCGGCGCCAGACCCGGGACGGCCTCGGTCGTCCCGGCGGCGGGCACCTCGGACCTGCTGCGGGCCGTCCGGCGGATCGGTGGGCTGCTGCACACCTTCGGCGCGGTCTTCGAGCCTGCCTGGGCTCAGGAGTCGCGCACCGAGCTGCGCTGGCTGCTGAACCTGTTGGCGCTGGAGCCCGGGTACGTCCGCCGCTCGGCCCGGTTGCTGGGCGCGCTGGACTCGCTCAGCGGCACCGACCCGGACGGGGCTGGCATGCTGGCCGGCCACGCGGGCGCGCCCAAGGCGCGGGCGCTGCTGGACCGCCAGCTCACCCTGGCCAGGACCCGGGCGCACTCCACGGTGCTCCAGGAGCTCCGCTCGGCCCGGCTGCACGCGCTGGCGGACCGGATGACGCTGCTCGTCGGCGAGGCGCCGCTGCTGGAGTCGGCGGGCGGCCGGGCGCCGGCGGTGCTGCTGCCGCAGGCGGCCGCCGCCTTCGCGGCGCTGTCCGCGACCGCTGCGCAGCTGCCGCTGCACCGGGCCGCGACGCCGTACGGCGGGGACGGGCTGCGCCGGCTGGGCGCGGTGCCGGCGGCCCGCGGCGCAGTGGACGCGGATGCGGCGCTGGCGGCCGACGACGCGCCCTGGTCGCGGCTGCGGATCCTGGTCAAGCGCGCCCGGTACGCGCTGGAGGTGTGCGGCCGCCCGGCGTCCGAGCTGGACGAGCTGGACGCGGTGCTGGCCCGGCAGCAGGAGGCGGCGGACGCCGCGGTCACCGCCGCCACCGCGGCGCGCACCCCGCGGATCACCCCGGCGACGGCGTACGTGCTGGGCGTGGTGCACGCCGACCAGCGGCTGGAGGTGGAGTCGGCACGGTACGCCTTCGGCCGCCGGTGGCCCGACCTCCAGCCCGGCCCGGACGGCTGGCCGGACCTGTCCGCGGCGGAGGGCTGGGGGCACCCCGCCGTCCCGAGGACGGTCTGAGGTGGGCGAGCGCCCGGGCACCACGCCCACGGGCAGCATGCCCACGAGCACCACCACCGGCCCGTCCACGCCCCCGACCGGCCGCGCCCCGGTGATCCTGGCGGCGGGCGCGGTGCTGTGGGTGCCGGGCCGGCTGAAGAAGAGCGGCCGGCTGGGGCGGCCCCGGATCGCGCTGATCCACCGGCCGAAGTACGACGACTGGAGCCTGCCGAAGGGCAAGCTCGACCCCGGTGAGGGCGTGGCCGAGGCGGCGCTGCGCGAGGTGTGGGAGGAGACCGGGTTCCGCTGCCTGCTCGGCCCCGAGCTGCCGGCCCAGCACTACCAGGTGCAGGGCCGTCCGAAGGAGGTCCGGTACTGGGCGGCGGTGCCGTCGACGGGCGCCTTCCGGCCCAACCGCGAGGTGGACCGGCTGGAGTGGCTGCCGGCCGGGAAGGCCCGTGCGCGGCTCACGTACGACCACGACCGGTTGCTGGTCGACGCCCTGCTGGTGATGCTGGGGGCGAAGCCGGTGCGGACGGAGGGGTTCCGTCGGTGAAGGAACGGTGGAAGTGATCCCGCCGCGCTCTCGCCGTGACGCAACCGTTACTACCTGACGTAGTTTCCTGTCATCCTTTCGAGGTTCACTCGCCGTTCACTTGCGACCGGCTGTCGTGTCACTTACTCGGCCTAACTTCGGGACCACCGGAGGGCCGCACGGGCCCCGGACCACAGCAAAACCCGCTCTGCGCCGTACCTCGTACGGCCCCTGCACCGGGCAATGCCACAGAAAGGGACACCCCAGTGAAGCTCCAGCGGAACGGCCGCTCCAAGGCCCTCGCGATCGGTGCCATGGCGCTCGTCAGCTCGCTGTCGCTCGCCGCCTGCGGCTCGGACAACAACAACACCACCACCGCGTCCGGGTCCGGCTCCAGCGGCTCCGCCGCGGCCGGTGCCGCGATCAACTGTGGCAAGTCCGGTTCGCTGATCGCCGCCGGTTCGACCGCCCAGGGCACGGCGATCGACGTCTGGAAGACCAACTTCGGCGCCGCCTGCTCCGGCACCACCATCAACTACCAGGGTGTGGGCTCCGGCGCCGGCATCCAGCAGTTCACCCAGGGCAAGGTCCAGTTCGCCGGCTCCGACTCGGCTCTCAAGCCGGCCGAGGTCGACGCCACCAAGGCGGTCTGCACCGGCGGCCAGGGCATCGACCTGCCGATGGCCGGCGGTCTGATCTCGCTGGTCTACAACGTGGACAACGTCGACAACCTGGTCCTGGACGCCCCGACCGCCGCCAAGATCTTCGACTCGCAGATCACCAAGTGGAACGACCCGGCCATCGCCGCCCTCAACCCGGGCGCCAAGCTGCCGGACGCCGACATCCAGTCGTTCCACCGCTCGGACGACTCCGGCACCACCGACAACCTGACCAAGTACTTCGCCGCCGCCGGCCAGGGCGCCTGGGCCTACCCGTCCAGCAAGACCTGGGCGGCCAAGGGCGGTCAGTCGGCCAACGGCAGCGCCGGTGTCGCGGCCCAGGTGAAGCAGGTCAAGAACTCGATCAGCTACGTCGAGCTGGCCTACGCCCAGACCAACAGCCTGAAGAGCGCCGCCATCAACACCGGTGCCGCCAAGCCGGTCGAGGCCACCGCCGCCAACGCCGCCAACACCTTCGCCAAGGCGCAGGTCGCCGGCACCGGCAGCGACCTGGCGCTGAAGCTCGACTACGCGACCAAGGACGAGGGCTCGTACCCGCTGGTCCTGGTCACCTACGAGATCGTCTGCGACAAGGGCAACAAGGCCGACACCCTGGACACCCTGAAGTCCTTCCTGACCTACACCGCCAGCGACGCGGGTCAGAAGGCGGCCGGCGACAAGGGCTACGTCCCGCTGCCGAAGGAGCTGACCGGCAAGGTCAACGCCGTCATCCCGACCCTGGCCTGATCCGACGGGACCACCGGTGGAGCGGCCCCGTGAGCGAGGGGGGCCGGGGCCGCCCCACCGGAACACACCGAAACCCAGCACCACGTCCGGGGCACCGCCGCCAGGGTGCCGTCCCCCTTCCGGGGCGGCGCCACCAGACCGGAGTAGACCAATGACTTCATCCTCCCCTGCCGCCCCGCGAGGCAGGGAACGCCGACGGCGCGACAGCCGGGTCGGCGACAAGATCTTCATGAACCTCGCCCGTGGCTCGGGCATCCTGCTGCTGGTCATCATGGCCGCGATCGCCGGCTTCCTGGCCTGGCGCTCGGGCCTGGCCCTCAGCAAGAACGAGGGCAACTTCCTGACCTCCTTCGAGTGGGCGCCGGACGCCCCGAAGCCGGTCTTCGGCATCGCGGTGCTGGCCTTCGGCACCATCGTGAGCGCCGTGATCGCCATGGCGATCGCCGTCCCGGTGGCCATCGGGATCGCGCTGTTCATCTCGCACTACGCGCCGCGCCGGATCGCCCAGCCGTTCGCCTACCTGGTGGACCTGCTCGCGGCCGTCCCCAGCATCGTCTACGGCCTCTGGGGCGCGCTCTTCCTGGTGCCGCACATGGACGGCCTGACCAGCTGGCTCAACGAGTACCTGGGCTGGACGTACATCTTCGACCAGACCAAGACCGGCACCCCGCGCAACCTGTTCACCACCGGCATCCTGCTGGCGATCATGGTCCTGCCGATCATCACCGCGGTCTCCCGCGAGGTGTTCCGCCAGGTGCCGCGGATGCACGAGGAGGCGGCGCTCGCGCTCGGCGCGACCCGCTGGGAGATGATCCGCACCGCCGTGCTGCCGTTCGGCCGCCCGGGCATCATCTCGGCCTCGATGCTCGGCCTCGGCCGCGCGCTCGGCGAGACCATCGCGGTAGCGGTGGTGCTCTCCTCCAGCAACATCCTGTCGCTGCACATCCTCGACGCGGGCGGCGGCACCTTCGCGCAGAACATCGCGCTGAAGTTCGCCGAGGCCGGCGACAACGGCCGCAACGCGCTGATGGCCTCCGGCCTCGTCCTGTTCGTCATCACCCTGCTGGTGAACGGTGCCGCGCGACTGATCATCGCCCGCCGCAAGGAGTACTCGGGGGCCAACGCATGACCACCGCCGTCGTCGAGGACGCCCGCCCGCTGGGCCGTCCGCTGACCGCCAACCGCCTGCCCAAGTGGGCCCCGGCCGCCGTGGCCGCCGGCTCGATCGCCCTCGGCTGCGGGATCGGCGCGGTCGCCGGCCTCGCCAGCCACCTCCAGTGGGGCCTGATCTCGGCCGCGCTGTTCCTGCTGATCAGCTACGGCCTCTCGGCCCGGGTCGAGGGCCGCCGTCAGGCCAAGGACCGGTTCGCCACCTCGGTGGTCTGGGTCGCCTTCATCCTGGCCGTCGTCCCGCTGGTCGCCCTGACGGTCTACACCGTCCAGCAGGGCATCGCCGTGGTCGACGGGAACTTCCTGAGCCACTCGATGAAGGGCGTGCTCCAGTCCGGTCCCGGCGGTGGCATCTACCACGCGCTGATCGGCACCCTGGAGCAGGTCGCTCTGGCCACCGCGATCGCCGCCCCGATCGGTCTGCTGACCGCCGTCTACCTGGTCGAGTACGGCCGCGGCAAGCTCGCCAAGACGGTCACCTTCTTCGTCGACGTCATGACGGGCATCCCGTCGATCGTCGCCGGTCTGTTCGTCCTCTCGGTCTGGAACCTCGCGCTGGGCTTCGGCTACTCCGGCTTCTCGGGCAGCCTCGCGCTGGCGATCCTGATGATGCCGGTCGTGGTCCGCTCCACCGAGGAGATGCTCAAGCTCGTCCCGAACGAGCTGCGCGAGGCGTCGTACGCGCTCGGCGTGCCGAAGTGGAAGACCATCCTGCGGATCGTCCTGCCCACCGCGATCGGCGGCATCACCACCGGCGTGATGCTCGCGGTCGCCCGCATCACGGGCGAGACCGCCCCGGTGATGATGCTGGTGTTCGGCGCCGACTACATCAACAACAACCCCTTCGAGGGACCGCAGCAGTCGCTGCCGATGTACATCTGGACGCAGTACTCGCAGGTCAACAACGACTTCGGCTACGCCCGTGCCTGGGGCGCGGCGCTGGTGCTGATCGCCTTCGTGATGGGGCTCAACCTCATCGCGCGGGGCATCGCCCGCTGGCGCTCGCCCAAGGGCGGACGCTGACCGACCGACTGACGTACGAGACAGACGAGAGAAGCAACGATCATGGCCAAGCGCATCGACGTCAGCGGACTGTCGGCCTACTACGGCACCACCAAGGCCATCGAGGACATCTCGATGAGCATCGAGCCCCGCTCGGTGACCGCCTTCATCGGCCCCTCCGGCTGCGGCAAGTCCACCTTCCTGCGGACCCTGAACCGGATGCACGAGGTGATCCCCGGCGCCCGGGTCGAGGGCAAGGTCCTCCTGGACGACGAGAACCTGTACGCCTCCACCGTCGACCCGGTCGCCGTGCGCCGCTCGGTCGGCATGGTCTTCCAGCGCCCGAACCCGTTCCCGACCATGTCGATCTACGACAACGTGATCGCCGGCCTCCGGCTCGCGGGCGTGAAGAAGAAGTCCGTGCTGGACGAGGTCGTGGAGCGCTCGCTGAAGGGCGCCAACCTCTGGAAGGAGGTCCACAACCGGCTGAACAAGCCGGGGGCCGGCCTCTCCGGCGGTCAGCAGCAGCGCCTGTGCATCGCCCGCGCCATCGCGGTCGAGCCGCAGGTCCTGCTGATGGACGAGCCCTGCTCCGCGCTCGACCCGATCTCCACCCTCGCCATCGAGGACCTGATCGGTGAGCTCAAGGAGCAGTTCACCATCGTCATCGTGACCCACAACATGCAGCAGGCGGCCCGCGTCAGCGACCGCACCGCCTTCTTCAACCTGGCCGGCGTCGGCCAGCCGGGCAAGCTGGTCGAGCTGGACGACACCCAGCGGATCTTCTCCAACCCGTCGGTCCAGGCGACCGAGGACTACATCTCCGGCCGCTTCGGCTAGACCGGCACCGAGCTGCTCCACGGTGCTGCATGGCGGTGCCGCCGGGGAGCATGAGAAGGGCCCGCCCCCGAGATGTGGGGGCGGGCCCTGTCGCGTGCCGGACCGTCCGGGCTCAGCCCCGGACCACCGCGGCTCAGCCCCAGAACAGGTGGACGAACCAGTACACCAGCGCGGCGACGATCGCGGCCGCCGGCATCGTGATGAACCAGCCGAGCACGATGTTCTTGGCGACGCCCCAGCGCACCGCGCGGATCCGCTTGGTGGCCCCCACGCCCATGATCGCCGAGGTGATCACGTGGGTGGTGGAGATCGGCGCCTTGTAGACGAACGAGGTGATGTACATGACCGCCGAGGCGGTCGTCTCGGCCGCGAAGCCCTGCGGCGGGTCCAACTCGATGATCTTGCGGCCGAGGGTCCGCATGATCCGCCAGCCGCCCGCGTAGGTGCCCAGCGAGAGCATCGCGGCGCAGGAGATCTTCACCCAGACCGGGATGTCGTAGGTGGCCTGCTGGCCGGAGATGACCAGCGCCATCACCACGATGCCCATGGTCTTCTGGGCGTCCTGCAGACCGTGCGCCAGGGCCATCGCGGCGGCCGAGGCGGTCTGGGCGACCCGGAAGCTGCGCTTGGCCCGGTGCGGATTGGCCCGGCGGAAGATCCAGAGGATCGCCAGCATCACCAGGAAGCCGCCCACCAGGCCGACCACGGGCGAGACGACCATCGGGATGACGATCTTGTCGACGACACCGTCCCAGATCACCTCGGTGCCACCGGCCAGCGCCGCGCCCACCAGCCCGCCGAACAGGGCGTGCGAGGAGGAGGACGGCAGGCCGTAGTACCAGGTGACGAGGTTCCAGACGATCGCACCGATCAGGGCGGCGAACAGGATCGCCATCCCCTGGTCCCCCTTGGGGGTCTCGATGATCCCCTTGGAGACGGTGTGCGCCACACCGCTGCCGAGGAAGGCGCCGGCCAGGTTCATCACCGCGGCCATCGCCAGCGCGGCCCGGGGGGTGAGCGCCCGGGTCGACACCGAGGTGGCGATCGCGTTCGCCGAGTCGTGGAAGCCGTTGGTGTAGGTGAAGAAGAACGCAACGCCGATGACGACGATGAGTGCTGCCATGTCCACGGGGGTCAGGACTCCTTGACGGCGATGGTCTCCACCGTGTTGGCGACGTGCTCGAACGCGTCCGCCGCCTCCTCAAGGACGTCCACGACCTGCTTCAGCTTGAGCACCTCGATGGCGTCGTACTGACCGGAGAACAGGTGGGCGAGCAGCTTGCGGTGGATCTGGTCGGCCTGGTTCTCCAGCCGGTTGACCTCGATCCAGTACTCGGTGAGGTTCGACATGCTCCGCAGGTTCGGCATCGCCTCGGCGGTCAGCTCGGCGGCCCGCGCCAGGACCTCGATCTGCTGCTCGATCCCCTTCGGGAGGGTCTGGATGTCGTAGAGGACGACCAGGTCGACGGCCTCCTCCATGAAGTCCATGATGTCGTCCAGCGACGAGGCGAGGCTGTAGATGTCCTCGCGGTCGAAGGGCGTGATGAAGGACGAGTTCAGCTGGTGGAAGACGGCATGGGTGGTGTCGTCCCCGGCGTGCTCGGCGGCGCGCATGCGCTCGACGATCTCCGCACGGGCCGACACGTCTGATCCCAGCAGCTCCAGCAGGAGCTTCGATCCGACGACGAGGTTCTCCGCCGCGGCGGCGAACATGTCGTAGAAGCTCGTCTCCTTCGGGGTCAGGCTAAAACGCACGGAAATCTCCGATGTGCGGGGTAGGGACTGAACGATGCTAGGTGCAACCAAGCGCGATCACGCAAACGGGGGGCCGAGGAAGGAGTCGGAACCTCCCCTTCCGTTCGGCTGCCGCACCGGCCGATTTCCGACCGCACCGCCACGTGCCGACGCGAGCCCCCAGTCTGACGGAACCTCGCCCGGATTGTCCTCGTCGTGCGTGCGCGGGACCGGGGCGCCGCTCAGACGGGTGAACCGCCGGACGTCCCGGGCCGGACGCTTCGGCACATGCCGCGTCGGCCGTCGGAACACCACGTAGCGCCCGGGTGTTGGACACTGGTGGCCGACGCAGCCACCAGGCATCCAGACGAAGGCGGGCCGATGACCACGACGCAAGCGCGCACCGAGCCGGACCACGTGCCGGGCGCCGACCCGCACGCCGGCCACGCCGCCGACCCCGCGGCCGCCGCCGGACACCAGGGCGGGCACGGCCCGCACGGCTACAGCGCGCAGAAGGACGCCCACCTCAAGCGGCTGCGCCGGATCGAGGGCCAGATCCGCGGCCTCCAGCGGATGGTCGACGAGGACGTCTACTGCATCGACGTGCTCACCCAGGTCTCGGCCAGCACCAAGGCGCTGCAGTCCTTCGCGCTCTCCCTGCTGGAGGAGCATCTGCGGCACTGCGTCGCCGCGGCCGCCGAGCAGGGCGGCGCCGAGCTGGACGCCAAGGTGGCGGAGGCCACCGCCGCGATCAGCCGGCTGCTGCGCAGCTGACCCTCCGGCGCGTCGGCTGATCCGGATCCCGCGGACTCCCCCGGCCCGTCGGCTCCTTCGGCCGGGTCAGCCGTCGCCCTCCCGGTCGGCCTGCCCCGGCTCCGCCCGGTCGAGCAGCACCTCGTCGATCCGTTCGGTCGGCAGCCGGTCGCCGGAGCTGGCCGTCGCGGCGATCATCAGCTCGCCGGCCAGCTCGATCTCGTCGAGGGCCGCGTCGTCGTGGCCGCCGCTGCGGCCGCCCGTGGACGACACCACCTGCACCACCCCTTCAGTGCCTCGCCAGCCCGGGCGGCAGCCACCCGACGTCCAGCCTAGGCACTCCGGGGCCCGTCCACATGGCACGGACGGGCCATCTCGGCGCCGCCGAAACGGGTGGCCGCCGCTCCCCGGACGGCCACCCGCTCCGGCTGCGCCCGGTCTCTCCCCGGCGCCGGAGCGCTGCCCCGGCGGCCTACTTGGGACTCTCCGTGGGCTTCATCTGGTAGATGTCCGCAGCCGCCGGCTCGGCCGCCTCGACCGGCTTGCCGAAGTCCGTCAGCGAGACGGTCGAGGTCACCTTCACCTGGTCCTTGGGCTCCTTGGAGCCCGCCACCCCGGCGAAGGTGAACACCTCGACCACCTTGCGCAACCGGCCCTGGTCGTCCAGCCAGGCGTCGTACGGGACCTCCTTGACGGTGAAGGTCTGCGCACCCATCCGCAGGCCGTCCCCGCCCCGGCCGCCGGTCGCGTCGGCCGCCTTGGCCAGGTCCAGGGTGCCGCGGTAGTGGTGCAGCGCGACCCCGTCGGCGGTCTCGGTGCCGACCGCCTCCGCCTTCTGCGCCCCGCGCAGCGCCCCCGCCGCCGAGGCCGGGTCGGTCGCGCCGCTGCTGACCAGGTTGCCGTCCGGCAGCTGCCGCACGTCCAGCTTGACCCACTTGCCCTCGGGCACCTTGGCGCCGCTGTTCTGCAGGTAGACGGTGCCCGGCAGGACCACCTCGACGATCTTCCCGGTGGTCGCCGCGCCCGGCGGCACCTGGACCTCCAACCGGCCGATCCGCTTCACGTAGTCGTAGCCGCCGGTGCCGCTGAACGAGGCCTTCTTCTCGGCGGACTCCGTCACCAGCTCGGTGGCGGTGTGTGCGGAGCCGGTGCGCCCGGTGATGTCGGCTGCGTTGCGTACGGCCGTCAGCGGGTCCGCGGCGAGCTGGTCGGGGGCGCTCGACTGCTGGTCGGAGGAGCCGCTGCCGGAGCCGCCCGAGCAGCCGGCTGCCCCGGCCGCCAGCGCGGCGGCGAGCAGGGCGGCTCCGGCCGCCGAGCGCAGGTGCGGACCCGGACGGCACGCTGGCCGCCCGGTGCGCTGCTGGTCGGTCATCTTCATCCTCGCGACAACCCCCTCGGGCCCGTACTGCCCCGCCGGACACCGCCGGGTGGGCAGAGCTCTTTCCGGGCAAACGAGTTGGGCGGAGAAGGGTTACGGGTGCCGGCGCCCCGGCGGCGTCGCGCCCCGGCCGCCCGGCGCGTTACGGTGAACCACGTGCACAGTGAGCTGCCGGCCGCGCCCGGCACCCGGATGCCCGAGCACCGCCTCTCGATCAGCGAGCGCGGTTCCTTCGCCTACGCGACCTGCAGCTGCGGCTGGTACGCCCCGGCCCGCCGCTCCCGGGACCTGGCCCGCCGCGAGGGGGCCGACCACCTCGCCGAGAACAGCGTCGAGCCGGACTGACCGGCCGCCGCCTGGACTGACCGGCCGACCGGCGCGGTGGCCGGTCAGGCCGCGAGGTCGGACTCCGGCGGCTGCTCCTCGGCCCGCACCGCCCCGCGCCCGCGCCGCCGGCTGCGCCGGCCGTTCCCGGCCGGGGCCGCCCCGCCGCGCTCCGCCGCCCGGATCAGCGGGGCCACGGCCGTGCGGCTCAGCGCGTGGCAGAACGGGACCAGCACCGCCATCGCGATCGGCGCCAGCAGCAGCACCACGGCGACGGCGAGCGCGAAGCCGCCGATCACGTCGGTCGGGTAGTGCACGCCCATGAACATCCGGCAGAAGCCCTGCAGCAGGGCCAGCCCGCCGGCGATCCAGCCGAGTCGCCGGTTCACCAGGAACAGTGCCACCGCGACGCCCATCGTCATCGTCGAGTGGTCACTGACGAAGGAGTGCGTGCCGGCCTTGCCGTCCACCAGCACCAGCAGCCCCGGGTGGTCGACGAACGGGCGCGGACGGTCCACGATCGCGGCGATCGGCAGGTTGGCCAGCTCGGCGATGGCGACCGAGAGCGGCACCCAGAGCAGCCCGGCGACGGCCACCGGCGCGTCCGGACGGCGTCTGGCCTGCAGCCAGGCCACCAGCCCCAGCATGGCCAGGCCGATCAGGATGCCGTACTCGCCGATCCACGAGACCAGGTGGTCCAGCCACTGCGGGGAGCGTTTGGCCAGGCCGTTGACGGCGTAGAGCAGGCCGAGGTCGGGGTTGCTCGTGTCGGCAAGCGGCGTCGACACGCCGCACCTCCTTCTGGTCCGCTGCACCTGTTCGATACCGCCGGGGCCCACCCGGCGCGGACGGCTGACGAGGGGCCACCGGAAGAAACGTCATTTCCGGGACACAGCGTTCCACGGAAACGCGCAGTTATGGAAACTTGACTCAGCGTCCACACCGCGCACACAGGTCCCGGCCGACCCGCCCTACCTGGCCGCCGCGGCCTGCGCCGTCGCGTCCACCGGGGCTGCCGGAGCCGTCGTGGTCGCCGAGCCCGGCCGGCTCGGGGCGTTGACGGCACCGGCGCTGTTGCGGGTCGGCAGCGCCTGGGCCCCGTCCGTGGTGACCCGGGTCGCGCCGATGTACTCCTTGGTGTCGATCTTGTCGTAGCGGATCACCGCGTTGGTGTGCGGCGCGTTGATCATGTACCCGCCGCCGACGTAGATCCCGACGTGGTGGATGCTCCGCGGATCGCTCAGGTCGGTCGCCCAGAACACCAGGTCCCCCGGCCGCAACTGATCCCGCGACGGGTGCGGACCGGCGTACCACTGGTCGTTGGCCACCCGGGGCAGGCTGATCCCCACGCTCGCGAACGCGGCCACCGTCAGCCCCGAGCAGTCGAACCGCCCGTTCTGCGAGGGCAGCCCGTCACCGCCCCACAGGTACGGGGTGCCCAGCTTGGTCTGAGCGAAGTAGATCGCCCCCGCCGACTGCGGGGACACCTCCACCGGCGCGTTCGGCGTGCTCGGCGCGGTGAAGCTGCGGGCCATCGCCTGGATGTTCCGCACGTAGCCCTGGGTCTCCTTGTACGGCGGGATGCCCCTGTTGCTCGTCACCGCGTACGGGCCGGCGTTGTAGGCGGCCAGCATGTTGGCCTGCGGATCGCCCGGCACGCCCGAGACGTCCTTGGCGAGCGCGCAGTCGTAGACCGCTGCCGAGGCGATCGCGTCGAACGGGTCCCAGGGGTCCTTGCGGCCGTCCCCGTTCCCGTCCGTCCCGTACGTCGCCCAGGTGCCCGGCATGAACTGCGCCATTCCCTCCGCGCCGACACCGGAACGGGCCTTGGGGTCGAAACCGCTTTCCTGGTACAGCTGCGCCGCGAGCATCGGGGGAGAGATCTCCTGGCAGAGCGATCCCCACTTCTGGACCGCGTCCTGGTAGGCCCCGGGGACCGTTCCCGGAGAGAGGGCGGAACGATTCGCCGACTGCTGCGGCGTCCCACTCGCCGCATAAGTCCCCATCGTCACCAGCCCGATGAACCCGAACGCAACAACTCCCGCAGTGGCGGCGGCCATCCCGGCCTTCCGGAGTACCATCAGCACCATCCCGACGAATCGTCAGTCGAAGTGTCCCGGAAGGCGTTGCTCACCGCAATCATCAGAGATACAAAGAGTGAGCGCTATCCTTCGTACGGTGGACATCCTCGCGTACGTGTCCGAAGCCTCACGACCAATCCGCGAGAAGTAGCCAAGTCGACATCAGATCTGGCCAAGAATAGGTACCGACCCTTCGCGCGGGCCGGGTCCGGGCCCTTGAATTTGCCTGATCGGGCGGTGAGATGGAAATGAACCTGAGCAGCGTGCACACCCTTGCGGTCGGCCACCTGGCCGAGGACCCCCCAAAGAAGCCGAATATCGACACCATCATCGGCGGGATCGCCCCGGACTGGGGCCCGTTCGCGAGTCTCGGGTCGGAGGCCCGGGTGATGGTCGAGGTCATCATGGCCGTCGCCATCCTCGTCTGCCTCGGCATCGCCGTCTGGGGCGCGGCCAAGCAGCGGATCGGCGCGACCGCGATGCGCGACAGCTTCGGGGCCGAACAGGGCAAGGGACTGATCGTCGCCGGGCTGACCGGCGTGTTCATCATCGGATCACTCGGCACTCTGTTCACCATTGTCTACGGCATGGCGATCTGACGATCGGACAGCAGTAGTCCGGCTCGTCCGAGACCGGGTCCCCGTCCGGACCCCCTCCAGCGGCCGGCCTGCCAGGAGTCCACCCCCGTTCCCACCCTCCGTCCGCGCCCGCCACCGGCCGGAGGGCCCCCGGAGCCGCCCCCGGCTCCCCGCACCAGGAGGGCCGCCGTGCCGTTGTCCGACGACCAGCCGCACACCCGTACGCGGCTACCGGTCGGCGAACAGCCCTCCCCGCAGCCGAGCCTGCGTCAGTCGAGGCCCCTGCGCACCCTGCTGACCGTCCTCCTCGTGGTCACCCTGCTCGTCGTCGCCATCGCCATCGCCAACCGCGGCAAACCACCCCTCGGCAGCGGCAGCGGCAGCGGCAACTCCGCCGACCACGCCGCCCCCGGCGCGACCTCCGGCGCCGGCCCCGCCCCCAGCGGCGACCAGCCCGTCGGCACCACCGCCAACGGCATCCCGACCGGCTACCCGCACACCGACCCGGGTGCCCAGTCCGCCGCGGCCAACTACGCGGTCGCCATCGGCTCCGCGGACATGTTCCGCACCGACAACCGGCACACCATCGTCGCCACCATCGCCGACCCGGCCGCCGCCCCGGCGCTGCAGAGCCGACTGGACCAGGGGTTCGGCGGCGACACCGTCACCCGCTACGGCCTCGACGCCCAGGGCCGCGCCCCCAAGGGCCTCACCTTCGTCAGCCGCACCGTCCCGGTCGGCACCAAGTCGACGGGATACAGCGACAGCGACACCAAGGTCGAGGTCTGGTGCACCGGCCTCACCGGCCTCGCCGGCGAGCACTCCGTCCAACCGGTGACCGCGAACTGGTTCACCCTCACGCTCTCGCTGCACTGGACGGGCAGCGACTGGAAGCTCACCGACTTCACCAGCAGGCAGGGCCCCGCGCCGATGCCGGCAGACCAGCAGGCCGCCACCGCCGAGGAGATCACCGGTGCGGTCCAGCAGAACGGGGGGTTCCGCTATGCCCGGTGACCACACCTCACGCCGCTCCGCCGCGCGCCGCGCGGGAACACTGGGCGGTGCGCTGGCCACCCTGCAGGTAGCCGGGATGCTCGCGGCCCAACGGGTGTTCGCCGAGCCCTCGCCGACCGCTACGCCAACCTGCCAGAAGGTGGATCTCCCGATCCCGGGAAGTGACGCGGGGTGTGCCCCCAACGGTGCAGTCGTCATTCCTGGGAGCGGCACCGTGGGGACGGTGACCGATCCGCTCGGGTCGTTGGCGAAGAGTTGTGCGCAGGCGGCGGCTTGGGTGGTGCGGAACCTGTCGGGGGCGATCGACGGGACGACGCAGGTGGACTTCACCAATGCGTCGTTCCTGCAGCAGTACGCCGTGGTGTTCGCGGTGTCGACGGTGATCACGCTGGTGTTGTGGTTGCTGGCGGTGACGAAGCGGGCGGTGCGGGGGGCGCCGTTGACGTCGGCGTTCTCGGAGGCGATCGGGTTCCTGTGGCTGACGGTGGTGGCGTCGGCGTTCACGCCGTTGATCCTGTACACCGTGGTGAGCGTGACGGACGGGCTGACCAAGGCGATCGCGGTCGGGACGAAGACGGACACCGGGTCCTACCTGGGCGGGTTCGCCGACACCTTGGAGAAGGGGAACGTCGGCGGCGGGCCGTTGATCCTGGTGCTGGTGTCGCTGGTGGCGGTGCTGGCGGCGGCGGTGCTCTGGATCGAGCTGCTGATCCGGGCGGCGATGCTGTACGTGGGTGCGCTGCTGGGGACGGCGGTGTACGCGGGGCTGGTGGACAAGCAGCTGTGGAAGCACGTGCGCCGGTGGGCGGGGGTGATGCTGGCGGTGGACCTGGCGAAGCCGATCATCGTGGTCATCCTCGGCCTGGCGGGCGCGGTGGCGACCGGGGCCGGGGCCAGTGACGACTTCGCCCGGGTGCTGTCGGGGTTGGCGATCCTGTTCCTGTCGATCTTCGCCAGTGCCGCGATCTACCGTTTCGTGCCGGGCTTCGGCGACGAGATCCTGAACATGCGCCAGGCCCGGGCGAACGCGGTGCAGGCGGGTTCGGCGATGATCAACGGCACCGCGAACCTGATGAAGCAGGGCATCACCACCCACGGCGACCGCGGCGCGGGGGCGGGCGGGGGTGGCGGTGGTGGTGCGGGCGGCTCGGTCGCGCCGGGCATCGCCGCTCATGCCGGTCGGACGCCGGCTCCGCCGCCGCAGGCCGGGCCGCCGCAGGCCGCTCCGGTTCCGATCCGCGACAGCAATCCAGCGAAGGGAGGGTGACGGGTAAGTGAGCAGCGAACCGCTCGGCCAGTACGGCGCCCAGTACGCCCAGCCGTACGTGCACCAGCGCCGCACCTACCTGATCGGCAAGGCCCGCCCGAACGCGCCGATCGGCCGGAACCGGGAGTCCGGCGAGATCGTGCTGATCATCTTCGGGGCGTTCCTCGGCATGCTCTGGGGCCTGTTGATGCCCGTCCTGCCGCTGCGGATCGGCGGTCTGGTCGGTCTGCCGGCGCTCGCCATCGCGGCGGTGTACGTGCCGTACCGCAAGCGCACGTTCTACAAGTGGGTGGAGATCAACCGCACCTACCGTCGGACGGTCCGCAGCGGGCGGGCGGTGTGGCGTTCGGACGTGATGGACGCCGGGACGCGGCTGGACGGCCGGGAGGTGGAGGTCGGCCCGCCGCCCGGGGTGGGGCGGCTGCGCTGGCTGACCGCGCCGTTCGGACCGGACGAGGTCGGGGTGCTGATGCACCTGGAGCGGCGGACGGTGACGGCCGCGATCGAGATCGAGGGCCCGGGTGTCGGGCTGCGCGACTCGGAGGACCAGGAGGCGCTGGTCGACCGCTTCGGGACGCTGTTGAAGCACGTCGCCAACGGGGACGGCTTCGTGACCCGGCTGCAGATCCTGGCCCGCACCCTGCCGGCCGACCCCGATGCGCACGCCAAGGACGTGGAGCGCCGCGGCGACCCGGCCTCGCCGCGCTGGCTGCAGGACTCGTACGACCAGCTGCAGTCGATGGTGTCGACCTCCTCCGAGCAGCACCGGGCGTACCTGGTGGCCTGCATGCACTACACCCGTGACCTGGCCGCCGAGGCGCACGCGATGGGCCGCAGTGCCGATGGGCGGAGTGCGACCGGCCGACGGGTGCGGGACGACGAGGGGCTGGCGGCCGTGATGGCGCGCGAGCTGACCGACATCTGCGCCCGGCTGGCCGAGGCGGACATCCGGGTGCGCCAGCCGCTGGGCCAGGCCCGGCTCTCCTCGCTGCTGCACTCGATGTACGACCCGGACCACCCGATCGACCACATCCAGGCGATGTCCCGGCGCAACGCCTGGCCGGCCGAGCTGGACGCCACGCACCCGCAGTACCTGCAGGCGAAGACGCGCGAGTCGGCGACCCGTGCGCCGTGGTGCCACGCCACCGCGTGGATCAAGGAGTGGCCGCTCACCCCGGTGGGCGTCAACTTCCTGGCGCCGCTGCTGGTGCACACCCCGGACGTGATCCGGACGGTCGCGGTGACGATGGACCTGGAGCCCACCGACGTCGCGATCGAGCGGATGCTGACCGAGAAGACCAACGACGAGGCGGAGGCCAGCCGCGCGGCCAAGATGAACCGCACGGTCGACCCGCGCGACCTGGCGCACACCGGCCGGGTGGACCAGCGCGGTGACGACCTGGCCTCCGGCGCGGCCGGGGTGAACCTGGTCGGCTACATCACGGTCTCCTCGCGCAGCCCCGACGCGCTGGCCCGCGACAAGCGGACCATCCGGGCCTCGGCCGGCAAGAGCTACCTCAAGCTGGAGTGGTGCGACCGCGAGCACCACCGGGCCTTCGTCAACACCCTTCCGTTCGCGACCGGCATCCGCCGCTGACACCGCTGCGGATCCCCGCACCCCGTCCGACCGTTCCGCCGACTCAGGGAGGCCGCACATGGCGCTCGGCAACCTCACCGACGCCTTCACCAGCCTGATGTTCGGCAAGGTGGAGACCACCCGCCTGCCCGTGCGCACCTCCACCGGCCAGGCGCAGGCGGTCTACCTGCCCACCGCGGCGCCGGGGCTGGGCGATTCGGGCGTGATCATCGGGCGGGAGGTGTACAGCGGCAAGGGGTACGTGTACGACCCCTTCCAGCTGTACGGGCAGCAGCTGCCGGCTCCGCACTGGCTGGTGCTCGGCGAGTCCGGCAACGGCAAGTCGGCGCTGGAGAAGACGTACGTGCTGCGGCAGTTGAGGTTCCGTGACCGTCAGATCGTGGTGCTCGACGCGCAGGGCGAGGACGGCGTCGGCGAGTGGAACCTGATCGCCGACGCGCTGGGCATAAAGCCGATCCGGCTGGACCCGATGGCGGCCCGGGACGGCGGGGTGAAGCTCAATCCGCTGGATCCGGCGATCACCCAGACCGGGCAGCTGTCGCTACTGCGCACCATCATCGAGGTGGCGATGGGGCGCGGCCTGGAGGAGCGGGCCGGCTTCGCGCTGAAGGCCGCGCACGCCCACGTGGTGGCCTCGGTGCAGGACCGCCAGCCGGTGCTGAACGACATCATCGACACCCTGCGCAGCCCCGAGCTGTCCTCGGTGGAGTCGCT
This sequence comes from Streptomyces sp. 1331.2, assembly GCF_900199205.1. Classification (NCBI taxonomy): domain Bacteria; kingdom Bacillati; phylum Actinomycetota; class Actinomycetes; order Kitasatosporales; family Streptomycetaceae; genus Streptomyces; species Streptomyces sp. 1331.2. The sequence goes on along the minus strand of NZ_OBMJ01000001.1, from coordinate 3,311,364 downwards.
GGGCGTGGCGGTGGACGAGGTGCAGTCCTGGGGCCTGGACGTGGCGCTGGTGCTGGACCGGCTGGTCGACGGTGACCTGCGGGGGATGTTCGACGGGCCGACCACCGAGGGCATCGACCTGGACGCGCCGCTGATCGTCTTCGACCTCTCGCACATCGACCGCAACTCGATCGCGATGCCGATCCTGATGGCGATCGTCGGGGTGTGGCTGGAGCACACCTGGATCCGGCCGGACCGGAAGAAGCGGATCTTCCTGGTCGAGGAGGCCTGGCACATCATCAACAGCCCCTTCGTGGCGCAGCTGTTCCAGCGGCTGCTGAAGTTCGGCCGTCGGCTCGGGCTCTCCTTCGTCGCGGTGGTGCACCACCTGTCGGACGTGGTGGACGGCGCGGCGGCGCGGGAGGCGTCGGCGATCCTGAAGATGGCCTCCACCCGGACGATCTACATGCAGAAGGCCGAGGAGGCGCGGGCCACCGGCCGGGTGCTGGGTCTGCCGCGCTGGGCGGTGGAGATCATCCCGACCCTGTCGCCGGGCATCGCGGTCTGGGACGTCAACGGCAACGTCCAGGTGGTCAAGCACATCATCACCGAGGCCGAGCGGCCGCTGGTGTACACCGACCGGGCGATGACCGAGGACGCGGTGGCCGAACGCGTGCGGGCGGAGCGCCAGTTGGCGGCCGAGCCGGGGGTCTGAGCCGGGTCTGAGTCGGGTTCAAGCCAGGGCCGAGGCAGGGGTCTGCGCAGTCTGCGCACCCCGCGGACGGCGATGGTTCGTCAGGAGGTAATGCTCTCGTTACGTTCGACGTCCTGACAGCTACGCGCGTTGACCCTAGGCTTCACAGGCGCAACACATGCCCGTACGCCGATGCTGTCCGCAGCCCGGTGCTCCTCCGAGGTGCAGGGGACCCCTCTCATGCTCACCGTCAGATCCCGACGGACGGCGCTCGCCGTCGTCGCCGCCGCCGGTCTGCTCGGCACGGTGGCCGTGCCGACGGCCGCCCAGGCCGCCGACGCCAAGCGTCACAAGACCGTCAACCTCCAGCTGCTGGCGATCAACGACTTCCACGGCAACCTGGAGCCCCCGGCCGGCTCTTCCGGCACGGTCAAGGAGATCGACCCGGCCACCGGCAATGAGGTCTCCACCCCGGCCGGCGGCATCGAGTACCTGGCCACCGAGCTGCGCAAGGCCCGGATCCCGGCCGACGACTCGATCACCGTCGCGGCCGGCGACATCGTCGGTGCCAGCCCGCTGACCTCGGCGCTGTTCCACGACGAGCCGACCATCGAGGCGATGGACAAGCTCGGCCTGGACGTCACCTCCGTGGGCAACCACGAGTTCGACGAGGGCGCGCAGGAGCTGCTGCGGATGCAGGAGGGCGGCTGCCACCCGACCGACGGCTGCTACGAGCCCGGCCGCACCTTCAAGGGCGCCAACTTCAACTACCTGTCGGCGAACGTCACCGACGAGAAGACCGGCAAGAACCTGCTGCCGCCGTACTGGGTGACCAAGTCCCAGGGCGTGAAGATCGGCTTCATCGGCGTCACCCTGGAGGGCACGCCCAACATCGTGACCGCCGAGGGCGTCAAGGGCCTGAAGTTCGCCAACGAGGTCACCACGATCAACAAGTACGCCGCCGAGCTCAAGGCGAAGGGCGTCAACTCGATCGTCGCGCTGATCCACGAGGGCGGCTACCCGGCCTCCAGCGTCTACAACTACGACTGCGGCGCGGCCGGCCAGGGCATCTCCGGCCCGATCGTCGACATCGCGAAGAAGATCGACCCGGCGGTCGGTGCCATCGTCACCGGCCACACCCACAACGCGTACGCCTGCAGCATCCCCGACCCCAACGGCGTCCCGCGCTCGGTGACCAGTGCCGCCTCCTTCGGCCGGCTCTTCACCGAGATCGACATGAAGCTGGACAAGACCACCGGCGAGATCGTCCGCCCCTCGGTCAAGGCCGAGAACCACGTGGTGCGCCGTACGGTCGAGAAGGCGCCCGACATGACGGCGCTGGTCGACCACTACCAGAAGCTGGCCGCCCCGATCGCCAACCGCCCGATCGGCTACATCGGTTCGGACATCAACGGCCGCGGCAGCAGCGACCTGGAGAAGCCGCTCGGTGACGTGATCGCCGACGCGCAGCTCGCGGGGCTGGCCCCGGCGGACAAGGGCGGGGCGCAGCTCGCCTTCATGAACCCGGGCGGCATCCGCTCCGACCTGGTCTACAAGGCCTCCGGCAGCGAGGGCGACGGGGTGGTGACCTACGGCGAGGCGTTCACCGTCCAGCCGTTCACCAACATGATGCAGGTCAAGACGCTGACCGGGGCCCAGCTGGTCCAGCTGCTCCAGCAGCAGGTCAGCGGCCCCAACGGCGCCGCGCCGAAGATCCTCCAGGTGTCGTCGAACCTGCACTACACCCTGGACATGCGCAAGACCGGCGCGGACCGGGTGCTCGTGGACTCGATCCGGCTGAACGGCGCGCCGCTCGACCCGGCCGCCAAGTACCGCGTCGCGGCCAACGAGTTCCTGGCCGGCGGCGGCGACGGCTTCCCGGCCTTCGCGGCCGGCACCGACAAGCTCGTCGGCGGCTCCGACCTGGACGTCTTCACCGCCTACCTGGGTGCCCACAGCTCGGCGGGTGCGCCGCTGCAGGCCCCGGCGCAGGACCGGATCAAGGTCATCGGCCCGGGCAGCGACATCGACTGACCGTGCGCCGGACGGGGCCCTGGGCCCCGGGGACGGGCGGGGCGCTGTCGGGGCGCCCCGCCCGTTCCGTTCTTCCGGTGCCCTGCCCCGGCTGCTCCTGGGCGGCTTACTCCGGGGCGGGCCCGCCGGGCAGCCGGACGGTGGCCAGCGCGCCGGGACCGCCGTCCGTGGCCGGGCCGAGGGTGACCTCCCCGCCCGCGTCCCGGACGCTCTGTGCGACGATCGACAGCCCGAGGCCGGAGCCGGGCAGCTGCCGCGAGGACGGCGAGCGCCAGAACCGGTCGAAGACGTACTGCAGTTCGTCCGGCGGGATGCCGGGGCCGTGATCGCGGACGGTCAGCACGCCCTGTCGCAGCCGGATGTCGATGGTGCCGCCGGGCGGGCTGTACTTGACCGCGTTGTCCAGCAGGTTGATCACCGCCCGCTCCAGCCCGGCCGCGTCGCCGTGCACGTACCAGGGCTCGGTGCTCGTCTCGAAGACCAGCCCCGGGCCGCGCAGCTTCGCCCGTTCCACGGCCCGCCCGGCGATCTCGTGCAGGGCGACCACGGCGAGGTTCGGCCCGGTCTTGGGGGAGTCCGGGCGGGAGAGCTGCAGCAGGTCGCCGATCAGGACGGTGAGCTCCTGCATCTGCGCCTTCATGTTGCCCAGCAGCTTGGTCTTGGTGGCGGCGGGCAGCGGGCGGCCGGTGTCGTTGCTGCGGATCAGCAGGTCGACGTTGGTGCGCAGCGAGGTGAGCGGGGTGCGGAGCTCGTGGCCGGCGTCGGCGATCAGCCGGGTCTGGCGCTCGCGCGAGTTGGCGAGGGCGGTGCTCATGGAGTTGAACGAGGTGGAGAGCCGGGCGATCTCGTCGTCCCCGTGGACGGGGATGGTGGTGCCGACCTCCTCGGTGCGGGCGATGTGCTCGACGGCGTCGGTGAGTTGGTCCACCGGTTTGAGGGAGGAGTGGGCGACCAGGCGGCCGGCGACGGCGGCGAGCAGGATGCCGCCGACGGAAACCGAGCCGAGGAGGATGGCGAGGCCTTGGAGGGAGTCCTCGACGGGCTGGGTGGGGGTCGCGACCATCACGAGGACGGGCCCGAAATTGAAGCTGCGTGCGGTGGAGATCCGGACGATCGCGGGATCCCCGTTGGTGTACTGGCCGTCCCGGATGATCGATTGTCCGGGCTTCAGGCGGAATGCGTCGGTGTCGCCGGACTTGAGCACGATGGCTCTTGTGGCATTCGGTGGCAGACAGACCTGGACGGGATTGGTCAGAACGTACTGCGTGTCCCTGGAGACGGGCCCGTTGGCCTCCTGGCTGCTGGGCGCTTCGGCGAGGGCCGCCTCCGGGGTGGCCGGGCAGGGAATGTTGAGAGTCACTCTGGGAGGCAGCGGTGCGTTCGCCAGGTCCGTCCGGACCTGGTTGTAGAGCTGCTTCTCCACGATGAACCAGCACGCCAGCGCCGACAGTGCGATGGCCACCGCCACCGCCGCCGCGCTCAGGAAGGTGAGGCGGCTGCGCAGGGAGCGGGAGCGGAACCAGTGGACGAGGCGCCGACGGCGGCCGGGGGTGCGGGGCGGGGCCAGCGGCGGGGGCGGGACGCTGGTCACGCGCCGGCGCCGGCGGCCGGGCGCAGGGCGTAGCCGACGCCGCGTACGGTCTGGATCAGGCGGGGCATGCCGCCCTGTTCGGTCTTGCGGCGCAGGTACATCACGTACACGTCCAGGGAGTTGGAGGAGGGCTCGAAGTCGAAGCCCCAGACCGCCTTCAGGATCTGTTCGCGGGTGAGGACCTGGCGGGGGTGGGCGAGGAACATCTCCAGCAGCATGAACTCGGTGCGGGTGAGTTCGATCGGCTTGCCGGCCCGGGTGACCTCGCGGGTGGCGGTGTTCATCCGCAGGTCGGCGAAGGCGAGGACCTCGCTCTCGTCCTCGGCGGCGGCGCGGGCGGCGGCCTCGGCGGCGAGGGCGTTGCGGCGCAGCAGGGCGCGGACGCGGGCGAGCAGTTCGTCGAGTTCGAAGGGCTTGGCGAGGTAGTCGTCGGCGCCGACGTCGAGGCCGGTGACGCGGTCGCCGACGGCGTCGCGGGCGGTGAGCATCAGCACCGGGACGGTGTCGCCGCGCGAGCGCATCCGGCGGACGGCGGTGAGGCCGTCCATCCGGGGCATCATGATGTCCAGCAGGACGAGGTCGGGCCGGTCGCGTTCGACGGACTCCAGTGCTTCGTAGCCGTCCGTGGCGGTGGCGACCTCGTAGCCCTCGAAGGCGAGGCTGCTCTCCAGGGCGTCCCGGAGGGCGGGTTCGTCGTCGACCACGAGGAGCCGGGCGGCGGGGTGGCCGGGCTCGGCGGGGGTGCGGTCGTCGGCGGACGGGGTCATGGGCGGGTGCCCTTTCTCGTCGGGTGGAGGGCCTGCTGGGTCTGCTGGGAGCAATTGTCCGTCGTGCGGCTGGTGGCCCGGGCGGTTTGGCCCGGAAGGCGGGCTCTAGAGGTTCTGGCCGGCTTCGAGCTTCGGCAGGACCTGCTTGATGTCGTTGATCGGGATGGCGAAGCCGAGGCCGACGCTTCCGGCGGTGCCGCCGCCGGCGGTGGAGCTGGTGCCGTTCGGGGCGTACATGGCCGAGTTGATGCCGATGACCTGGCCGTTGGCGTTGATCAGCGGGCCGCCGGAGTTGCCGGGGTTGAGGGCGGCGTCGGTCTGGAAGGCCTTGTAGGTGGTGGTGCTGCCGCTGTTCGACTGGGGCGTGCTGCCGCGCATGCCGGGCAGGGTGGGGAAGCCGAAGCCGCCGTTGCCGCTGGTGGTGCCCTCGTCGAGCTGGACGGTGACGTCGCGGTTCTCGGCGCTGATGATGCCGGAGGTGACGGTGCCGGTGAGGCCGTCGGGGTTGCCGATGGCGACGACCGGGTCGCCGACGGCCACGCCGGAGGAGTCGCCGAGGACGGCGGGGGTGAGGTCGCGGGCGCCGGTCGCGGTGATCACGGCGACGTCGAGGGCCTTGTCGGTGCCGGTGACGGTGGCCTGGGCGGTGGAGCCGTCCTTGAAGGTGACGGTGATCCGGCCGCCCTTGGTCGCGGTGTCGATCACGTGGTAGTTGGTGAGGATCCGGCCGTCCTTGTCGAGGACGACGCCCGTTCCGGTGGCGGTGCCGTTGCCGTTCTTGACGGTGATCTGGACGACGCTGGGCGAGACGGCGGCGGCGATGGCGGGCACGTTCGCGCTGCCGTCGCTGCGGGCGGAGACCGGGCTGGCGACGGCGGCGACCCGGGTGTCGCCGGACTGCCGGTCGGCGGCGACCACTCCGCCGGTGACCCCGCCGATCACGGCGGCGATCGCGGCGACGGCGGTCACCAGGGCGAGCCGGCCGCGCAGCAGGCCGCGCCGGGCCCGGCCGCCGTGGCCGCCGTGGCCCTCGGGGGAGCCGGGGCCGATGAGGGTGGGCGGCTCGGGCGGCATGGGCGGGGGAGGGGGCGGTCCGTCGAAGCCGCCGGCGGAGTGGTCCTCGCGGTAGGCGTACCCCGCCGGGCCGGTGGTGGCGTCGGTGCCGCGGCCGAGCACGGTGCCCTCGATGACCCGGGGCTCGTACGGGCCGTAGTGATCGCCGTGCTGGTTGGGGTGCTGCTGCTGTTCGCTCATGCCGACCAAGCTCCGCCCGGTGGATGAGGAGTGGATGAGAACCGGCTCAGAAGGGGGAGAGAAGCCCGTTGGGTTCTCATAAAGCCTGGTCAGGCGGCCGGTGGAGCGGATTCGGGGATTCCGGATCCGCTCCGTCCGCGGATCCGCTCCGCCCGCGGCCGGCCGGGTGCTACTCCGCCCCGGAGCGGCCGGGCGGCGGCCCGTCGCAGCCGCAGGAGCGGCGGATGACCAGGCGGGACGGGAACTTGCGGACCCGCTCGGTATCCGAGCCGGGCACCATCAGGGAATCGTCCAGGACCAGGTCCACGGCGGCCCGGGCCATCGCGTCGCGGTCGGAGGCGACGGTGGTCAGCGGCGGATCGGCGAGCGCGGCCTCCGGGACGTCGTCGAAGCCGGCCACCGCGAGGTCCTCGGGGACGCGCAGGCCGACCTCGCGGGCGGCCCGCAGCACGCCGATGGCCTGGTCGTCGGTGGAGCAGAAGATCGCCCGCGGCCGGTCCGGCGAGCGCAGCACGCCGAGCGCGACCTCGTACGCGCCGTAGCGGTGGAAGGGCGCGTCGATCAGGTGCGGCTCGGTGGGGACGCCGTGCGCGTCCATGGCGCGCTGCCAGCCCTCGACGTGGTCGATGACCGGGTCGCCGGGGGCGGGGGACTCGACCGGGCCGCCGAAGCAGGCCACGTACGGGTGCCCGTGCACTTCCAGCAGGTGGCGCACGACGGCCTCGGCGCCGCCCACGTCGTCGGTGACCACCGCGACGTCGTCGATCGCCTCGGGACGGCGGTGCAGCAGCACCACCTTGGCCCCCTCCATCGCGGCGAACTCCTCGGCGGCGCGCTGCGAGGGGCCCTGGCTGACCAGGATCAGGCCGGAGACGCGCATCCCGAGGAAGGCGCGGACGTAGTGGACCTCGCGGTCGTCGACGTAGTCGGAGTTACCGATCAGCACGAGCTTTCCGCGCTCGGAGGCGGCTCGTTCGACGGCGTGCGCCATCTCGGCGAAGAAGGGCTGGCGGGCGTCCGGGACGACCATGCCGATCAGGTTGGTCCGGCGGGAGGCCATCGCCTGGGCGACGCTGTTCGGCCGGTAGCCGAGCTGCTCGATCGCTGCGAGGACCTTCTCCTTGGTCGCGGGCGCGACCGGGCGCGGCCCGTTGTTGATGACATAGCTGACGACCGCGGTCGAGGTCCCAGCCAGTCGGGCTACATCGTCGCGCGTCACTTTGGCCACGGGTGGAGTCTACGCGTGTGGCCTTCGGGGCGGCAGTGGGAGCTGGGGCCGCGGCCCGGTGGACGGCGGGTGACTCCGGGATGAACCGGACAAGCCGGGCGGGGGACGGCCCGCCCGGCCGGCCCGGCTCGTCGGTCAGGCTTCCAGGGGGCTGGCGGGCCGCTGGGCGAGCTCCGGGCGCTCGCCCTTCTCGGGCTTCTCCGGGACGACGAAGCGGTAGCCGACGTTGCGCACGGTGCCGATCAGCTGTTCGTGCTCCACGCCGAGCTTGGCGCGCAGCCGCCGGACGTGCACGTCCACCGTGCGGGTGCCGCCGAAGTAGTCGTAGCCCCAGACCTCCTGCAGCAGCTGCGCCCGGGTGAAGACCCGGCCGGGGTGCTGGGCGAGGTACTTGAGCAGCTCGAACTCCTTGAAGGTGAGGTCGAGCGCCCGGCCCTTGAGCTTCGCGGAGTAGGTGGCCTCGTCGACGGAGAGGTCGCCGTTGCGGATCTCCATCGGGCTGTCGTCGGTGACGACCTGGAGGCGGCCCAGCGCCAGCCGCAGCCGGGCCTCGACCTCGGCCGGGCCGGCGGTGTCCAGCAGGACGTCGTCGATGCCCCACTCGGCGGTGACGGCGGCCAGGCCGCCCTCGGTGACCACCAGGATCAGCGGGCAGCCGATGCCGGTGGAGCGCAGCAGCTGGCAGAGGCTGCGGATCTGCGGCAGATCGCGCCGGCCGTCGACCAGGATGACGTCGGCGCTGGGGGTGTCCACCAGGGCCGAGCCCTCGGCGGGGGCCACCCGGACGTTGTGCAGCAGCAGTCCGAGGGCGGGCAGTACCTCGGCCGACGGTTGCAGCGCGTTGGTGAGCAGGAGGAGAGAACTCATACCCGGTGGTCCCCTTTCCGGGTCGTCGCGGTCGCGTTACGGCTGCCGCCACAGCCGGATGGCGCACGTGCTGAGGGGGAGGAGAGGCGGACGGGCGCCCGGGGCGTACCGAGGGAGCGGACGGCGCGCAGGGCGCGACGGCGGACCCGCCGGGGGTCCCGCAACCCCTGGCGCACCGTTTCTGCCCTGTTCATCACCGTGAACCCTCCGGTCTGGCCCGATGCCGGGTGGCGGCCCGGTGCCGGTGGCGACACCCCGGCCGGCCGGGGCACGTCGTTGTGCCGCGTCGAGCGGGGCGGTTCCCGCGGTACGCCGGGGGTGGGCCGACGAATCGCACGAACGTCCGTACTGGCGTCCTGAAAGCACAAAAGGACCCGGGGGCGACTCTGCCCGGATCCCTCTTGGTGGTCGAGGATAGCCGACCTCCTCGCGCACCGGGAGTGCCCGAATCAGGCGGTTCCCCCATTTCGGGCGTGCGCCGGGTGAGTCTGGACACAGCGTCGGGCGCCGCCGCGCACCGGTCGGGCCGGGCCGATTGCCGGTCGTGGCGGCGGACACGCCATCATGGGACGCACGTCGGCGGCGTTGCGCGGGTCCATCGTTCGGGTGGTCGGGCGGCCGTCGGCGGCGAGCCGGACCGGGGCACCGGGGCCGGGCGAGGACGACGAGAAGGGGTGGCCCCATGGGTGCGACCACCGAGCCCGCGAGCGGCGCCCGGGTGCGCGGGACGATCCGCTACTGGGCGGCGGCGAAGTCCGAGGCCGGGCTGGCCGAGGAGCCGTACGAGGCGGCGACCCTGGCGGAGGCGCTGACGGCGGCCAAGGAGCGGCACGCCGACCGGCCCAAGCTCGTCCAGTTGCTCGGGCACTGCTCGTACCTGGTCGACGGCGCCCAGGTGGGCGGCCGGGACCACGCGACCGTCGCCCTGACCGAGGGCGGGACGGTCGAGGTCCTTCCGCCGTTCGCGGGAGGGTGAGCGGCGTGACGGACATGAACAACCCGAACCAGGGCGGCGGCTACGGCGAGTGGCCGGCGCAGCAGCCACAGGCACCGCATCAGCCGCAGGCGCCGCAGCACGCGCAGCACGCGCAGCACCCGCAGCAGCCGGGGCACCCGGCGGCGCCGTACGGCTACCCGGTGGACGACGCGGCGGCGACCACGCTGATGCCGCCGGTGCCGGCGTTCGACGACGGCCCCGCCACGACGTTGCTGCCGCCGGTGCCCGCGTTCGAGGACGGGCCCGCGACCACGCTGCTGCCGCCGGTGGTGGTCTCCGGCGCGATGCCGGTCGCGCCGCCCGCCGGGCCGCCGCGGCACGCCGGGCCGGCTCCGGTGCAGGACCAGCAGCAGCACCAGCACCGCCGGCAGCACCAGGCCCAGCGGCACCAGGCCCAGGCTCCGCGGCCGTCCGAGCAGCAGGCGCCGCAGCAAGCCCCGCACCAGCCGCGGGCCCGGCACGCGGCCCCGGCGCCGCAGCCCGCCGCTGCGCCGCAGTCGGCGGAGGCCTTCGACTCGCCGACCATGACGCTCAAGCGTCCGGCCGCCCCCGGCCCGGTGGGCGCCCCCGGCGTGCCGCCGTTCGGGGCGGTCCCGGCGCAGCCCGTACCGCCGGCGCAGCCCGTTCCGCCGGCCGGTCCGCGCGGCCGGACCGGTTCACCGATCATCGACCCGGGCCTGCAGCCGGCCCTGATCACGGCCGGCGCGGCCGCGCTGCTGGCCGGCGGCGCCGCGCTCGGGCAGGTGGCGCTGGCCCTGGTGGTGGCGGTGCTGCAGCTGCTGACGGCGGCCGGGTGGTTCCGGCTGAACGGCATGTGGCCGGCCCGGCAGGGCATCCTGCTCGCCGCGCTGTCCGGGTTCACCGCCGACGCGGCGGTGCTGCTGGCGGACTCCGACGGCGGTGTGGCCGCCGTCGTGGGGACGCTGGGCGGGTTCTTCCTGCTGGTCCTGGTGCTGCAGACGTTCCGTCCGTCGGATCCGAAGGAGCGGTTCTACGCGCTGACCGTGCTGGGTTCGGCGACCGTGGTGACGGCGCTGTGCACCACGCTGCTGCTGGCGGAGTGGGTGCCGGCCGGGGTGGGCGCGGTCGCGCTGGCCACCGTGCTGGCGGCGGCTCCGCTGCCCGGGCCGAAGCAGCTGGGCCCGGTCCTGGGCCTGGCGGCGGCCGTGGCGCTGGGGCTGTTGGTCGGCGCGCCGCTCGCGCTGGGTGCGCTCGCCGGGCTGGGCGCGCTGGTCGGCCGAAGGGTCGCGGCGTACGACTTCCCGTCCCGGTTCGTGCACATGACGGCGGGCGTGGCGCTTCCGCTCGCGGTGGCCGCGCCGCTGATCTGGATGGCCACCGACCTGCTGGCCTGACCCCCGCCCCCGTCGGGGCCGCTTCCCGCCGACGTCCCGCCCCGGAACCATGCTCCGGGGCGGGACGTCGTACGGTCGAGCACAGCGACCGACGACTACAGCGACCGACGACCACAGCGACCGACCGACTACGGCGAACGGCGACGACGGGGGACACGATGCGCGGATGGCTGAAGGCCACGATCAGCCTGGCGGTGCTCGGCGGCCTCCTGGTGGGTGCCGACCGGATCGCGGTCGGCGTGGCCGAGGACGAGGCCGCCGACCGGATCGTGAAGAGCGGCCGGATGAGCCAGCGGCCGGACGTGTCGATCGAGGGCTTCCCGTTCCTCACCCAGGTGCTGTCGATGAAGCTGGACGACGTCCGGATCTCCGCCGACGGCCTGACCGTCGGTGACAGCAGCCACCAGGTGGCGCTGCACTCGTTCAAGGCCAAGCTCTCCGGCGTCGCGGTGAGCGACAGCATGAGCAGCGCCACGGTGGACAGCGGCACCGGCAGCGGGGTGATCTCCTACCCGGACCTCGCGCAGCTGCTGCCGCCCGCCTCCCAGCTGCTGCACGGGGCCAAGCTGCCGGTGGGCAGCAGCACCCGGCTGAACCTGGCGTACGGCGGGCCGGGCAAGGTCAAGGCCTCGCTGGGGCCGATCGCGATCGGCGAGGGCACCGTGCACAACGACGGGAACACCGTCACCGTGGACGGCTTCCGGCTGAGCTCGCTGGCCGGGATGGTCGCCGGGATCACCAACCAGCAGATCGAGCCGATGAGCTTCACCCTCGACACGCTGCCGGCCGGGCTGAAGCTGGCCGCCAAGGACGGCGACAAGGACGGGGTGACGCCGCTGCCGGAGGGGCTGCAGCTGACCTTCGACGGCAAGGGCGTCAAGCTCCTGGGCTGAGCCCCGCCACCGGGCACTGCCGGTCCGACCACCGGGCCCGGCCGCCGGGCCTCGCCGCCGGGCTCTGCCGCCGACATCTGCCGAATCGTTCCGCTCCGCGAGACGCGCTGTTCCAGCGCCGACCGCGGAGCGGTGTCGTTTCCGCCCCTGCCGCAGCACCGGACGGCCGCCCGGGCGGGCCCGGCGGGTCGGGTTCAGGGCAAATCCCGCGATGCGGTCGATTTGGTCTCATTATTCGATACGCTGATGACAGCGGGCCGCCGGTGTCCCTAGCATCGTCGGCATGAAGCGACAGACGGACCTCACGAAGCGGCGGGCGGTAGACCTGTGCCGCGTGGCCGCCTGTCTGTGTCGAATGCGCTGACTCGGCGTTCCGGCGGGGTAGTTGACACCCGCCGCCGATCTCTCCGGTGACCGTTCCCGGCAGTACTCGCGGGTTGGCGCCGACGTACTCCGCAGTTCCCTGCCCGGCCGCACCGGTCCACCCGCTCCGTCCCATCATTCGGACGGGCATTCGGACCGCACCCGCCCGGCACCCCTGCAGCACCTCCTGAGCAGCACCTTCCGCAAACCGCCCTCGGATGGAGAACACCACCATGAGCCGCAGCGACGTCCTGGTCGACGCCGACTGGGTCCAGGCCCACCTGGACGACCCGAAGGTCGTCATCGTCGAGGTCGACGAGGACACCACCGCGTACGAGAAGAACCACATCCGCAACGCCGTCCGGATCGACTGGAAGCAGGACCTCCAGGACCCGGTCCGCCGTGACTTCATCGACCAGGCCGGCTTCGAGGCGCTGCTCAGCGCCAAGGGCATCGCCAACGACCACACCGTCGTCCTGTACGGCGGCAACAACAACTGGTTCGCCTCGTACGCCTACTGGTACTTCAAGCTGTACGGCCACGGCGACGTCCGCCTGCTGGACGGCGGCCGCAAGAAGTGGGAGCTGGACTCCCGCGACCTGGTCGCCGAGGTGCCGGCCCGCCCCGCCACCGAGTACAAGGCGCAGGCCGCCGACTCCTCGATCCGCGCCTTCCGCGACGACGTGATCGCCGCCATCGGCAACCTCAACCTGGTCGACGTCCGCTCGCCCGACGAGTTCTCGGGCAAGCTGCTCGCCCCGGCGCACCTCCCGCAGGAGCAGTCGCAGCGCCCCGGCCACGTGCCGAGCGCCCGCAACATCCCGTGGGCCAAGAACGCCAACGACGACGGCACCTTCAAGAGCGACGACGAGCTCAAGTCGCTCTACGAGGCCGAGGGCATCGACCTGGCGAAGGACACCATCGCCTACTGCCGCATCGGCGAGCGCTCCGCGCTCACCTGGTTCGTGCTGCACGAGCTGCTCGGCCAGGAGAACGTCAAGAACTACGACGGTTCGTGGACCGAGTACGGCAGCCTGGTCGGCGTGCCGATCGAGCTCGGCAGCAACTGAGCCCCCGGCTCGACCCGTAAGTCAGAAGGGAAGTACAGACATGTGCGGTGCGAAGGCCGGCGGCCCGGACCTGGCAGGAGTTGACGTGGCGAACGAGACGATCATCCAGGGTTCGGTGACCCGCGACGGTGAGCCGGTCAACGGCTACGTCCGTCTGCTCGACGAGGGCGGCGAGTTCACGGCCGAGGTGCCCACCTCGGCGACCGGCCAGTTCCGGTTCTTCGCCCGCCCGGGCAAGTGGACCCTGCGTGCGCTGGTGCCGGGCCAGACCGTGGACCGCCAGGTGGTGGCCTCCCAGGGCACCGCCGTCGAGGTCGCGATCGCGGTCTGAGCGGCACGACGACGTCCACGCGGTGACGTGACGAGCCGAGGGCCCCTGCCGAGCAGGGGCCCTCGGCCGTACCGTGGAGGGGTGCAGGCAAGACGGCGGCGGCGCTACTACTTCGCCATGATGGGCGTGTGCCTGGGCCTGTTCGTCCTGGCCTGGGGCGTGGTGCGGTTCTTCTCGGTCGGCGCGGCGATCGGCATGTGCGTGGTCGCGATGGTCATCCCGCCGGCCGCCGCGGTGTTCGCCAACAAGCGGGACCCGGACGACGACTGGTGGAACGACCCGCGCTGGGACGACCCGAAGTGGGACGAGCCCGGCCACGACCGGGACCTCCCCGACCACGAGCAGCGTGACCGCTAGGGCGCGCCTAGTACACGAGCGCCTGGACGCCGTCCGCCATGATCTCGCTGACGAAGACCTGGGCGCCCGCGATCCGGACGCCCTCGACGGTGTCCTTCTGCTCGATCCCGCGCCGGGCCGCGCACTGGGTGCACAGCGTCACCGAGCCGGCCGCCAGGATCGACTCCAGCAGGTCCGGCAGCGGCGCCGCGTGCGGCAGTTCGAACTCCGCCGCCCGGCCCGGCAGCGCGAACCAGGAGGACTCCCCGGTCAGCCAGAGCGAGACCTCGATCCCGCTGGCGACGGCCACCGCCGCCACCGTGAACGCCTGCGAGCACCGCTCCGGCGCGTCCGCCCCGGCAGTGACCTTGATGACGAGCTTCTTCGACATGGCGCCACCTTAGAGGTCCCGCCACCCCCGTCCGCCGTCATCACGGAATCCCGTGGGCAAACCTTGGACGGCGCCCCGACTCCGGCGCGAAACCCGACGTGGTGGGGCTCACCGCGACCGGCGGTAACACGCCGGATAGAGTGAGCGCGAGCAAAATCCACCACTCTCTCTCCGCCTGGGAGTCCCCCGTGACCGGTCTCGAATGGTTCTTCGATGGTCTGCTGGCCCTGATGGCCGTGCTGATCACCTGGTTCGCCATCTTCTCGGTGATGAAGCTGTACCAGGGCCAGCGCTGAGCCTGCCGTACGGTTGAGGCATCCCGAACCGACGACGACAGCGACCAGGAACATGATCGAGATCCCCTCTGACCTCCACAAGGACGTCGTCCCCCTCGCCTTCCTCCTCGGCACCTGGGAGGGCGCGGGCGTCTACGACTTCCCCGGCGCGGAGAAGTGCAACTTCGGCCAGGAGATCGTGATCCGCCACGACGGCCGTCCCTTCCTGGAGTTCCGCTCCCGCACCTGGGTGCTGGACGAGGCGGGCGAGAAGATCCGCCCGCTGGAGAACGAGCACGCGTTCTGGCGGATCACGAGCAACCACGACGGGACCACCGGCGCCCGGGGGATCGAGATCTCCTCCGTCCGCGACGACGGCACGGTCGAGATCTGGTACGGCGAGCTGGCCGACGGCAAGCCCCAGATCGACGTCTCCACCGACGCGGTGGCCCGGATCGAGGGCTCCCCGGAGTACTCGGGCGGCAAGCGGCTGTACGGCTTCGTCAACAGCGAGCTGCTCTGGGTCGGCGAGAAGGCCGCGCCGAACGTGCCGCTGCGCCCGTACATGTCCGCGCAGCTGAAGAAGGTGCTCAGCCCGGCCCAGCTGATCAAGGACATCAACGACCTGCCGGACGACGGCATCGCCTTCTTCAAGTAACCGGCGCAGCACGTAACCAGCACGGTTCGTGCAGAGGTAGGGACCGGCCCCCGGCCGGTCCCTACACTTGCCTCAGGACCCCCGACTTGGCAGGGACAGCAACCGTGGCGGACACCGGCACCACCGACTGGCAGCTCTCCGGCGACTGGAAGGCCGACCTGCGCGAGCGCGGCTACCGCCTCACCCCGCAGCGGCAGCTGGTGCTGGAGGCCGTCGACGTCCTCGACCACGCCACCCCCGACGAGATCCTCTGCCACGTCCGGCAGACCGCCAGCGGCGTCAACATCTCCACCGTCTACCGGACCCTGGAGCTGCTGGAGGAGCTGGGCCTGGTCTCGCACGCCCACCTCGGCCACGGCGCCCCGACCTACCACCTGGCCGGCCGCCACCACCACCTGCACCTGGTCTGCCGGGACTGCGAGAAGGTCACCGAGACGGGCACCGAGATCGCCCAGCCGCTGATCGACAGCCTGCGCGCCCAGCACGGCTTCGACACCGACCTCAAGCATTTCGCCATCTTCGGCCGCTGCGCCGACTGCACCGCCAAGCTCGCCGGGGGCCGGCCGTAAGCTGGCCGGTATGACCGGTGTGAAGAGTCCGCTGCTTGCCCTGCCCGGAGCCGTCCCCGCCGAGGGCGCCGACGAGGGCGTCGCCGCCCACTACGGCGACCTCTTCCGCGAGCAACGCCGCCTCTCGCAGGGCGCCGGCTTCGTCGACCAGTCGCACCGCGGGGTGGTCACCGTCACCGGCCCGGACCGGCTCTCCTGGCTGCACCTGCTGGTCACCCAGCACGTCAGCGAACTCCCGCCGCAGCAGGCCGTCGAGGCGCTGGTGCTCTCCCCGAACGGGCACGTCGAGCACGCGCTCTACCTGGTGGACGACGGCACCACCACCTGGGCGCACGTCGAGCCGGGCACCCAGGGCGCGCTGGTGGCCTACCTGGAGAGCATGAAGTTCTTCTACCGGGTGGAGGTCGCCGACGCGACCGCCGACTACGCCGTGGTGCACCTGCCGGCCGGCTCCACCGCCTCCCTCGACGGCGCCGCCGCCGTCCGCGAACTCCCCTACGGGCGCGACCTGTTCGTGCCGCGCGGTGAGCTGGAGAAGCTCACCGCCGGGTACGGCCCGGCGGCCGGGATCTGGGCCTACGAGGCGCTGCGGATCGAGGACCACCGGCCCCGGCTCGGCTTCGAGACCGACCACCGGACCATCCCGCACGAGGTGGACTGGCTGCGCACCGCCGTCCACCTGCAGAAGGGCTGCTACCGCGGGCAGGAGACCGTCGCCCGGGTGCAAAACCTGGGCCGGCCGCCGCGCCGGCTGGTCTTCCTGCACCTGGACGGCACCGAGGAGACGCTGCCCCCGCACGGCACCGAGGTACGGCTGGCCGGTGACCCGGACGGGCGGGCGCTGGGCTTCGTGACCTCCTCGGCCCGGCACCACGAGCTGGGGCCGATCGCGCTGGCGATCGTCAAGCGGAACGTCCCGGTGGACGCGGTGCTGCTGGCCGGGACGGTGCCGGGCACCCAGGACGTGATCGTCCCGCAGTAGCCGGTCCGGCCGCAGCCGGTCCGGGCCCGGCCGCGGCTCCCGGCTCAGACCTCGACGAGGACGGTGAACGGGCCGTCGTTCACCAGCGCCACCTGCATGTCGGCGCCGAACCGGCCCGTCTCCACCTTGGCGCCCAGCGCGCGCAGCTGGGCGACCACCTCGTCCACCAGCGGCTCGGCGACCGGCCCGGGGGCGGCGGCGTTCCAGGTGGGCCGACGGCCCTTGCGGGCGTCGCCGTAGAGCGTGAACT
This sequence comes from Streptomyces sp. 1331.2, assembly GCF_900199205.1. Lineage (NCBI taxonomy): Bacteria > Bacillati > Actinomycetota > Actinomycetes > Kitasatosporales > Streptomycetaceae > Streptomyces > Streptomyces sp. 1331.2. The sequence goes on along the minus strand of NZ_OBMJ01000001.1, from coordinate 3,294,480 downwards.
GGCTGATCACCAGCAGCGGGGCGCCGAGGTCCGAGCAACTCTGCTCGACCCCTTCTGCGTTCGCGGGCAGCAGCCGCAAGGTCCAGAGCTTGCGGGCCAGTTGGGCGGCCTTGGCCGGGGTGTCGTCGTGGGTGACGCCGACCAGGACGCAGAGTCCGGGCCCCTCGATCGCGCCGACGGTCTCACCGGCCACGGTCACCCGGGCCTCGGTCACTCGCTGCACCACTGCTCGCATGCCGTCATTGTGCCGGAGCGCCGTACGGCCGCCGGAGGGGCCCCGACCGCCGGAGGGGCCCCGACCGCCGGAGGGCCGTGGTGGGGAGGAGGCGGCCGGTGCTGCCGCGTCCCCCACATGCGTCACAGGGGTCGTCCCCAGGCGCACGCGCGGGGCGCGCACAACGGTGGCGCACGCCGTGATGTGCGCGCCTGCGCAGGTTCGGGCGCCACTCTTCCTGCAGAAAGCACTGGTCATATCAGCCACCCCCGTTCGCCAGGGGGCCGTTCGGGTGCACGGGCAGTGCGCGCGCGCCGGGCGGGGTGGCACGCTGGGGGACCGTACGAAGGGTCCGGGGCGCCATGAGGTCCGCCGCGCCGGGCCCGGGGTTCGGCCGGGCGGTCGAGCCGGTGGGTCAGGCGTTCTGGCGGTGTCGCCCCGGCGGGTGGTCGCGGCCGGGGGCGGGAACCGCCGGGGGGCTCCCGGGCGTGCCGACGGACGGGACACCGGACCCGTCGGGGGACGGGTCGGACCGGCGGCAGGGACGGGGTGCCGCGAGCGGGCGGGATCGGACGACGGCAGGTGGTTGGGTGATGGACGCGAGCAGCGCGGCGCGGGACCGGTCCGGACAGGTGGCGCAGGCCCCCGGGGGCCCGAGCGGGCCGGCGGTCGGCGCGCCGGACGAGCCCGATCTGGAGCGGCTGGGCCTGGACCAGCTGCGGGTGCTGCGCCGGGAGACCCTGGAGCAGGAGGCCGACCTGTCGTACCTGCGGCGGCTGCTGCACGGGCGGATGGACATCCTGCGCGCCGAGCTCGACCGGCGGCCCGGCGGGGGCCCGGTCCGTACGGCCGGTGCGCCCGGCCCCGAGCCGGTCCCCGGCGACCTGCTGGACCGGCTGCCGGCCATCCTGACCGACGCGCCCTCCACCGTGCGGCGCTCGGCCCGGCACGTCACTCTCCGTCCGCCGCGCACCCAGGAGTCCCAGCTGGAGGCGGACGCGCTGATGGGCGACGTCCAGCTCGCCGACCTGGCCGCGCACCCGGCCGAGGAGCTGCTGGCCGCCCTAGAGCGGCTGCGGGCGCACGAGCGGGAGGTGTCCGGACGCCGCCAGCGGCTGCTGCGCACGGCCGACGGTTGCAATGCCGAGATCACCCGCAGGTACCGTGATGGGGAAGCACGGGTCGACGACCTGCTCGCAGGGGGGCCGCTCTGACCGGGTGAGTCGCTGCGGGCGGGTGAGGCCCGGTGCTCTCCCGGCCCACCCTCGCCCCGGAAGGCTCTCCCCCGATGTCCCAGCTCGCCACCGCGCACGTTCTCGCCGAGGTCATACGCTCCGGCTTCGTCGAGGGCCGTCACCACGGCTCCCTGGTGCTGCTCGCCGCCGACGGCTCGGTCGAGTTCGCGCTCGGCGACCCGGACGCGCCGGTCTTCCCGCGGTCGACGGCCAAGCCGTTCCAGGCGGTGGCCACGCTGCGGGCCGGGCTGGCGATCGAGGGCGAGCTGCTGGCGCTGGCGGCCTCCAGCCACTCCGCAGAATCGTTTCACCTCACTGGTGTGCGAAGCATCCTCGGCTCCGCCGGGCTCGACGAGACGGCCCTGCGCACCCCGGCAGACCTGCCGCTGGACGAGACCGAGGCGGAGCTGCTGCTCTCCGCCGGCGGCCGCCGCGCCCCGATCCTGATGGACTGCTCCGGCAAGCACGCCGGCTGGCTGGCCGCCTGCGTGGCCAACGGCTGGGACACCGCGAGCTACCTCGACCCGGCCCACCCGATCCAGCAGCTCGCCCGGGAGGCCCTGGAGGAGGGCACCGGCGAGACCCCCGGGCACGCCGGGGTGGACGGCTGCGGCGCGCCGCTGCTGGCCGTCACGCTGACCGGCCTGGCCCGCGGCTACCGCAGCCTGGTGCTGGCCGCCGAGGGCACCGCGCCGCGCCTGGTCGCCGACGCGATGCGCACCCACCCCGAGTTCGTGGCCGGCACCCGCCGGGCCGACACCTGGCTGATGCGGGCCGTCCCCGGCGCGCTGTCCAAGATGGGGGCCGAGGCCGTCCAGGTGGTGGCGCTGCCGGACGGCCGGGCGCTCGCCTTCAAGATCGACGACGGTGGCGAGCGGGCGCGCGGCCCGGTGCTGGCCGCCGCGCTGCGCCGGCTCGGGGTGACCGGGGCGGACGAGACCGTCGAGCGGATCGGCGCGGCCCCGCTGCTCGGCGGCGGCGCGCCGGTCGGGCAGGTGCGGGCGGCCTTCTAGTAGGGCTTGGTCAGGTCGGTGCCGTGGTGGCGTGTCCTGGGGAGTAGGTGGCGCGTTGTTGGTGTGTGACACCTGGGGAGATGGCCGAGGTCCGGGAGGACCTGGAGGCGTTCACGGCGGGGTTGTTCGAAGCGTTCACGCGTGCTGACCAGCGGCGTTGGGGGCAGGCGTACGTGCGTGGGCTGCTCCTGGACGGCAAGCGGAAGTCGGTGGAGCCGATGGCCGCGCGGCTCGGGGAGGACGGAAACCGGCAGGCTCTCGCGCACTTCGTCACGACAAGCCCCTGGGATCCGGCGCATGTCCGGGCCCGTTTGTCCTGGAGGATGCAGGACGCCATCGATCCGACCGCGCTGATCATCGACGACACGGGGTTCCTCAAGGACGGCGACGCGTCGGCGTGTGTGTCGCGGCAGTACACCGGAACCGCGGGCAAGGTCACCAACTGCCAAGTGGGCGTCTCGCTCCACTTGGCCCGTGACCACGCCTCGGCGCCGGTCAACTGGCGGCTGTTCCTCCCCGCGTCCTGGGACCCCGAATCGACGAAGGCCGACCCGGACAAGGTCGCCCGGCGAGACCGGTGCGGCATCCCCGCAGGCCTGGGCCACGTGGAGAAGTGGCAGCTGGCCCTGGACATGATCGACGAGACCCGGTGCTGGGGTGTCCACGTCCCGCTCGCCATCGCCGACGCCGGATACGGCGACGCCGCGGCCTTCCGCCTCGGCCTCCAGCAACGCGGCCTGCACTACGTGCTGGGGATCTCCACCACGCCGACCGCGCACCCTGCCGAAGCCCGGCCCGTCACGCCCGCCTACAGCGGCACCGGCCGGCCGCCGGTGGCGAAGTACCCGGACAAGGCCCGCAGTGTGAAGGACCTGGCCATCGCTGCCGGGCCGAAAGCGGCCAGGCCGGTGTCGTGGCGGGAGGGGTCGCGCCCAGGCAAGGCGAAGAGCGGCTTCAAGCGGATGTATTCGCGCTTCGTGGCGCTGCGGATCCGCCCGGCCGGACGCGAGATCCGCGACGCCACCGAGGGCGTGGAGCTGGCCGAGTGCTGGCTGCTGGCCGAATGGCCCGCCAAGGAAGCCGAGCCGGTCCAGTTCTGGCTCTCGAACCTGCCCGCCGACACCCCGCTGACCACTCTGGTGCGAATGGCCAAGCTCCGCTGGCGGATCGAGCACGACTACCGGGAGATGAAACAGGCCCTCGGCCTGGCCCACTTCGAGGGCCGCACGTTCACCGGCTGGCATCACCACGTCACGCTCGTCTCTCTCGCCCACGCGTTCTGCACCCTGCGCAGACTGGCCACCGCCCCAAAAGACGCGGGGCCGGCCTGAGCCTCTACCAAGTCGTCCGCGAGCTCCAGATCCTTCTGGCGACCTGGGCCGGCGCCTGCCCCACCTGCCACCGCGACATACCCACACGAAAACAGACCTGACCAAGCCCTACTAGCGGCTGTCGGGGGCCTCCCGGGCCTCCCAGGGCCTCCAGGCCGGTGCGGACTCCCGGGAGGAGCCCGTCGGGGTGCGGGCGGCGCGGGGCCGGTGCACGGTGGACCGGGGGCCGTCGCAGAGCTGAGGGAGTCCGCCATGACCGACCATGTGTACCGGGTGACCGAGATCGTCGGGTCCTCGACCGAGAGCGTCGACGCCGCGATCCGCAACGGGGTGGAGCGGGCCGCCCGGACGCTGCGCAACCTCGACTGGTTCGAGGTGTCGCAGGTCCGGGGCCATCTGGAGGACGGCCGGATCAAGCACTTCCAGGTCTGCATCAAGGTCGGCTTCCGGCTGGAGGACTGACCGCGCTCCGCAGCACCGGGCGGCCCCGGCGGGCAACCGCCCACCGGGGCCGACGCCGTGCCGCCGCCGTGAAGCCACGGCTACGCGCTCAGCGGGTACCGGGCGTCCAGGTCGCGGAAGACCGCCCCGTTGAGCACGAAGGCCCGCTTGCACTCCTCGACCACCCGGCGCCGCTCGACCTCGTCCATCGCCGCCCCGGCCGCGTCCAGCTTGGCCCGGTACTCGCGCTTGAAGGCGGCCGGGTTGTCGACCTCCTCGAAGACGTAGAACCGCACGCCGTCGCCCTTGCGCTCGAAGCCCCAGGTCCTCTCGGCGATGCCGCGGATGATCTGACCGCCCGACAGGTCGCCCAGGTAGCGGGTGTAGTGGTGGGCGATGTACCCGGCCGGCCACCGCTCGGCCAGCTCCTGGACCCGCGCGACGTACGCGGCGGTGGCGGGCAGCGGCGTCAGTCCGGTGCGCCAGTCGGGCCCGCACAGATGGGCCAGGTCGCGCTCGATGGCGGGGGTGCGCAGCAGCGCCCCGTCGACGAAGGGGCCGGCCAGCGGGTGTTCGGCGAGCTGGTCGGCCCGGCTCTCCAGGGCGCGGTAGACGAACCAGAGTTGGCCGGTGAGGTCGGCGTAGGCCTCGACGCCGAGCCGTCCGTTCAGCAGGTGGCTCATGAACGAGGAGTGCTCGGCGGCCTCGTGCTCCTCGCTGCTGGCGGTGCGGAGCACGGTGGAGAACGGGACGGGCTCGGGCGTGGGCATGCGGCCTCCAGGGATCGGAACCGGACCGGCAATTCTGGTTAGCCTAACCTGAGTTCACCTTTTGCCGACAGGCTGTCGGTAAACCGTCCCACACCCGGCCCGCGATCCGCTCCGGGAACGGCGAAGGCCGGGGCCCGCGGACGAATCCGCGAACCCCGGCCCCAGGCTGTCCCGACCTACCTCGAACCAACCTGATCGAACGAGATCGGAACGACGGCTCAGTGGCCGCCCTGCTCCGCCAGACGCTTGATCGAAGCGGTGACCTCGGCCTCGGCCTCGGCGCGGCCGACCCAGTTGGCGCCCTCGACGGACTTGCCCGGCTCCAGGTCCTTGTAGACCTCGAAGAAGTGCTGAATCTCCAGGCGGTCGAACTCCGACACGTGGTGGATGTCGCGCAGGTGCTCCCAGCGCGGGTCCGTCGCCGGGACGCAGAGCAGCTTGTCGTCGCCGCCGGCCTCGTCGGTCATGTGGAACATGCCGATGGCGCGGCACTTGATGAGGCAACCCGGGAAGGTCGGCTCGTCCAGGATGACCAGGGCGTCCAGCGGGTCGCCGTCCTCGCCGAGCGTGCCCTCGACGTAGCCGTAGTCGGCCGGGTAGCGGGTCGAGGTGAAGAGCATCCGGTCGAGCCGCAGGCGGCCGGTCTCGTGGTCGACCTCGTACTTGTTACGAGAGCCCTTCGGGATTTCGATAAGGACGTCGAACTCCAACGGTTCCTCCAAGGTAGGGACTGACAGAATCCAAGTGTCTCCTACGGGAGTGAGTGCTCGGGAAAGGGGCCGGTCGGTGGGAGCAGGGGGAGGGACGGCGCGCCGCCGCAGGGGGACGGCCGCGGGCCTGGTCGGGGCAGCGCTGCTCGTCGCGAGTACGGTCCTGACCCCGGGTGGTGCGTACGCGCAGCCCTCCCCGCCGCCGGGCGGGCACAGCGCCGGGCCCGGCGAGGACGAGGGCCACGACGGCCAGGGCGACCGCGACGGCCGCAAGGGCGACCACGGCAAGGGCGGCGCCAAGCCCCCGGCCGGCCCGAGCCCGAGCGCCACCACCGGCGCCGCCACCGCGACCCGCCGGGCCGCGCCGCCCGCCGGGTCCTCCTCCGCGCCGGCCACCGGCGGCGACCCGTCCGCCGCCCGCCCGGCCCCCGCACCGGCCGTCGTGCTGGCCGCGGCGGGCCCGGAGGCGGCCGTGCCCACCGCGCCGGGCCTCCAGCAGGCGCTCGCCGCCGCCCTCGCCGACCGCAACCTCGGCGACGTCGGCCTCGCCGTCGCGGACGCCGCGGACGGCCGGCTCCTCTACGGCTCCGCGGAGAACACCGCGGCCACCCCCGCCTCCACCACCAAGCTGGCCACCTCGATCGCGGCGCTGTCCCTGATCCCCGGCGACACCCGGTTGACCACCAGGGTGGTCCGCGGCGCGGAGCCGGGCACGATCACCCTGGTCGGCGGCGGCGACCCGACGCTCACCGCACTGTCCGCCGACCAGGTGCAGATCGGCGGGCAGCCGGTCGACGCCGACACCGCCCCCGCCTCGCTGGACGAGCTCGCCCGGCAGACCGCCGCCGCGCTGACCGCGGCCGGCACCGGCACGGTCCGGCTGGACTACGACCTGTCCCTGTACTCCGGCAACCCGCAGCACAAGAACCACGACGCGCAGAACATCGCCCTGGTCGTCCCGCTGATGGTGGACGAGGCCAAGGCGGACCCGAAGAGCCGGGAGGACGCGCCGGCCCGGGTCGCCGACCCGGCCGGCGCGGCCGCCGAGGCCTTCGCCGCCGCGCTCAAGCTCCGCGGCATCACCGTGGAGGGCAGGGCCAAGCCCGCCGTCGTGCCGGCCGCGGCCGACGCGCCAGTCCTCGGCCGGGTCGCGTCGCCCACCGTCGACCGGCTGGTCGAGCGCCTGCTGACCACCTCCGACAACCAGCTCGCCGAGGCGATCGCCCGTCAGGCCGCCCTCGCCGCCCACCAGCCGGCCGGCTTCGAGGGGGCGGTCACCGCCGTCACCCAGGAGCTCACCAGGCTGGGCGTGCCGATGGCGAACGTGACCCTCAACGACGGCAGCGGCCTGAACCCGAACAACGCGATCCCGCCCGCGGTCCTGGTCCGGCTGCTCTCGCTGGCCGCCTCCGAGCAACACCCGGCCCTGCGCCCGGTGCTCACCGGCCTCCCGGTCGCGGGCTTCACCGGCACCCTCGGCAAGCGGTACGGCTCCGGATCGGGCGCCGCCGACGCGGCCGGCCTGATCCGCGCCAAGACCGGCACCCTCAGCGCCGTCAACACCCTGGCCGGCACCGTCGTCGACGCCGACGGCCGCCTGCTCGCCTTCGCCGTCATGACCCGCACCCCGGCCACGGCCTCCGTCGACGCCACCCGCGCCGCCATGGACCGCGTCGCCGCCCACCTCGCCGCCTGCGGCTGCCACTGACACCGGGGATCCCCGCGGCAGGCGTTCGCCGCGGGTGGCTCCCGCAGGCGGTGGGGAGCACGTACGGTGAGGGCATGACGAGCGCGAGTGGCGGTGCTGACATGGTCGACTGGAACCTCGCGGTCGCGACTGCGACCAGGCTGGTTCGGCCGGGGCCCGAGGTGAGCCGGGCGGAGGCGGCGGCGGTGGTCGCCGAGCTGCGCCGGCACGCCCTGGAGGCGGAGGAGCACGTACGGGCGTTCACCGGCATGCGGTCGTCGAGCCTGGCCCAGGCCACGGCGACGCCGGTGCTGGTGGTGGACCGCCCGGGGTGGGTGCGGGCCAACGTGGCGGGCTTCCGTACGGTGGTCCAGCCGCTGGTGGAGAAGCTCCAGGCGCGGCGGGCGAACAGCGCGACGGCCGGGATGCTCGGCACCGTGGGGGAGAAGGCCACCGGCATCGAGGTCGGGGCGCTGCTGGCCTTCCTGGCGACCAAGGTGCTGGGCCAGTACGAGACCTTCGCCCCGGCGGAGCCCCCGCTGGAGGCCCCGGACTCCCCGGCGGCCCTGTTCGACAAGCCGCGGCTGGGTCCGGACGGCCCCGGTCCCGGCCGGCTGCTGCTGGTGGCGCCGAACATCGTGCACGTCGAGCGGGAGCTGGACGTCGACCCGTCCGACTTCCGGCTCTGGGTCTGCCTGCACGAGGAGACGCACCGGACGCAGTTCACCGCGGTGCCGTGGCTGCGCGACCACATCCAGTCCGAGGTGCAGTCCTTCCTCGCCGAGACGGACGTCGAGCCGGGCGCCCTGCTGGACCGCCTGCGGGACGCGGCGGGTTCGCTCGGCGGCCTGCCGGGCGTCGGCGGCCGGGAGGGCGCCTCCTCCTCGAACCTGCTGGAGATCGTCCAGTCGCCGGCCCAGCGCGAGATCCTCGGCCGGCTGACGGCAGTGATGTCGCTGCTGGAGGGCCACGCGGACGTGGTGATGGACGGTGTCGGCCCGGCCGTCGTGCCGACCGTCGCGGAGATCCGGGAGAAGTTCCAGCAGCGCCGGGACCGCGGCGCGAACCGGCTGGACCTGCTGCTGCGCCGGCTGCTGGGCATGGACGCCAAGCTGCGCCAGTACCAGGACGGCGCGGTGTTCGTGCGCGGCGTGGTGGAGCGGGTCGGCATGGAGGGGTTCAACCGGGTGTGGACCTCCCCGAACACGCTGCCGACCAAGGACGAGATCCACGACCCGGCCGCCTGGGTGGCCCGGGTGGCCCGCTGAGCGCCCCGAGCCTCCCGGGTGGGCCGACCGGGCCGCCGCCGCGCCCGTGAGCCGGGCGGCAAGCGGCGCCCGGCCGGTCAAACCCGCTCGTACGAGTGGTCCAATCGGGCAGATGACGGGTGAAGAAGCGTTTCTTCATTCACCCGAACGTGGGACGGTGGTCGTACCGGTGGCGCGGGTGGCGTAGCGGGTCGCTCCTTTCTGCCACCATCTGTGAGCGCCCGGTAACGCCGCGCTACGCGACTGCGCGGCTCACCGCGTCAGCCGCAGCCCTGTCCCCTCCGTCGAGGAGTCGTCCGCCGTGGGCCCTCACCCCGCCGTCGCCGCGATACGCCTGGCCGTTCGCCGCACGCTCACCGACCTCGCCGCCGAGGCCGGTTCCACCTTCACCGCGCCCGTGCGCGAGCCCCGCGAGCGCCCGGCCGGGGCGCCGCTGGTGGGTGCCGCCGTCGGCACCACCCTGATCGGCAACGCCGCACGCCATCCGTCCGGGCTGCCCCGCACCCCGGCCGCGCCCGGCTCGCCGCTGGTCCTGGTCGCCGTCAGCGGCGGCGCGGACTCGATGGCCCTGGCCATCGCCGCCGCCTTCGAGGCCCCCAAGATCGGCCTGCGGGTCGGCGCGGTCACCGTCGACCACGGTCTGCAGGCCGGCTCCGCCGAGCGCGCCGCCCAGGTGGCCGAGCGGCTGCGCTCGCTCGGTCTCGACCCGGTCGAGGCGATCCCGGTGCGCGTCGGGCGCACCGGCGGCCCGGAGGCCGCCGCCCGGGACGCCCGCTACGCGGCCCTGGACGAGGCCGCCGACCGCCACGGCGCGATCGCCGTCCTGCTCGGCCACACCCGGGACGACCAGGCCGAGACCGTACTGCTGGGCCTGGCCCGCGGTTCGGGCGCCCGCTCGCTGGCCGGGATGCCGGCCCAGAAGGGCCGCTACCGCCGCCCGCTGCTGGAGCTGGACCGGGCCGCCACCCGGCAGGCCTGCTCCGCCCAGTCGATCCCGGTCTGGGACGACCCGCACAACTGTGATCCCGCCTACACCCGCTCCCGGGTCCGGCACGAGGTGCTGCCCGTCCTGGAGAAGCACCTGGGCGGTGGCGTGGTCGAGGCCCTGGCCCGTACCGCCCGGCTGTTCCGCGACGACGCCGACGCCCTCGACCAGTGGGCCTCCCTGGCCGAACGCGACCTCCGTACCGGCGAAGGGGCCCTGGACGCCGTGAAACTGGCCGAACTGCCGCCGGCCGTGCGCCGCCGGGTGCTGCGCCGGGCCGCGCTGCGCGCGGGCTGTCCGGCCGGGGACCTGTTCGCCCGGCACCTGGAGACGATCGACCTGCTGGTCACCGGATGGCGCGGCCAGGGGCCGCTGCACCTACCCGGGGGAGTCGAGGCCACCCGCAGGTGTGGCACGCTGGTCTTTCGGCGGCAGGGCGACTGACGGGCGAGGCATGCCCCGGGGGAGCCGGCCGCCGGCCACACAGACCCCGAACGTTTGAGGACGTATCCCCGGTGGACCAGAACGACATGGGCGCTGACCTCGCGAAGGTGCTCATCAGCAAGGACGAGATCGACGCCAAGCTCCTGGAGCTGGCCGAGCGCATCGACCGGGACTACGCAGGCAAGGACCTGCTGATCGTCGGCGTCCTCAAGGGTGCCGTGATGGTCATGGCCGACCTCGCCCGGGCCCTGCACTCGCAGGTCACCATGGACTGGATGGCCGTCTCCTCGTACGGGATGGGTACCAAGTCCTCCGGCGTGGTGCGGATCCTGAAGGACCTGGACACCGACATCGCCGGCCGTGACGTCCTGATCGTCGAGGACATCATCGACTCCGGTCTGACGCTGTCCTGGCTGCTGGGCAACCTGGGTTCGCGCGGCCCGGCCTCGCTGGAGGTCTGCACCCTGCTGCGCAAGCCGGACGCGGCCAAGGTCGAGATCGACGTGAAGTACGTCGGTTTCGACATCCCGAACGAGTTCGTGGTGGGCTACGGCCTGGACTACGCGGAGAAGCTGCGTAACCTCCCCTTCATCGGCACCCTCGCCCCGCACGTCTACGGCGGCTGAGGGTCCGTTCGGGCTAGGGGCGGGAACAGTAGGTCGTTCCCGCCCGTTGGACCGGGGGACCGAAGAAGCAAGCCGTGTCGCCGCGCTCCCGCCATCGGTGGGTCCGACTGCGGTACGGTCCAATAAACCGCTCTTCACATGAGCACCGACCGGATGCGCCGCGGCCCACAGCCACACGGCGCCGTTGAGTGGCAGGAGGGACGGGGCGGCAACGCCCCGCATGGATGGACGTCAAGCGATACTTCCGTGCGCCGATCATGTGGATCGTGCTGGCCGTCCTCGCCGTCATCGTGTTGATGCAGGTCGTTTCGGATTCGAACGGCTACAAGACGGTGGACACCGGTCAGGTGGTCGCGGCGATCGACGCGCACAATGTCAAGTCGGCGCAGATCACCACCGGTGACTCGAACACGATCAAGATCCAGCTGAAGGACGGCGCAACGCTGCCCAACGCCGGTACGGGCAAGGTCCCGTCCGGCACCAAGTTCCAGGCCTCGTACATCGGCGACCAGGGCGTCGCGATCGCCGACAAGCTGCAGGCCCAGATCAACGACAAGGACGCGAGCACGCTCGCCGAGGGCTACACCGTCAGCCCGGAGAAGCAGAGCACCTTCGTCAGCCTGCTGCTGTCGATGCTCCCGATCGTGATCATCGTCCTGGTCTTCCTGTTCCTGATGAACCAGATGCAGGGCGGCGGCTCCCGGGTCATGCAGTTCGGCAAGTCCAAGGCCAAGCTGCTCACCAAGGACACCCCGAAGACCACCTTCGCCGACGTCGCCGGTGCCGACGAGGCGGTCGAGGAGCTCCACGAGATCAAGGAGTTCCTGCAGGAGCCGGCCAAGTTCCAGGCCGTCGGCGCCAAGATCCCCAAGGGTGTGCTGCTCTACGGCCCGCCCGGAACCGGCAAGACCCTGCTGGCGCGTGCCGTCGCGGGCGAGGCCGGGGTGCCGTTCTACTCGATCTCCGGCTCGGACTTCGTCGAGATGTTCGTCGGTGTCGGCGCCAGCCGCGTCCGCGACCTCTTCGAGCAGGCCAAGGCGAACGCCCCGGCGATCATCTTCGTCGACGAGATCGACGCCGTCGGCCGGCACCGCGGTGCGGGTCTCGGCGGCGGCCACGACGAGCGCGAGCAGACCCTCAACCAGCTGCTGGTCGAGATGGACGGCTTCGACGTCAAGGGCGGCGTGATCCTGATCGCCGCGACCAACCGCCCCGACATCCTGGACCCGGCGCTGCTGCGCCCGGGCCGCTTCGACCGCCAGATCGCGGTTGAGCGCCCCGACCTCCAGGGCCGCCTGGACATCCTCAAGGTGCACCAGAAGGGCAAGCCGATCGCGCCCGACGTCGACCTGTCGGCCGTCGCCAAGCGCACCCCCGGCTTCACCGGTGCCGACCTGTCGAACGTCCTGAACGAGGCGGCGCTGCTGACCGCCCGCTCGGACAAGAAGCTGATCGACAACGGCATCCTGGACGAGGCGATCGACCGCGTCGTGGCGGGTCCGCAGAAGCGCACGCGGATCATGTCCGACAAGGAGAAGAAGATCACCGCGTACCACGAGGGCGGCCACGCCCTGGTCGCGGCGGCCTGCCAGTACAGCGACCCGGTGCACAAGATCACCATCCTGTCCCGCGGCCGGGCCCTCGGCTACACCATGGTGCTGCCGGACGAGGACAAGTACTCCACCACCCGCAACGAGATGCTCGACCAGCTGGCCTACATGCTGGGCGGGCGCGCGGCGGAGGAGCTGGTCTTCCACGACCCGACCACCGGTGCCTCGAACGACATCGAGAAGGCCACCGCCACGGCGCGGGCCATGGTCACCCAGTACGGCATGACCGAGCGCCTGGGTGCGATCAAGTTCGGCAGCGACAACTCGGAGCCGTTCCTCGGCCGCGAGATGGGCCACCAGCGCGACTACTCGGAAGAGGTCGCCGGGCTGGTCGACGAAGAGGTCAAGAAGCTCATCGAGAGCGCGCACAACGAGGCCTGGGAGATCCTGGTCGAGAACCGCGACGTGCTCGACAACCTGGTCCTGGAGCTCCTGGAGAAGGAGACCCTGAACAAGGAGCAGATCGCCGAGATCTTCGCCCCGATCGTCAAGCGCCCGGCCCGGCCGGCCTGGACGGGCTCCGCCCGCCGTACGCCGTCCACCCGGCCGCCGGTTCAGTCGCCGAAGGAGCTGGCGCTCACCAACGGCGCCGCCGCCGCGGGGGACACCGCTCCGGTGGACGTCGTGAAGCTCCCGCCGATGCCGGCCGCCGAGCCGCCGACCGAGAGCTGAGCGCCCGGACCGTAGGGAATGGATGCCGCGTCACCAGGGTTTGTACCCTGGAGGCGCGGCATCCGTGCTGTTCAGCCAGAGTCTTCCCACATGTAAGCGAGGCCCGCATGATCGACCCGGTGACGCTCGACGGTCCGCCCGCCGTCGGTGCCTTCGACCAGAAGCGGGCCGAGAACGCCATCCGCGAGCTGCTGCTCGCCGTCGGGGAGGACCCGGACCGCGAGGGCCTGCTGGAGACCCCGGCCCGGGTGGCGCGTGCCTACAAGGAGATATTCGCGGGCCTCTGGCAGGAGCCGGAGGACGTCCTCACCACGACCTTCGACCTCGGCCACGACGAGATGGTGCTGGTCAAGGACATCGAGCTGACGTCGGTCTGCGAGCACCACCTGGTGCCGTTCCGCGGCGTGGCGCACGTCGGCTACATCCCGTCCACCAGCGGAAAGATCACCGGCCTGTCCAAGCTGGCCCGGCTGGTCGACGTCTACGCCCGCCGGCCGCAGGTGCAGGAACGGCTCACCAGCCAGGTGGCCGACGCGCTGATGCGGATCCTGGAGCCGCGCGGGGCGATCGTCGTGGTCGAGTGCGAGCACATGTGCATGTCGATGCGCGGCATCCGCAAGCCCGGCGCCAAGACCATCACCTCGTGCGTGCGCGGCCAGCTGCGCGACGCGGCCACCCGGGCCGAGGCGATGAGCCTCATCATCGGCCGGTAACGGCACCGGGCGCCGTACTGGCGCCGTGCGGCGGCTCAGAGCAGCTCGTGCTCCGCGTGCGGCGGGGCCGGGGTGCCCAGGGCGTTGCGGCGCTCCGGCATCCGCAGGGTGACCATCCGGCGCCAGCCGTAGGCGAGGTCGTACAGGTAGAGCGCGTGCACCCCGAGGGTGACCACGGCCAGCTGCCAGCGTGGCCAGCGCAGGATCCGCGCCATCCGGGCGGTCACCGCGAGGCCGACGTCCCGGTGGGTGCGGATCTCGCCGCGGGCGCTCGTCTCCAGGGCGTGCCGGATGTACGGGCCGTGGCCCTCGGCCTTCAGCCGCAGCAGCTCCTCGTGGCAGTACGCGAGGTGGTTGTCCTCGTCGGCGGAGATCATCCGCATCGCCCGGCCGAGCTCGGGGTTGTCGCCGTACACCTTGACCAGCTGGCGCATCTGCTCGGCGGCGCGCTGCTCGGTGACCCGGCTGTGCGCGAGGTAGGTGATGATCTCGCGCTCGGTCAGCGGGACGTCGCTGTTCAGCCGTTCGTGGGAGAGGCCGACGCCCTGGCGCTCCAGCAGCATGCAGTAGTCGGCCTCGGCCGGGACCGGCACCTTGGGCAGGCCGCGCTTGCTCAGCAGCTGGGTGAAGATCCGGCCGTGCTTGCGTTCGTCGGCGCCGTGCCGGGCGATCTTCGGGGCGAGGACCGGATCACTGGTGAGAGTGGTGATCCGCTCGTTCTCCCAGCCGCCCTGGTCCTCGCCGCCGGCCGCGATGCTGCAGAACAGCTGGTAGGCCTGGTCGTTCCGGTAGATCTCGTTGAAGAGCGATCGGGTGCTCAGCACGGCGCCTCCTGCGCGGATCCGGGGCGGCGCCCGCCGGGGCGGCGGGCGGACGGCCGCGATACGTTCCCCCCGGGCCGCCGGCCGAGCGGACCGACCGGTGGGTAATCACTCACACGCGCTAGCCGAGGTGGGAGCCCAGCCACTCCAGCGAGGCCGGGAGCTCCTTGGTCCAGCTGTCGAAGTTGTGCCCGCCGTCGTCGAGGTAGAGCGATTCGACCTTGAACTGCGGGTTGGCCGCCATGGCCTGGGTGGCCTGGTCGACGAACTGGACGGTCTGCGGGTAGTCGCCCTCCTTGCGGGTGGAGACCACCAGCAGGTTGAGCGGGGGCACCGGCAGGTTCTGCAGCCGCCAGCCGAGGTCGTGCTGCTGGGTGAGTGCCTTGTCGCCGTTGAAGAGGTCCCCGTTGGTGTAGTTGTCCTGGCGCACGGTGAAGTCGCCGTGCAGGCTCGCTGCGCTGCCGAAGACGGTCGGGAAGCGCATCGCCAGGCGCAGCGCGCAGCTTCCGCCGGTGGAGTAGCCGAAGGTGGCCCAGGAGCCTGCGGTGCGGCCGACCCGATAGGTGCTGCGGACGGCCTCGGGCACGTCCTTGACGAACCAGGCCTCGGTCCGCGGGCCGCCGGGGACGTCCACGCACTCGGTGTCCCGGGACGGGACGACCGCCGGGCGGGCCATCACCAGGACGGTCGGCGGCATCTTGCCGGTGTGCTGCAGCTCGATCGCGGTCTGGGCGAAGGGGAGCTCGTGGAGCAGGTTGAGCGTGGTGCCCGGGTAGCCGGCGATGGCCAGCAGGACGGGGAAGCGGACCAGGGCGAACTTCGGGTCGAAGTACTCGGGCGGCAGGTAGACGAACATCTGGTCGGAGAAGCCCGTCTCCTTGCCGCTGACCCGGACCGACTCGACCTTGCCGACCTCCTCCGGGGTGCCCTTCGGCAGGTTGGTGATGGTCTCCAGGCCGCCCTCGCTTGTGGGCTGGACCAGCGCGTCGGCGACCGGGGTGCCGCCCTTGTGGTTCTCGTTGCTGGTCAGCGCGAGCTTGGCGCCGCCGGGGCTGAGCAGGTCGTCCCAGGACGTGTAGAACCCGAAGGAGTTGTTCACCGACAGCGCGAGCACGGCCAGGACCGAGACTTGAACCACTGTCAGCAGTCCGATCCGGCCGAGCACCGGCAGCGGGCGCTGCCTGGCCAGCCGGGGCCAGATCCACAGGGTTGTGACCAGGGCCGCGGCGCCGAGCGCGAGCAGCGAGTTCACCAGCGCGTCGCTGGTCAGTTCCATGCCGTCGGCCTTCCGGTGGGAGACTGTCGGTGCAGGCTTCATCGTCTGGCGGTCCGTCAGGCCGGGCCACCGCGGCTAGGCTGTCCGGGCGCCCGGGAGGGGGCGGTGGGGCGGGGGAACCCACAGGCAACCGGCGCCCTAGAATGCGGCGTCCACCGTACGTAACGCGTCCCGGAGGGTCCCGTCGCGCCACGCTGCGGCAGCCCTCCGGCTCCCACCGCCGGCTCAACCCGCAGCGCGTCCACGGCCCCGGTTTACCGACCGTTTCCGGGTCCTTGGTATGCGCATTGCCTGATGAAGGAATAGGCATGAAGGTCCATCACGCGTCCTCCCCCGGAGTGACCGGACACCGCCCCGCAGCCTCTACGCTGAGCTTCCATGAGCGTTCCCGTGTCCGTTGAGCCGAGCCCCGAGCAGCCGCCGCGCCGTCGTCGCGGCCTGCAGACGCTGCGTACCCAGGCGGCCGCCGTGCCGAGGGCCTGGCTCCCGGGCGCGGTCGGCTACACCTGCCTCCTGATCGGGCTGGTCGATATCGCCAGCGCGGTGTTCCCCAAGCTCCGGCACACCAAGATGCACACCTTCGCCGGCCAGCTGCCCGGCGGCACCACCAGCCTGGCCGCGGTCGGCACGCTGATGGTCGGGATCCTGCTGGTGCCGCTCGCGCACGCGCTGCGCCGGCGCAAGCGGCGGGCCTGGCGGGCCGTCTGCGTGCTGCTGCCGGTCGGTGCGGCGCTGCACATCGTGCGCTGGCACCAGGTCGGCCCGGCGGTCGTCTCGCTGGCCGTGTTCGCGGTGATGCTGGTGCACCAGCGCGAGTTCTACGCCAAGGCCGACCCGCGCACCCGCTGGCGCGCGGTGGTCAACCTGGTCGTCATGGGCGTCCTCAGCGTGCTGCTCGGCCTGCTGATTGTGAGCACCCGCACCAAGTACGAGTTCGGCCACCCGGGCCTGGGCGAGCGCCTGCAGCACGTCGGGTACGGGCTGTTCGGCTTCGAGGGCCCGATCCGCTACACCAACGAGCGGATGTCCGACCTGGTCGCCTACCTGCTCGGCGGGCTGGGCCTGCTGACCGCCTTCACCACCGCCTACCTGGCGCTGCGCCCGGGCAAGCCCAAGCCCGAGCTCACCGCGGAGGACGAGGAGAAGGTCCGCGCCCTGCTGAGCAAGCACGGCGAGCGCGACTCGCTCGGCTACTTCGCGCTGCGCCGCGACAAGAGCGTGCTGTTCTCGCCCACCGGGAAGGCCGCGATCTCCTACCGGGTGGTCTCCGGCGTGATGCTGGCCTCCGGCGACCCGGTCGGCGACGTCGAGGCCTGGCCGGGCGCGATCAAGGTGTTCATGGCCGAGGCCCGCGAGCACGCCTGGGTGCCGGCCGTGATGGGCTGCAGTGAAGTCGGCGGCGAGGTCTGGACCCGCGAGGCGGGCCTGGACGCGCTGGAGCTGGGCGACGAGGCGATCGTCGACACCGCCACCTTCTCGCTCGCCGGCCGGGCCATGCGCAACGTCCGCCAGATGGTCAAGCGGATCGAGCGCAACGGCTACTCCTGCAAGGTGCGCCGGGTCTCCGAGCTCACCGCGCAGGAGAAGTACCGGATCGCCGACGCCGCCGCCCGCTGGCGCGGCACGGACACCGAGCGCGGCTTCTCGATGGCGCTGGGCCGCTTCGGCGACCCGCTGGACGACGGCTGCGTGGTCGTCACCGCCCACAAGGACCCGGAGGAGGGCGAGAGCGGCGACGACCTGAAGGCCGTGCTGCACTTCGTGCCCTGGGGGCCCGACGGCATCTCGCTGGAGCTGATGCGCCGCGACCGCGCCGCCGACCCGGGCCTGAACGAGCTGCTGATCGTCGCCGCCCTGCAGGCGGTGCCGGCGATGGGCATCCGCCGGGTGTCGCTCAACTTCGCGATGTTCCGCTCGGCGCTGGCCCGCGGCGAGCGGATCGGGGCCGGACCGGTGCTGCGCGCCTGGCGCGGGCTGCTGGTGTTCCTGTCGCGCTGGTTCCAGATCGAGTCGCTGTACAAGTTCAACGCCAAGTTCCAGCCGGAGTGGGAGCCGCGCTTCCTGGTCTTCCCGAACACCCGGGACCTGCCGCGGATCGGCTTCGCCGCGATGCAGGCGGAGGCCTTCATCACCCTCGGCATGCCGCGCTTGGGCCGCAAGCGCCAGCGCGAGGGGCTGATGCCGGTCCCGTCCTCCGGCGAGGTCACCGAGGCCGCCTGAGGCCGGTTGCTGTGAACGGCCGCCGTGAACGGGGCCCCCGCCGAGGATCCTCGGCGGGGGCCCCGTTCGATAATGGGGAGCATGAGCGAAATGCCGTCCTTCTCGTTGCCGGCCGGTCTGCCGCGGCTCGAACGCTGTGCCGTGATGGGCGTGGTCAACGTCACGCCCGACTCCTTCTCGGACGGCGGGCTCTGGCACGACCCCGCCAAGGCGATCGCGCACGGGCTGGCCCTGCGGGCCCGCGGCGCGGACCTGGTCGACGTCGGGGGCGAGTCGACCCGGCCGGGCTCGCAGCGGGTGCCCGAGGACGAGGAGCTGCGCCGGGTGATCCCGGTGGTGCGCGAGCTCGCCGACGCCGGGGTGACGGTGTCGGTGGACACCATGCGCGCCTCGGTCGCCGAGCGGGCCGTCGAGGCCGGTGCCGCGGTCGTCAACGACGTCTCCGGCGGGCTCGCCGACCCGGCGATGGCCCGGGTGGTCGCCGAGACCGGCGCGCCCTTCGTGGTGATGCACTGGCGCGGGCAGTCCGCCGACATGGACAAGCTGGCCGTCTACGGTGACGTGGTGCGCGACGTGGTCGCCGAGCTGACCGACCGGGTGGACGCGCTGCTGGCGGCCGGCGTCAAGGAGGACCAGCTGATCCTCGACCCGGGGCTCGGTTTCGCCAAGACCGCCGAGCACAACTGGGCGCTGCTCGGCCGGCTGGACGCGCTCACCGCGCTCGGCCGTCCCGTCCTCGTGGCGGCTTCGCGCAAGCGGTTCCTGGGTACGCTGCTCGCCGACCCGGCAACCGGGGAACTGCGCCCGCCGCGGGAGCGCGACGACGCGACGGCCGCGGTGTCGGTGCTGTCGGCCCGGGCCGGGGCCTGGGCGGTGCGGGTGCACGACGTGTCCGGCACGGCGGACGCCGTCCGGGTGGTCGCGGCCTGGCAGCGCGCGGCGCGGCTGGGCCACACCTGCCCGACGACGGGCAAGGACGGCGGGGTGAGGGAGGGTCTGTGACAGGTGACGGCAGGTTGAGCGGCGGTACGGCCGGACGGGCCCGCGAGGCGGACCTGGAGGCCGTGCTCGCGGCGAACCGAGGACTCTACGAGGCGTTGGAGCGGGGCGACCTGGAGGCGGTCGAGGACGCCTGGCTCGGCGCCGCGGACGCCGACGACAAGGGCGGCGTGGTGTGCGTGCACCCCGGCTGGCCGGTGCTGCGCGGGCGGGCGCAGGTGACCCGTTCGTACATGTTGATCATGGCGAACACGGAGTACATCCAGTTCTTCCTGACCGATGTCGAGGCCGAGGTCCACGGTGATGTGGCCCTTGTCACGTGCACGGAGAACATCCTCTCCGGCGGTGAGGCGGAGGAAGAGGGCGAACTCGGACCGCTGGTCGGCGGAAAGGTGGTCTCGACGAATCTGTTCCGCCGTACCCCGGCCGGGTGGAAGCTCTGGTCGCACCACGGTTCACCCGTTCTGACCAGCGGTGACGAGGACGACGAGGACTGATTCCGGCGACTGCGGAAATGCCGTGCCGGGAAGCCGCCCGGGAATTCCCGAGTGGTCACCGAACGTTCACGTCAATCGCCATTCCGGTGCGCGTGGCGTCGTTTGCTGCCGGGTAGGACGGTCAGGCGTTGTCCGTGCTCGCGGGTAGATTCGAAACGGAGTGGCGGGCGTGCTGCCCGCCTTCGCCCTGCCCGTCCATGCCTTTTCTCCGGGCGGGGCCCGTCCGACTGGGAGCAGTGATTCGTTTGCTGGACCGCGTCACCCTGCGGGGGCTGCGAGCCCGGGGCCACCACGGCGTCTTCGAGCGCGAGCGCGTCGAGGGCCAGACCTTCGTGGTCGACCTCGTGCTGTACCTGGACACCCGCCCCGCCGCGTCCGGAGACGACCTCACCCGCACGGCGCACTACGGCATCGTGGCCGAGGAGGTCACGGCGATCATCGCCGGGGAGCCGGTCGACCTGATCGAGACCCTGGCCCAGCGCATCGCCGACCAGTGCCTCAAGCACGAAGCGGTCGAGGAGGTCGAGGTCACCGTGCACAAGCCGGACGCCCCGATCACCGTGCCGTTCGACGACGTGACCGTGACCATCCACCGGGGCCGCGCATGACCGCCACCGCGCGCCCGGTATCCGATGCAGAGGACTTGCGATGAGTACCAGCGACCCGACCGCCGCGCCGAACGCGTTCGACCTGGAGAGCCGGGTGGACTCCGCCGACACCACGCTGCACAGCCAGCGCTGCGCGGTCGTCGCGCTCGGCAGCAACCTGGGCAACCGGCTGGACACCCTGCAGGGCGCCGTCGACGCGCTCGCCGACACCCCGGGGCTGAAGATCAAGGCCGTCTCCGCGGTCTACGAGACCGAGGCCGTCGGCGGCCCCGAGGAACAGCCGAACTACTACAACGCGGTCGTGGTGCTGCGCACCTCGCTGCCCCCGCGGGACCTGCTGGAGCGCGGCAACGCGATCGAGGACGCCTTCGGGCGGGTGCGGACCGTCCACTGGGGTCCGCGCACCCTGGACGTCGACATCCTGGCCTACGAGGGCGTGCTCAGCGACGACCCGCAGCTGCTGCTGCCGCACCCGCGCTCGCACGAGCGGGCCTTCGTGCTCGCCCCGTGGCTGGACGCCCAGCCGGAGGCCGAGGTGCCCGGGCACGGGCGGGTCGACGCGCTGCTGGGCGCGCTCGGCGGGGCGGACGCGCAGGGCGTGAAACGCCGCGACGACATCCGGCTGACGCTGCCGGAGTAGCGGACCGGGCTGCCGAACCCCTCCGGGCCGGAGCGGCCCGCAGGCGAGCGGGCGAGTCCCCGCCCCGCCCCGAGCCGGGTTCGAGGGCGAGTGGGCGAGTAAGGGTCCCGGGGAACTCGGCCGGGGGTCCGGCCGTACGAGTAGGTGACCGTCGTACGCGCGGGTGTCCGCCCGGCCGGGCCCGGTACGGTGGCCTGGCGCCGTCGCGTCGGGCCACCGGGCGGGCGGCCGGCTCTGGTACCCCGGGAAGGACCTGCTCCGAGTGAAGCTGCTTCGCCTCCGCCTGCTGATCGGCATCACCGCCGCCACGACGGCGCTGTCCTGGGCAGGCTCCAAGCTCTGGGCCTCCCTGGACACGCTGCCGGCCGTGCCGGGCGCGGCGCCGATCGTGCTGGGGGTGGTGGCGGTGATCCTGCTGGCGACCGGGCTGTCGCTGCGGGCCCGGCTGAAGGCGGTGCGCGAGCGCCAGCCCGGCGCCAAGGGGGTCGACCCGCTGCTCGCGGCCCGGGCGGTGGTGCTGGGGCAGGCCAGTGCGCTGGTCTCGGCCGTGGTCACCGGCATCTACGCGGGCGCGGGGATCTACCTGCTGGGGGAGCTGGACGTGTCGGCCCGCAAGGATCAGGCCGTCACGGCCGGGTTCGCGGTGCTGGCGGGGGCCGCGGTGATCGCCGCGGCGCTCTGGGTCCAGCACGTCTGCAAGCTGCCGGAGAACCACGACGGCCCGAACGGCTCGGGCGGTCCGGCGGCCTCGCACCGCTGAGCAGGGCTTTCTTGGTGATCTTGAGTGAAAACCCGGGCACGTGCGGTAAAAACCGCACCCTGTCAAGGGTGGAACGGGACCCTGGGCTGACAGAGCCCCAATTCGCACGCTAGTTTCTTGGCATGTCTCGCGGACGCCACCGTCATTCCTCCGTCCTCGGCCGGGTGTTTCCCCCCACCGCCGCCGGCGTACTGCTGGTAGCCGCACTGGCCGCTCTGCTTTTCAGTCAGGACACCATCCTGGTGCGCTCGGTGGGGATCGCGGCGGTGATCGCGACGCTCGGCTTCGCGCTGCTGCTGCGCCAGCGGGACAAGGCGGCCCGGGCGGCCGCCGAGATGTCCGCGGCGCAGCGGCTGCGGGCCGAGGAGCGGTTCGAGGAGCAGCTGGCGGAGGCCGAGTACGCGGCGGAGGTCGCCGAGGAGCGGGCCACCCGCTTCGGCCGGCGGCTGACGGCGGAGAAGTCGCGGCTGGCGAAGGCCGAGACCGAGATCGCCCGGCTGCTGCGGGAGCGGGCCGTGTCGGTGGCCGAGCAGGCGCTCAAGGAGGCCGAGGCGGCCCAGCGGGCGCTCGCCGCGAGCCGCCCCAAGTACCCGGCCAGCCCGGCCGCCTACGTGCGCGCCGCGGCCGTGCTGCGGCTGCTGGAGCGCCGGGCGGCGGAGCAGGAGGCGCGGCGGGCGCTGACGGCGGGCTCGGAGGTCGCGCTGCGGGCGCGTACGGCGCCGGCTGCGCCGGTGGGCCCGGCGGCGGCCCCGGCGGTCGCCGCGGTGGCTGCCCCGGCTGTGCAGACGGCCCCGGTGGCCGTGCCCGCTCCGGTGGCGCCCGCGGTGCCCACGCCGGCGCAGGCGCCGGTGGCCGAGCCCGGGATGCGGTCCGCGTCCGTGCAGCCCACGTCCGTACAGCCCGCGCCGGTGCGTCCGGCGCTGACCGCGACGGTCGGTCAGCTGGGCGGGACGCCGGCCGTCCAGGCCGCGGCGCCGGTGCCGACGGAGCGGCAGCGGCCGCGTCCGGCGCAGTCCGGGCAGGTGCGCGGGCAGGGCTTCAGCTTCTTCGGTCGTGGCCAGGGCGCAGCGGTGCGTCCGGCGGCCCCGGCGCCGGCGGTGGGCAGCGTCGCCGAGCTGGGCGAGCGGGCCGACCTGGCGGACGTGGTGGGCGACGAGGCGGTGGCCGCCAAGGCCGAGGCCGAGGCCCGGGCCGCCGCGGCGGGCGCGCCGGTGGACGGCGCGCGGGCCGTGGAGTCGGCGGAGCTGCCGGCCGAGCTGCCGGAGCAGGGCGAGCCGACCGTGGTGGACCTGACGCCGGAGGACGAGACCGAGCTGATCCAGCTGCCGGAGCTGCGCGCCTCGCGCTGAGGGACCTGGACGAACGCCGCGGCGCGGGAAGTCGGACGGACCGGCTTCCCGCGCCGCGGCGTCGTCAGAGGGGGCGCCGGTGCCTCAGAGCTGGACGCCGAAGTCCTGGGCGATGCCCGCCAGGCCGGAGGCGTAGCCCTGGCCGACGGCGCGGAACTTCCACTCGCCGCCGTTGCGGTAGAGCTCGCCGAAGATCATCGCGGTCTCGGTGGCGGCGTCCTCGGAGAGGTCGTAGCGGGCGATCTCGGCGCCGCCGGCGGCGTTCACCACGCGGATGTAGGCGTTGCGGACCTGGCCGAAGTTCTGGCCGCGGGCGATGCCGTCGTAGATGGTGACCGGGAAGGTGATCTTGGCGGCCTCGGCCGGGAGGCCGGACAGGTTGATGTTGATCGACTCGTCGTCGCCCGCGCCCTCGCCGGTGCGGTTGTCACCGGTGTGCACGACGGTGTTGTCCGGCGTGCTGGTGTTGTTGAAGAAGACGAAGTGGGCGTTGGACAGCACCTTGCCGTCCGCGTTCAGCACGATCGCGCTGGCGTCGAGGTCGAACTCGGCGCCGGTCGTGGTGCGGACGTCCCAGCCCAGGCCGACGGTGACCGCGGACAGGCCGGGGGCCTCCTTGGTCAGCGAGACGTTGCCACCCTTGGAGAGGCTCACTGGCATGGCGATTGCAGTCCCTTCGTTCGCTTCGTGCGCTTTTCCCCGGGACAACGCAATACTCCGGCGGCTTGGTTCCACGGGGACCGTGAATTCTTCGCGCAGGCCAAATGGCAGGGCAAAGCCCGGGCAAAGACGGGGCTCAGATTCGGCGGAACCGGCCCTGCAGCGACCAGATGTTCGGGTTGTCGGCCAGATCGGGGTGCATGTCGAAGAGGTCGGCGAGGGTGTCCTGGAGGAAGTCCCGGGCCTCGCGGCGCAGGTCGCTGTGCCGGATCACGGCCGGCGGCTCGTCGGGCAGCCAGGTCGCGGTGACCTCGACCCAGTTGAAGCGGCGGGCGAAGCGCAGCAGCTCGGTGTTCTGGGTGAAGTCGAGGTCGGCGGTCTGCACCCGGGCGGCCCGGCTGCCGTCCGGGTCGCGGTCGAGTTGCTCGGCGATGTCGCACAGGGCCCAGGCGAAGTCGAGCACCGGCACCCAGCCCCAGGCGGTGGACAGCTCCGCGCCCTCGGCGTCCAGGTAGACGTCGCCGCAGAACAGGTCGTACCGCAGGGCGTGCACCGACGCGGAGCGGTAGTCCGTCTGCGGGGGGTCGGGGAAGCGGTTGGAGAGGGAGTAGCCGAGCTCGATCACGTAGGCCATTGTCGGGGGTCGGGCGAGTCCCCGATAACCGGGTGACCGGGCGGGGTGGGAGCGGGATGATGGGCGCATGCCTGAGCCCATCCGCGTACGGGGGTCGGTGGTCGTCCCCGACGCCGAGCTCGTCTGGCGCTTCTCCCGTTCTTCCGGCCCCGGTGGCCAGCACGTCAACACCTCGGACTCCAAGGTCGAGCTGCGGTTCGACCTGGCGGCCACCAGGGCGCTGCCCGAGGTGTGGCGCGAGCGCGCCCTGGAGCGGCTGGCCGGGCGGCTGGCGGACGGCCGGGTGCTGGTGGTCCACGCGTCGGAGTTCCGCTCGCAGTGGCGCAACCGGGAGGCGGCCGCGGCCCGGCTGTCGGCGCTGCTGACCGAGGCCTGCGCGCCGCCGCCGAAGGCCCGGCGGGCGACCCGGCCGAGCCGGGGGATGGTCGAGCGCCGGCTGTTCAACAAGCGGCACCGCTCCGAGCTGAAGCAGGGCCGCCAGGCGCCGCGGGGCGGCGAGTAGGGCGCGCCGGCGGCTCAGCCCAGGGCGCGGTAGCCGCCGCGGAAGTAGAGCAGCGGGCGGCCGCCCGGGTCGGGTACGGCGGCCTCCAGGACGCGGCCGATCAGCAGGGTGTGGTCGCCCGCGGGTATCCGCTGTTCGGTGCGGCACTCGACGGTGGCCAGGGCGCCCTCGATCAGCGGGGCGCCGGTGCGCGGGCCGCGGTGGTGCGCGGTGTCGGCGAACAGCAGCCGGTCGCTGAGCCGGCCCTTCATGGCGAACCGCGAGCCGATCGTCTTCTGCCCCTCGGTCAGCACCGAGACCGCCCAGGTGTCGACCCGGGAGAGCGCCTCGTCCATCCGGGAGTCCTCGCGCACCGAGACCAGCACCAGCGGCGGCTCCAGCGACACGGAGAGGAAGGACGTGGCGGTCATGCCGATGTCCTCGCCGTCCTCCGGGTCGTGGACGGTCACCAGGCTCACGCCGGCGGCGAGCTGGGAGAGTGCTGCCCGGAACTCGTCGGGCGTGGCTTGGGAGGCAGCTTCGGGCTGCGGTGACGGGTACACGTACCGCACGGTAGTCGTCACCCGCGGGAAACGGCATCGGGCCTTGGTCGTAGGACCGGCGGCGCAGCCTGGGAGTTGCGGCCGGCGGCCGGACTCACTCCCGGGAGTGAAGTGGGGGGACGGGCGGAGGCAGTCGGCTTCAGCCGGTGGCCGGGGTGGTCGACCACGGGAAATGGTCCGATAGCGCTTGATGTCCCGTTTGGGGCGGATGAACTGATTAAGGGCGCATTAGTGTCGTGTGATTTAAGTCACAAGTGGCGGCCTATTGCTGACCGAGCGTGCCGAACGCTGTGCTCCCTGTGATTCAGTTCTTCTGGCAATCGGACGATAACCAATCAAGAACTATCCGAAGCAGCCGGGGAGCCCCCGCATGGAAGCCGAGTCGGAGCCGTACGTCCGTCTCGCGACCCTCCGCACCTTGCACCGGGTCGTGGCGGACCTCAACGCTGCCCGCAGCCTCGCGGGCACGCTGCAGGCCGTCGTCGAGGGCGCGGTGCACGGGCTCGGCTTCGACGCCGCCGCGGTCAGCCTGGTCCGGCCGGACGGCGACCTCGTGGTGGCGGCCGTCTGGGAACTGGAGGAGAGCCCGATGGGCGGGCCCTCCGTCCTGCTCGGGCAGGTCGGCTCCCGGGAGTCCTGGGACCGGCTGCTCGGCGTCAGCGACCACTGGGGCACCCTGCGCTTCCTGCCGTACGACCGCGGCTGGGCCGTCGCCAGCGACATCCCGCGCTGGATCGGGGACGGCGCGCTGCCCGTGTACGCCAACGACTGGCACCCCGCCGACGGGCTGCTCGCGCCGATGTACAGCGCCGGCGGCGACCTGCTCGGGGTGCTCTCGGTGGATCGCCCGCGCAGCGGCAAACGACCCGGGGCCTGGACCCGCGAAGCGCTGGAGATGTTCTCCCTGCAGGCCTCGATCGCGATCGGCAACGCCCGGCTGCGGGCCGAGATGCAGCGCGCGCTGGCCCGCCTGGAGAAGGAGCAACAGGCGCTGCGGGCCAGCGAGGAAAGCTTCCGCCAGGCCTTCGAGTACGCCCCCAGCGGGATGGCCATCACCGAACTGCACGGCGCCGGGCGCGGCCAGTTGACCAGGGTCAACGACGCGCTGTGTCGGTTGCTCGGCCGCCCCCGGGCGGTGCTGCGCCAGCAGAGCTTCGCCGACCTCGTCCACCCCGAGGACCGTGCCCTGCTGGAGCGCACCAGCGCCGAGAGCGGCCGGGCGGAACTGCGGCTGTCCCGGCGGGACGGCGGCTACCAGTGGGTCTGTCTGCGCAACTCGATCGTGGCGGACGCGGCCGAGGGGCCGAGCTTCCTGCTCACCCACGTCGAGGACATCGAGGACCGCAAGCGGCACGAGTTCCAGCTCGCCCACCGGGCCAGCCACGACGCCCTCACCGGCCTGCCCAACGGCGCCGAGCTGAAGGCCAGGCTGGCCCGTCGGCTCTGCGCCCAGCCGCAGCCGGTCGGCGCGGCCGCCGTGCCGGCCGAGGCGGCCTACCCGCCGCCGTACGGCTACCCGGGCGACTCCTACAGCGCCCACACCGCCCACGACGCGCTGGAGGGCGCGGACCCGTACGCCGGGCCGGTGCACGGCTACGGGCTGCCCGAGGGCGGACTGCCGCCCGGCCTCGGCCCGGGCTACGGGGAGCACGTGCACGCGGTGGTCCCGGCCGACCACGGGCCCGGCGGCGAGGCCTGGTCCGCGCCGTTCCGCTCCGGCGGCGCGGCCGCGGCGGAGAAGGGGCTCGCGGTGCTCTTCTGCGACCTGGACGGCTTCAAGTCGATCAACGACCGCTTCGGCCACAACGCGGGTGACGCGGTGCTGGTCGAGGTCGCCCGGCGGCTGAGCCAGGCCGTCCGGGACGGCGACACGGTGGCCCGGCTCGGCGGCGACGAGTTCGTGGTGCTGGCCGACGGCATCGGCCGGGAGGAGGCGAAGGACCTCGCCCACCGGCTGCGCAACGCGATCATCCCGCCGATGCGGATCGACGGGCGGGCGATGCGGGTGGGGGTCAGCCTCGGGATCGGCTGGGCCGGCTGCGGGATGAGCATCGAGGAGGTGCTGCACACCGCGGACGAGCGGATGTACGACGAGAAGCGGGCCCGGGGAGGGGCGGTGCGCGGGGCGCGGGGCGAGCGTTCGCACCGGCGGGCGGGCTGAGGCCGGGCGGGCCGGGGCGATGCCGGGCTCGGCGCTGCGGGGCTCGGTGGCCTGAGGTCCGACGAGGTTACCCGTGAGTTGTCAAGGGTTCTTTTCCAGCCGTCACACGGGACAGGTAGGGTGCCCGGTACGACAGCGTCCATGATCTGCGCAGCCCACAGTCCGGCGGCGCGCAACGGATGGGGGAGCAGACCACCGTGACGACCGACGGCAGCAACGGAGTGCCCGAGGGCCAGGGGGGCGGTGCCCCGCAGGACGACGACCCGTTCGGCTACCTCTACCGCCCGGCCGACGGCTCCACCGGGCAGCCGGCCGAGCCGCAGCAGGGGGTCCCCCGCACGCCGTACAGCCGTCCCATGGAGGTCGGGCGGGCGCAGTACGGCCAGCACTACCCGCAGGCGGGGCCGCCGCGGGCGCAGCAGCCGTACGGTCAGCCGGCGGCGCCGCAGGGTTACCCGGGCGGCCAGCCGCAGGGCCCGTACGGTCAGCCGGTCGGCGTGCCGCAGCAGGCCGAGTACGGTGCCGCGCCCACCCAGCAGGCCCGCTACGCCGAGCACTCCCGGCCGCAGCCGGGGGAGGAGCCGAGCAGCAGCGGCCGGAGCAAGGGCGCGGTGATCGGTGCGGTCGCCGTGGTCGCGGCCATCGCGATCGGCGCCGGGATCGCGCTCTCCAAGGGCGATCCGGACGGTGGCAAGGAGGCCAAGGGCGGTACCGCGACCACCGCCGCGCCGGGGCCCGCCACCCCGGGGCCGACCGGCACCGCCGCGGGTGCCTCCCCGTCGGCCAGCGCCACCCCGGTGTCCGGCCCGTCGACCGTGGACGCGGGCCAGCTGCAGGGGCAGAACGCGCCCTCCGGCAACAGCGTCAAGGGCGCCAAGTCGGCGGACGGCAGCTACCTGACCCTCCAGCCGGGCGGCTCGGTGACCTGGACCGGCGAGATCGCCACGGCCGGGACGTACAAGATGTACGTGCACTACAACTACGCGGGGAGCGCGGCGATCGCGGGCGCGGTGGCGGTGAACGGCAAGGACTGGCCGAGCGGTGTGTCCTACAAGATCTACGGGCCCGCCCCCAAGGACCAGACCGCCGCCTGGTACACCACCTGGATACTGCCGCAGTTCCAGGCCGGGTCGAACTCGGTGACCCTCACAGTGCCCTCCGGGGCGGTCCTGATCGACCAGATCTCCTTCGAGCCGTACGGCGGCTGAGCCGCCCGGAGCCGAACCGCGGCCGCCCGTCCCCGTGGGGGAGGGCGGCCGTCGGCGTCTCCGGTGCTCGGTCAGGCGGGTTTGACGGTGGAGAAGGCGTCGCCGCCGAGCACCCAGCGGCCGTGGCGCATGACGGCGACCAGGTCGTAGCCGGTGGAGTCGAGCACGACGAGGTCGGCGAGTTTGCCGGTCTCCAGGGAGCCGACGGTGTCGGCGAGGCCGAGCAGGCGCGCGGGGGTGGCGGAGAGCGACTCGACGGCCTGGCTCAGGCTCAGCCCGTTGACGGTCACCGAGCGCTTGAACGCCACGTCCAGGGTGAGGGTGGAACCGGCGATCGCGCCGCCCTCGACCAGCCGGGCCACGCCGTCCTTGACCTGGACTTGGAGGGGGCCGAGGGGGTAGAGGCCGTCGCCCATGCCGGCGGCGCCCATGGCGTCGGTGATGAGGGCGACGCGGGTGGGGCCGGCGGTGTTGTAGGCGAGGTCGAGGACGGAGGGGTGGAGGTGGATGCCGTCGTTGATGAGTTCGACGGTGACGCGTTCGTCTTCGAGGAGGGCGACGATGGGGCCGGGGGCGCGGTGGGCGATGCCGGGCATGGCGTTGAAGAGGTGGGTGGCGACGGTGGCGCCGGCGTCGATGGCCTGGAGGGTGGTGGTGTAGTCGGAGTCGGTGTGGCCGACGGCGGCGATGATGCCGAGGTCGGTGAGCATGCGGACGGAGTCGAGGCCGCCGGGGAGTTCGGGGGCGAGGGTGACCATTTTGGCGTGGCCGCGGGCGGCGTCGAGGAGTTTGCGGACGAGGGCGGGGTCGGGGTCGCGCAGCAGGTCGGGGCGGTGGGCGCCGCAGCGGTTGTGGGAGATGAAGGGGCCCTCGAAGTGGATGCCGGCGAGGGTGCCGTCCTCGACGAGTTCGGAGAGGACGGCGGCTTGGCGGGCGATGTCGTCGATCTCGCCGGTGACGGTGGAGGCGATGGTGGTGGTGGTGCCGTGGTGGAGGTGGGTGCGGGCGGCGTGGAGGGCTTCTTCGGCGAGGCCGGAGGCGTAGGAGGCGCCGCCGCCGCCGTGGACGTGGAGGTCGACGAAGCCGGGGACGACGGTGTGTCCGGTGAGGTCGAGGTCGCCGGGTTCGGTGTCGCCGCCGAGGGCCGCGATGCGGGTGCCCTCGATCGCGAGCCGGTCGCCCTCGACGACGCCGCCGGGCAGGACCAGGCGGGCGCCGGCCAGGACGGTACGGTCACGGTCCGCGGTGGTCACGCGGTCACCTCCAAGGTGAGCAGGTCCCAGGCGAGCAGGCCCGCGCCCAGGGATGCGGCGGTGTCTTTGAGCATGGCGGGTACGACCTTCGGGGGCATCTGGAAGGTCAGGCGCTCGGTGACCGCCGTGCGCAGCGGGGTGAAGAGCGTGTCGCCGGCCTCGGCCAGCCCGCCGCCGACGATCACCGTGGACGGGTCGAGCAGGCTCTGGGCGAGGATGATGCCGTCCGCCAGGGCGTCGACCGCCCGCTGCCAGACGGCGATCGCGCGGTCGTCCCCGGCGTCCACCGCGGCGGCGCAGGATGCCGCGTCGGCGTCGGGGTCACCGCCGGCCTCGGCCCAGGCGCGGGAGACGGCGGAGGCGGAGGCCAGCGTCTCCAGGCAGCCGCGGGCGCCGCAGCCGCACGGCGGGCCGCCCGGGCGGACCACGACGTGGCCGATCTCGCCGCCGTAGCCGTGCGCGCCGGCCTCGATCCGGCCGTCGATGCCGATGGCGCCGGCGATGCCGGTGCCGAGCGCGACGAACAGGAAGCGGTCGACACCGCGGCCGGCGCCGAGCCGGCCCTCGGCCAGGCCGCCCGAGCGCACGTCGTGGCCGAGGGCGACCGGGATCGCGGTGCCGTCGGGCCCGGCCAGGCGTTCGCCGAGGAGCTTGCGCAGGGGGAGGTCCCGCCAGCCGAGGTTGGCGGAGAAGACCGCGATGCCGTTCTTCTCGTCGATCGTCCCCGGGACGGCGACGCCGGCCGCGAGCGGGGCGACGCCGAAGCGGCTGCGGCCCTCGTCCGCCAGGTCGGTGGCGAAGTCGAGGATGGCGGCGACGACGGCGTCCGTGCCGTGCTCCCGCCCGGTCGGTCGGCGGGCCTCGAACAGCACGGAGCCGTCCTGGGCGAGCAGCGCGGCCTTCATGCCGGTGCCGCCTACATCGAGTGCGATGACGTGCTTCACGGAGGACAGTTTCCCTTGGGTGGTGGAAGAGGTCTAGTCCAGTTGTCGGATTGGTCTGGTCCACGTGGGGTGAGCTGTGTCGCAGCCGTGCGGACGGGGGGCTTCGGGGTGGATGGGTCCCCGGGCGGATGCGGATGCCGGTGTTGCGCATCGTGCAACGACCTCGGGCACTTCGATAACTACTGGGGCGGGGTGGGCCAGTGGTGTGGACCAGTGGTCGGCGTTTTTGACAGTGTGGCGCCTCTCCCCTGCCGGTATCCCTCGTTCCGGCGGTAGTTCTTCCCCTAAGGCGGTACCCGCGTTGAACAGGCGCGTCCACGTTCCCACCCGTGTGCTCGGCAGTGTGCTGGCCGGAGCACTGGCACTCACCGCGGTCGGCGCGTGCAGCGGGCAGGGCGACGGGACCGTCACCCTGAGACTGGTCGCCGCGGACTACGGCGAGAGCCCGGAGACCAACTCCCGGCACTACTGGGACGGCATCGCCAAGGCCTTCGAGGCCGCCAACCCGGGGATCAAGGTCAGCGTCGAGGTGGACAGCTGGACCGAGATCGGCAAGAAGGTCGAGGACATGATCGCGGCCGGGAAGTCGCCCGACCTGCTGCAGACCGGCGGCTTCGCCGACCAGGTCGCCGCGGACCGGCTCTACCCCGCGTCGGACGTCCTCTCGGTGGACACCCAGGCCGAATTCCTGGACACCTTCGCACACGCCGGGCAGGTGCTCGGGAAGCAGTACGGCATCCCGTTCGTCTCCTCGTCGCGGGTGCTCTTCTACAACAAGGCGATGTTCCGGCAGGCGGGGATCGCCCAGCCGCCGGCCACCTGGAGCGAGCTGCGGCAGGACGCCGAGAAGATCAAGGCCAAGGTGCCGGGAGTGACCCCGTACGGGCTCCCGCTGGGGCCGGAGGAGGCGCCGGCGGAATCCATGCTGTGGACGCTGAGCGGCGGCGGGAGCATCTCCGACGACGTGGGCAACTACACCATCGACAGCGCCCAGAACCAGGCCACGTTCGGCTGGCTCAAGGCCAACCTGGTGAGCACCGGGCTGACGTACCCGGACCCCGGAAAGATGAACCGCACGCCGGTGTTCCAGGACTTCGCGGCCGGGAAGGTCGCGATGCTGAACGGGCACCCGACACTGCTGCGGATGGCTGCCGCGGGGAACGTCGACTTCGGGACGGCGCCGATCCCGAAGAAGGACGGGGTCGGGCGGACCGGGAGCCTCGGGGTCGCGGACTGGATGATGGCGTTCAAGGCGAACGGGCACAAGAACGAGATCAAGAGGTTCCTGGCGTTCGTCTACGGCAAGGACAACCAGCTGAAGTTCGACGAGCAGTACAACCTGCTGCCCGTCACCCAGGACGCGTTCGACCAGATGTCGACGGACCCGAAGCACGCGGACCTCAAGCAGTTCGCGGTCGGGCTGACCAACGCGAGCTTCTACCCGTTCGGGGACCCGGCGTGGGGGCAGGTCAGCAGCCGGATCAAGGCGGGGATCGGGCAGGCGGTGACGGGGGATCCCAAGCAGGTGCTCGGGGGGTTGCAGGACGGTGCGGTGAAGGACGCGGCGCAGGTCCGTAAGTAGGGCTGCGCCGCGCGGGTTCTTCGCGGGCTCAGGGGAGGGTGATCGCGTAGGCCTTGCGGAGGGTTTCGTGGACCGTCCAGGTGGTGCGGTCGCCCTCGCGCAGGACTGCGCAGTCGCCGGGGCCGACCTCCAGGGTCGGGCCGTCCTCGATCTCGATGGTGGCCCGGCCGCTGAGGACCACGAACATCTCGTCGGCCTCCACGTCGGTGACCACGCCCGGGGTGATCTGCCAGATGCCGCGCAGGTGGCGGCCGTCTGGGCTCTCGGAGAGGACCTTGCCGGTGACCTCGGGGGTGCCGGAGCGGATCTGGGACGGGTCGAGCGGGTCGGGTTCGAGCTCGGCGTCGGGGATGTGCAGGGCGAAGCTGGGCTCGGGCGTGCGCGCGGTCATGGGGGTGACGTTAGCGGGGGCGCGGCGGGGGTGGGACGAGCAGTGTGTGTCGGGGTTGCGCGGGAGAATGACACTCCGTAGTGGCGGGCGGAGGGTGTCTTCGGTGGGCGAGCTGAGTGAGCGGGACCGGGCGGTGCTGGCGTTGGAGGGGCGGCAGTGGCGTACGGCGGGGGCCAAGGAGCGGGCGATCCGGGAGGAGCTGGGGCTCTCCTCGACGCGGTACTACCAGCTGCTGAACGCCTTGTTGGACCGGGAGGAGGCGTTGGCACACGCGCCGGTGCTGGTGAACCGGTTGCGGCGGGTGCGGGAGGCTCGGCGGGAGGCTCGCTGAGCCGGGCGTTCCCGGGTGGGGCCGGGGGTATGGGGTCGGGTATGGGATTCGAAGAGATGTGGGTGCCGACGACCGTTGCCGGGCGGGAGGGGGTGCGGGCGATTCTGGGGGCGCCCCGGGGGGCGGTGATCGCCTTGGACTTCGACGGGACGTTGGCGCCGATCGTGGCGGATCCGGCTCGGGCCAGGGCGCATCCGGGGGTGGTGGGGGCGTTGCGGGTGCTGGCGCCGGTGGTGGGGGCTGTGGTCGTGGTGACCGGGCGGCCTGCGGCGGTGGCGGTGGAGTACGGGGGGCTGGCGGGGGTGCCGGGGGTCGTGGTGCTGGGGCACTACGGGGCCGAGCGGTGGGAGGACGGGGAGGTGACGGCGCCGGAGGTGCACCCGGGGGTGGCGGGGGTGCGGGAGGCGCTGCCGGAGGTGTTGGCGCGGGTGGGGGCGCCGGAGGGGGTGTGGGTGGAGGACAAGGGGCGCTCGGTGGCGGTGCACACGCGGCGGACGGCGGCGCCGGAGGAGGCCCTGGAGCTGTTGCGGGCGCCGGTGGCGGAGTTGGCGGCCGGGTACGAGCTGGTGGTGGAGCCCGGGCGGTTGGTGCTGGAGTTGCGGCCGCCGGGGGTGGACAAGGGGGCGGCGCTGACCGGGTTCCTGCGGGAGCGGGGGGCGCGGTCGGTGCTCTATGCGGGGGACGACCTGGGGGACGTGGCGGCGTTCGCGGCGGTGGAGGAGCTGCGGGGCGAGGGCGTGGCGGGGTTGTTGGTGTGCAGCGGGGCGGTGGGGGACGCGCCGGTGAAGGAGTTGGCCGACCGCGCGGACCTGGTGGTCGCGGGGCCGGCCGGGGTGGTGGAGCTGTTGGGGGCGCTGGGGGAGGCACTCACTCCACGTTGAGCTGGGCCAGCGCGTTGAGCTGGTCGAGGAACCACTGCTGCGGGGGGAGGGCGGTGGCCGCCGCGGCGAGGCGCTTGGTGCGGTCGGTGCGCTCGGCCTCGGGCATGGTGAGGGCGGTGTGGAGGGCGTCGGCGGTGGCGATGACGTCGTACGGGTTGACCGTCAGGGCGTCGCCGGCGAGCTCGGCGTGGGCGCCGGCCTCCCGGGAGAGGACCAGGGCGCAGCCGCGGTCGGAGACCACGGGGACTTCCTTGGCCACCAGGTTCATGCCGTCCCGGATGGGGTTGACCAGGGCCACGTCGGCGAGGCGGTAGGCGGCGAGGGAGCGCGGGAAGTCGTCGTTGACGTGCAGGATCAGCGGCTGCCAGGTGGGGGTGGCGAACTCGGCGTTGATGTCGGCGGCGAGGTGTTCGACCGCGGCCGTGTAGTCGCGGTACTCGGCCAGGTCGGTGCGGGACGGGTAGGCGAAGGCGATGTGGACCACCCGGTCGTGCCACTCGGGGCGGGTGCGGAGCAGGTGCCGGTAGGCCTGGAGGCCGCGGACGATGTTCTTGCTCAGCTCGGTGCGGTCGACCCGGACGATGGTGCGGCGGTCGCCGACGGCTGCCCGGAGGGCGGCGAGGCGTTCGTCCACGTCGGGGCGGTGGGAGCGCTCGCGCAGGAAGTCGGCGTCGGCGCCGAGGGCGTGCACGCCGAGGTGGGTGGTGCGGCCTTCGTGGGTGACGGTGAGTGCGTCGTGGTCGACGGCGGCGCCGAGGAGGTCCGCGCAGCAGGCGGCGAAGGCGCGCGCCCAGCGCTCGGTGAGGAAGCCGGCCCGGTCGGCGCCGAGGATGCCGGTGAGCACGGATGCGGCGACGTCGTCGGGCAGCAGCCGGTAGTACTCGGGCGGGGCCCAGGGGGTGTGGGAGAAGTGGCCGATCCGCAGGTCGGGGCGGGCTTCGCGGAGCAGGGCAGGGGCGAGGGAGAGGTGGTAGTCCTGGACCAGGACGGCGGCGTTCGGGGCGGCTTCGGCGGCCAGGGCGTTCGCGAAGGCGGCGTTGTAGGCCTGGTAGGCGGCCCATTCGGTGCGGAAGCCGGCGTCGAAGGACGGTGCGGTGGGGGTCGCGTAGAGCAGGTGGTGGACGAACCAGAGGGTGGAGTTGGCGACGCCGTTGTAGGCGCGGGCGAAGGTCTCGGGGTCGATGTCCAGCATCCGGACGGCCTGTCCGCCGACGTCGTGGCCGGCCAGGTCGAGGCGGCCGTCGGGGGCCTCTCGGGCGGCTCTGCGGTCCGCGTCGTTCAGGCCCGCGCAGACCCAGACGGCGTTCGGGTCGTCGATCGCGGAGAGGCCGGAGACCAGGCCTCCGCCGCCGCGCCGGAGGGTCAGCGTGCCCTCGGCGGCGGTGCTGAACGACACCGGTCCCCGGTTGGAGGCCACCAGGATGGGGGCGGTGCCGGTCGCACTCGAACGTTCGGTCGTGAGATCGCCCATGATGGGGATGTTGCCGGGGGGTCGGGACGGCAAACCCTTCAGTGCCGGGTCGCGTACTCGGGGAGGGTGTGCATCGGGGGGCGTTCCAGGGCCGTCACCGGGTGGGTGTGGGCGGTGAAGGCGCGGGTGTCCGGGTCGCGGGCGAACTGGGTGAGGTAGGGGTGGACCAGGTCGGCGGAGGCTTTCAGGCGGTGGGTGCGGGCCAGGCGTTCGAGGGCGGTGCGGTAGATGGTGGCGGCCATCCGGCCGAGGGCCTGACCGTCCTGGTGGCGGTGGTGCCGGACCCCGACGTCCACCTGGGCCAGGGCGTCCAGCCCGGCCAGTTCCAACGCATCGACCAGCAGGCCGAGTTCGACGCCGTAGCCGGTGGGGAAGGGCAGTCGTTCGAGCAGTGAGCGGCGGGCCGCGTACTCGCCGCCGAGGGGCTGGACGAAACCGGCGAGTTCCGGCCAGTGGAGGTTGAGCAGGGGACGGGCGACGAGTTCGGTGACGCGGCCGCCGCCGGCCGGGACGACGGCGCCGCTCTCGGTCTCCAGCGGGCGGTCGTACATGGCCTTGACCAGCTGGATGGACTCGTCGGTCAGCAGCGGGCCGACGATGCCGGAGACGAAGGCCGGGTCGAACTCGCGCAGGTCGGCGTCGACGAAGCAGACGATGTCGCCGTGGGTGACCAGCAGCGAGCGCCAGAGCACCTCGCCCTTGCCGGGGGCGGCGGGCAGCCGGGGCAGGATGGCGTCCCGGTGTTCCACCCGGGCGCCGGCCTCGGCGGCGACGGCGGCGGTGGCGTCGGTGGAGCCGGAGTCGACCACGACGAGCTCGTCGACCAACGGGAGGCGTTCCATCAGCTCCCGGCGGACGGTGCGGACGATGTCGCCGACGGTGGCCTCCTCGTCCAGGGCGGGGAGCACCACGCTGACGGTGCGGCCGGTGCGTTCCTTGGCCGCGAGGAGGGCGTCGACCGGCCGGTCGGCCGCGCTCCAGGAGCGGCGGCGCAGCCAGGACGCCGCCTGCGGGAGGAGCTCGGGAGTCGGTTCGGCGGGCACGGAAGTCTCCTCGGCGGGGTCGGGTGGGACGGGCCATCTCGCGTGGCGGACGGTCCCGTTCAGGGTTGACGCCTTCGGATACAGTCTTCGTACAGCGGTCGGACCTTCGCACGCCGGGGTCGCCGTTGAGCAGCAACACAATTTCACAAGCTCATCCAGAGGGACTGAGGGAACGGCCCGTTGACGTCCCGGCAACCTTCTCGCTCGGCTGTCGTCGACAGGCCCCGGCGGGACAGGTGCCAATTCCGGCCTGTGGCGCGACCGCGCCGCGGGGAAGATGAGGAGAGAGGCCTCCGCCATCATGGCTATCGACCTTGCCGCACCTGTTTCCGTCGACCTGGGCCCGGCCACCGCGCTGTCCTGTCGGGAGTGCGGAACGCGTTTCCCCCTCGGCCCCAGCTTCGCGTGCCTGGAGTGCTTCGGCCCGCTGGAGATCGCCTACGAGTTCGGCGGCGAGGACGCCGAGGAGCTGCGCAAGCGGATCGAGGCCGGTCCGGCGTCCGTCTGGCGTTACGCCCCGCTGCTGCCGGTGCCGGCCGACGTGGCGTCCAAGCCCAACCTGAACCCGGGGTGGACCCCGCTGGTGAAGGCGGACAACCTGGGCCGGGAGCTCGGCTTCACCGCCCAGCTGCACATCAAGGACGACTCCGGGAACCCGACGCACTCCTTCAAGGACCGGGTGGTGGCCTGCGCGATCGAGGCGGCCCGGGCGTTCGGGTACACCACGCTGTCCTGCTCCTCGACCGGCAACCTGGCCGGTGCGGTGGGTGCGGCGGCCGCTCGCGCCGGGTTCCGCTCCTGCGTGTTCATCCCGCACGACCTGGAGCAGGGCAAGGTCGTCATGGCCGGGGTGTACGGCGGCGAGCTGGTCGGCATCGAGGGCAACTACGACGACGTGAACCGCTTCTGCTCGGAGCTGATCGGCGACGCGGCCGGTGAGGGCTGGGGCTTCGTCAACGTCAACCTGCGCCCCTACTACGGCGAGGGCTCCAAGACGCTGGCGTACGAGATCTGCGAGCAGCTCGGCTGGCGGCTGCCGGAGCAGATCGTGATCCCGATCGCCTCGGGCTCGCAGCTGACGAAGATCGACAAGGGGCTGCAGGAGCTGATCAAGCTCGGCCTGGTCGAGGACCGGCCGTACCGGATCTTCGGCGCCCAGGCCGAGGGGTGCTCGCCGGTGTCGGCCGCCTTCAAGGCCGGGCGGGACGTGATCAGGCCGGTCAAGCCGAACACCATCGCCAAGTCGCTGGCGATCGGCAACCCGGCCGACGGGCCGTACGTGCTGGACATCGCGCGGCGGACCGGTGGTGCGGTGGAGGATGTGACGGACGCCGAGGTCGTGGCGGCGATCCGGCTGCTGGCGCGGACCGAGGGCATCTTCGCCGAGACCGCGGGCGGGGTGACCGTCGGCGTGCTGAAGAAGCTGGTCGAGACCGGGCAGCTGGACCCGGCCAAGGAGACCGTCGCGATCAACACCGGCGACGGCCTGAAGACCCTGGACGCCGTCTCCGACGCGGGCATGACCGCCGTCATCCGCCCGACGCTGGAGTCCTTCCGCGCCGCCGGCCTCGCGTCCGCCTGACCACCTCCACCCCGCAAGGCCCCGCCCCCCCCGCAAGGCCCCACCCCGCAAGGAGAGCCATGAGCGCCACCGTCCGCATCCCCACCATCCTGCGCACCTACACCGACGGCGCCGCCGAGGTCACCGCCGAGGGCGCCACCCTGGCCGAGGTCATCGCCGACCTGGAGAAGAACCACGCGGGCATCTCCGCCCGCATCCTGGACGACACCGGCAAGCTGCGCCGCTTCGTGAACGTCTACGTGAACGACGACGACGTGCGCTTCGCCGAGGGCCTGGCGACCGAGATCAAGGACGGCGCCGGCGTCTCGATCATCCCGGCGGTGGCCGGCGGCTGCTGACCCGCCGCGGCCCCGTTTCCGGCCGCCCGCCCGTACGGAATTCCGCTCTCCGTA
The DNA here is from genome assembly GCF_900199205.1 of Streptomyces sp. 1331.2. Classification (NCBI taxonomy): domain Bacteria; kingdom Bacillati; phylum Actinomycetota; class Actinomycetes; order Kitasatosporales; family Streptomycetaceae; genus Streptomyces; species Streptomyces sp. 1331.2. The sequence goes on along the minus strand of NZ_OBMJ01000001.1, from coordinate 3,256,014 downwards.
CGGGCGGGCGGCCGCGTGAATTTCGGCGGGAATATTTCCCGGTCGAGTCGGAGTAGAGTGTGGCTCGGCTGGGAACAGGGCCTCCCTTTCGGCCTTCCGCGGTGTTCCACCGGAGGGCGTCCGGCCGGTGAGACCGGCGCGGGAAACATGTCAGGCCGATGTCAGAATTCGCGCGGGCATTTGAGTAATTCGTCCGCTATGTCCGGCGTGAAATGCGGAGATTTTCCCGGTTCACCCTGTCCTGTCCCTTGACAGTGCAGCGGAATTCCCGGCGGCTGACCCTGTTGCAGAGGGCTTCGGTCCGGATACATTCAGCGGCGGTCGACGCAATCAGCCGCCCACCGGAAGCCGTTCGGCATCCCGTGCGGGGGATTGCGGCGTGCACGGCTGCGCTCAGGGGGGTTCCCCGGGCCGGCCTACACAACCAACCCGGGCCCGTGACCTGCGGGCGCGTGAAGGGCCAGCACAGCACTAGGGGAGTTCGGAATGGCTCAGGGCACCGTCAAGTGGTTCAACGCGGAGAAGGGCTACGGCTTCATCGCGGTCGACGGTGGTGCGGACGTCTTCGTCCACTACAGCGCGATCCAGATGGACGGCTACCGCACCCTCGAGGAGGGCCAGCGGGTCGAGTTCGAGATCTCCCAGGGACAGAAGGGCCCGCAGGCGGACATGGTCCGCGCCGCGGGCTGACGCCTTCCGACCCCAGGAGCTCGGCGCGGCCCTACGGCTGGTGACCTCTCGCTTCTCGGCGGGCCCGTACGACACGCGTCGTGCGGGCCCGTCGGCGTTCCCCGGCGGGGGCCGTGTGGCGGGGTGGTCGGCGGGCCGCCTGGTGGGCCGGGTGCGGGCTCCGCGGCGGCTCGCGGATCGGTGATTGGGCTTGCACTCGACCACCGTGAGTGCTAATCATTGGCGTTAGCACTCACAGCGTGAGAGTGACAGCGGACCGGGTCGGTGAGGCCCCCGGGAGCGGTAGGGGAAAAGACCCCCGCACACCAGGGCCGTCCGTCGCGGGCACCCCTTGGTCCGAGCAGTCGACCGTGTCCCGGAGGACCACTTCTGATGGCCAAGATCATCGCCTTTGATGAGGAAGCTCGCCGCGGCCTTGAGCGTGGCATGAACCAGCTCGCCGACGCAGTGAAGGTCACGCTCGGCCCCAAGGGCCGCAACGTCGTGCTGGAGAAGAAGTGGGGCGCCCCCACGATCACCAACGACGGTGTCTCCATCGCCAAGGAGATCGAGCTCGAAGACCCCTACGAGAAGATCGGCGCGGAGCTCGTCAAGGAGGTCGCCAAGAAGACCGACGACGTCGCGGGTGACGGCACCACCACCGCCACCGTGCTGGCCCAGGCCCTGGTTCGCGAGGGTCTGCGCAACGTCGCCGCCGGCGCCAACCCGATGGCCCTGAAGCGCGGCATCGAGAAGGCCGTCGCCGCCGTCTCCGACCAGCTGCTGGCCCAGGCCAAGGACGTGGAGACCAAGGAGCAGATCGCCTCCACCGCCTCCATCTCGGCCGCCGACACCCAGATCGGCGAGCTGATCGCCGAGGCCATGGACAAGGTCGGCAAGGAAGGCGTCATCACCGTCGAGGAGAGCAACACCTTCGGTCTGGAGCTGGAGCTCACCGAGGGCATGCGCTTCGACAAGGGCTACATCTCGGCCTACTTCGCCACCGACCTGGAGCGGATGGAGGCGACCTTCGAGGACCCGTACATCCTCATCGCCAACTCCAAGATCGGCTCGGTCAAGGACCTGCTCCCGCTGCTGGAGAAGGTCATGCAGAGCGGCAAGCCGCTCGTCATCATCGCCGAGGACGTCGAGGGCGAGGCCCTGTCGACCCTGGTCGTGAACAAGATCCGCGGCACCTTCAAGTCCGTCGCCGTCAAGGCCCCGGGCTTCGGCGACCGCCGCAAGGCCATGCTCGGCGACATCGCCATCCTCACCGGTGGCACCGTGATCTCCGAGGAGGTCGGCCTCAAGCTGGAGAACGCCGGCATCGACCTGCTGGGCACCGCCCGCAAGGTGGTCATCACCAAGGACGAGACCACCATCGTCGACGGTGGCGGCGACAGCGAGCAGGTCGCGGGCCGCGTGAACCAGATCCGCGCCGAGATCGAGAACAGCGACTCGGACTACGACCGCGAGAAGCTCCAGGAGCGCCTCGCCAAGCTGGCCGGCGGCGTGGCCGTCATCAAGGCCGGCGCGGCCACCGAGGTGGAGCTCAAGGAGCGCAAGCACCGCATCGAGGACGCCGTCCGCAACGCCAAGGCCGCCGTCGAGGAGGGCATCGTCGCCGGTGGTGGCGTCGCGCTGCTGCAGGCCGGTGTCGCCTTCGACAAGCTGGAGCTGGAGGGCGACGAGGCCACCGGTGCCAACATCGTCAAGGTCGCGCTGGAGGCCCCGATCAAGCAGATCGCGACCAACGCCGGCCTGGAGGGTGGCGTCGTGGTGGAGAAGGTGCGCAACCTCCCCGCCGGTCACGGCCTGAACGCCGCCACCAACGAGTACGTCGACCTGGTCGCCGAGGGCATCATCGACCCGGCCAAGGTCACCCGCTCCGCGCTGCAGAACGCCGCCTCCATCGCGGCGCTGTTCCTCACCACCGAGGCCGTCATCGCCGACAAGCCGGAGAAGGCCGCCGCGGCCGCCGGCGGCGGCATGCCGGGCGGTGACATGGACTTCTGATCCTGATCGGTCTACCGGTCGGATCGGCTGATCCTCGTCCGTGTGGGCGGTTCCCTTCGGGGGGCCGCCCACGCGGCGTTGTGCCGGACAATGGGGGGATGGCTTCCGACGACATCGAGACCGCCCTGCACAACGCGCGCGCCCTGATCCTGGCCGACCTCACCGCACGGGACGTGGCCGACGCCGCCGTCGTCTCGCTGGTGGAGCAGGCCGTCACCCACCGCCGGTGGTGGCTGGAGCAGTGGCCGGACGGCACCGAGTACGTGCTCGGACTGGTCGCGCAGGACGTCCAGGACGCGCTGCTGGAGGCGTACGGGCGCTGGCCGCTGTGTACCGTCTGCGCGGCCGACGGGGATCCGCACGCGCTGGGCGTGGAGCCGGAGCTGGGGCCGGAGCCGCACTGGGTGTGCGGCAAGCAGGGCGCGGTGGTGGCGCCGGTCGGCGAGCTGCGCTAGAGACTTTCGAGTTCGGTCGTCAGGTTGGTGCGGGCGGCGGCGGTGAAGCGCTCGCGGGCGGCGGGGGTGCGGTAGAGCGCCGGGAGCGCCAGGAGCCGGCGCAGCACGGCGGCCCGGCCCGCGCGGAAGTCCGGCTCCGGGACGAAGCCGTACTCCTCCCGGACGGCGGCCGCGTACGCCGCGTACGCCCCGGGGGTGCCGCCGAGGACGGCGAGGTCCGCGTCGCAGAGCACCTCGCCGTCGCGGTCGCCCGGCGCCGGGTCGTGGGCGACGGTGAGCAGCACCAGCCGCTCGACCTCGGCGGTGCGGGCGGCGGGCAGGCCGGCGGCGGTCAGGGCGCGGACGGCCAGGGCGGCGCTGCGTTCTTCGTTCTCGCTGCGGTCGGGGCGGTAGACGGCGTCGTGGAACCAGGCGGCGAGGCGGACGGTGTCCGGGTCGGCGGCGTGCCCGGCGAGGTCGTCGACGTGGCGCAGGACCGCGCGCAGGTGCTCGGGGGTGTGGTAGCGGCGCTGCGGCTCGGACCAGCGGCGCAGCAGCTCGCGGCCGTACGGCCCGGGGTCGGTGGTGGCGCCGCAGCGGTGCAGCAGGGCGGTCCAGGCGGCGAGCAGGTCGTCGGTCGTGGTGGGCGGTGTGTCGGGCATGGTCTCGGGCGTCGTCTCGGGCATGCGGGCCATTGTGGCGGCTCGGCCGGGCGCTGGACCTTATAGGTAGGTTGACGATATATGTAGGCGTATGACGGAACGCTCGATGCAGGAGCCCACGCTGCTCCTGCTCACCGCACTGGCCGACGCGCCGAGACACGGCTACGCCCTCATCCAGGAGGTCGCCGCGATCTCCGACGGCCGGGTCAGGATGCGCACCGGCACGCTCTACGGCGCCCTCGACCGGCTGCTCGGCCAGGGCCTGATCGAGGTCGCCGCCGAGGAGGTGGTCGACGGCCGCGCCCGGCGCACCTACGCGCTGACCGACGCCGGCCGGGGCGCGCTGGCCGCCGAGGCCGAGCGGCTGCTGGCCGTCGCCACCGAGGCGGAGCGCCGGCTCTCGAAAGTCCGGTCGATGCTGACGGGGAAGGCGGGGCCGAACAAGCGGCCCGCGACGGGGGGGAGGCCTCACATGACCACGCCGACGATCGGAGCGCCCTGGCTGTCGCCCGCGCTGCGGGCCGCGCTCCAGCTCTACCCGGCGCACTACCGCCGCGAGCGCGGCGAGGAGCTGGCGGAGGTCTTCGCCGAGACGACGGCGCAGGCCGGCCGCTGCGCCGTCGCCCGGGAGATCCTCGACCTGGCGCTGTACGGGCTGCGGGTGCGGCTCGGGCTGACCGGCGCCTCGATGCCCGGCCGGGTGCTGGCGATGGCCGCCCCGATGGCCGTCGGCGCCGTGATCGGTGCCGTGCTGGCGCCCTGGGTCGCCGACGCGGACCGGGTGGCCTGGAAGCTCACCTGGGACGACTCGCTGCGCACCTACGTCGGGATCCTGGCCGAGCCGGTCACGGCGATGCTGCTCCTGGTGGCGGCGCTGCTCGGCCGGTGGACGGCGGGACGGGGCCTGTCGCTGGCCCTGGGCGCGATGGGCCTGCTCGAACTGGGGCAGGAGGCCCACCGCTCGTACTTCTCCGTGTGGTGGTCCGGGTACGTCGGGATGGCGACCCTGCCGCTGGCGCTCTGCGCGCTGGTGCTGGCCGGCGCCCCGACCGACCTGCTGCCCCGGGCTACCTGGCGGACCCGGGGGCTGGTCCTGGCCTCGGCGGTGACGGGCGGGCTGCTGGCGGCGGGGCAGCGCTGGGACGACACGACGTTCCCGGTGGACCAGGGGTGGTTCGTGGCGATGCTGGTGGTGCCGGCGCTGCTGGCCTTCACCGCGCTGCGCAGCCGGGTGGCGCCCGCCGCCCTGGGGATCGTGGTGCTGGCGCTGACCGGGCCGGCCAGCCTGTTCAACATCTGGCGGGAGTCCCGGGGGGTCTCGCACCTGCTGCCCACGGTGGTGCCGGTGCTGGTGCTGCTGGCGGTGACGGCCGTGGCGGTGCACCGGGTCGGCCGGGGTGGGGCCGGGCGTGGCGGGGCGGCGCGCGCCGGGGTGGGACGCAGTCCGGTGTGACGCGGGGTGCCCGGAACGGCTGGCTGGTGGCCCCGAACGGCTGGCTGGTGGCGCGGAACGGCGGGGTGGCCGGAACGGTGGTGTGGTCTCGCCGGGTTCGGCGGGATGTGGCAGGCTGTCGAATATGTCTAGACCAATTTTCGAAGTCATCGCGCTGACGCCCCAGGACGCCCAGGCCGCCGAGTCGGGCGGCGCCGACCGGCTCGAACTGGTCACCGACATGGCCGCCGACGGGCTCACCCCGTCCGTCGAGGACTTCGCCCGGATCCGGGCCGCCGTCGGCATCCCGCTGCGCGTCATGCTCCGGATCCGGGACGGCTTCGCCCCCGGCGACCTGGACGAGCTGTGCGCCCGGGCCGCCGCCCTGCGCGCCGAGGGCGCCGAGGAGTTCGTCCTCGGCTTCCTCGACGCCGGCGGCGCCGTCGACCTGGCCGCCACCACGGTCGTCGCCGAGGCGGTGGCCGGCTGCCGCTGGACCTTCCACCGGGCGATCGACCACAGCGCCGACCGGGCCGCCCTGCGGGCCGCCGTCGGTGCCCTGCCCGGGCTGGACACCTTCCTCACCTCCGGCGCGGCCGCCGGGGTGGACGCCGGCCGCGAGGTGCTGTCGGCCGAGCTCGCCCGCGCCGGGGAGCCCGGCTACCGGCAGCGGATCCTGATCGGCGGCGGCCTGCGGGCCGAGCACCTGAAGGAGCTGCGGGCGGACGGCTTCGACGCCTTCCACGTCGGCGGTGCGGTGCGGGCCGGCGGCTGGCAGACGCCGGTGGACGCGGCCAAGGTCGCCGAGTGGCGGGCGCTGATCGACGCCTGAGCGGGTTTGCACGAGGGGCCGGCCGTCACGGGCCGGCCCCTCGAAGCGTGTCAGCGCAGCTGCTCGGGCAGCGGAGCCTCGTGCAGCACGGTCAGGCCGGAGACGGCGCGGGTCAGTGCGACGTACAGCCGCCGCAGGCCGGTCCGTTCGTCCGGCTCGCCGGCGATCACCGCGGCCGGTTCGTCCAGCACCACGTAGTCGTACTCCAGGCCCTTGGCCAGCGAGGCCGGGACGAGGGTGAGCCGGGCCTCGGCGGTGGTCTCGGTGCCGGGGGTGAGGTGCGGCAGGCCGGCCGCGGCCAGCGCCTCGGCGAGCTGCGGGATCCGGGCGTCGGCGGCGATCAGGCCGGTCGAGCCCTCGCGCGCCAGTGCCTCCCGGCAGGCGGCGACCACGGCCTCCGGCAGGCCGCCGTCGGCGATGTGGCGGATCGTCAGCGAGCCGGGCGCCTCGCGGACCGAGCCGGCCGGGGCCAGGCCGGGGGCGATCGCCGGGAGCAGCCGGGAGGCGTACGCGATGACCTCCTCCGGCACCCGGAAGCCCTTGGTCAGCTCCTCGATGTGCGCGTCCGGCTTGCCCAGGTGGTGCAGCGCGTCCGGCCAACTCGCCGTCGCCCACGGGGTGGTGCCCTGGGCGAGGTCGCCGAGGACCGTCGCCGAGCCGGTGGTGCAGCGGCGGCCGACCGCCCGGTACTGCATCGGGGAGAGGTCCTGCGCCTCGTCCAGCACCACGTGCCCGAGCGAGGGCGTGCGCTGCACCAGGTCCGTCGCCTCGTCCACCAGGACGGCGTCGGCCGGCGTCCAGCGGGCGGTCTTCACCGAGCGGCCGGGCTTGGGCCAGAGCACCGCTGCCTGCTCCTCGGGCGTCAGCACGCCCTCGGCGCACTCGGCCAGGAACCCGGGGTCGGAGAGCAGCCGCAGGACCAGCTTCGCCGGGTCCACGGCCGGCCAGCACTCCTTGACCACCGCCTTGACCGCGCTGTTGCGGGCCACTGCGTCCTGCACCCGGTCGTCCGGGGCCTCGCCGCCCTGCTCCATCTTCAGCAGCACGGCGTGCGCGATGCGCTGCGGCAGGGCGTCCCTGGCGGCGCCGTAGCGGATCTCGCGGCCCCTCAACTCCTCGATGATCTCCACCAGTTCGTACACCGGGACGCGCCAGCGGCGGGAGCCGCGGATCACCACGCAGGGCTCGGTGGGCAGCGTGATGCCGGCCTGCACGGCCCGGCGCAGCACCTCGGCCATCCGGGCGTCGCCCTTCAGCCGGGCCGCCTCCGGGTCGTCCTCGCCCCGGACCTCGACGTGCCCGACCAGCTGCTGCACGGTGGCCTGGGCGACGTCCAGCTCGCCGAGGGCCGGGAGCACCTGCTCGATGTACGAGAGGAAGGCGTTGTTCGGCCCGATCACCAGGGTGCCGGTGCGGGCCAGCCGGTCGCGGTGCGCGTACAGCAGGTACGCGACGCGGTGCAGGCCGACGGCCGTCTTCCCGGTGCCCGGGGCCCCCTGGACGCAGATGGTGCCCGTCACGTCGGAGCGGACGATCTCGTCCTGCTCGGGCTGGATGGTGGCCACGATGTCGCGCATCGGGCCGACGCGGGGCTTCTCGATCTCGGCGGCGAGCAGGGCGGAGGCGGTGTCCGTCTCGGCCGGGTCGGTGAGGTGCTCGTCCTCGTAGGCGGTGAGTTCGCCGCCGGTGTAGCCGAAGCGGCGGCGGCGCTCGACGTCCATCGGCTCGGTGCGGCTGGCCCGGTAGAACGGCTGGGAGACCGGCGCGCGCCAGTCGATCACCATCGGGTCGCCGGCGGCGTCGTGGACGTGGCGGCGGCCGATGTAGAAGTTCTCTCCCCCTCCGCCCTCGGACAGGCCCTCCTTGCCCGCCTTCGGGCTGGAGGGGCCCGCCTCGCTGACCGCGTGCAGGTAGTCGAGGCGGCCGAAGAAGAGCGGGGTGTGGGAGAGGTCGGCCAGGGCGGCGATCCTGGCCTCGATCTGGTTCTGCAGGACGACGGCGGACACCCAGGTGCCGGTCACGTCGCGCAGGTCGAGCGACTCGACGTCCTCGCGCATCGCTCGCAGCGCGGCCCGGGACGCGGCCAGGTGCTCGCGTTCGCGCTGGAGGGGGTCGGTGGTGGGGGTGGCGGGCACAGCGAACCTTCCCGGCTGCCCCGGTGGCGGGCGCAGCGGATCGATGGAGCTCACGGTGGGGTACAGCCGACCGGTTGCCGTGCGGTCGGCGCCTCCCCCGGCTGCCTGCGGGACTTCAGCAGGTACCACGGTTCGGGAGGGGGCAGACGGACGATCTTAGACCCGTCCGTCTCCGGGTTCCAGCCCCGCAGGTCTCAGGGGCGTGCGTACACCTGGAGGAGGACGGGTGCCTCGCTGGATGCGGCCTTCGGAGTGATGCCCACGGCCGTCCGGGTGCCTACCGTTGAAGACATGAGCACCGAAACCCCCACCCCCCGTTCGGGCCCGGCCGGCGCGACCGCCGTCCAGGGCCGCCACCGCAACCCGCTGAGCACCGTGGTGCGCAACGTCGGCATCGTGCTGGACACCGCCGCGCGCGTGATCTTCCTCGGGCGCGACGGTGTCCGGTACTGACCTCCGCTAGAGCACGTCGTCGGCGTCGATGATGCGGTACGCGTAGCCCTGCTCGGCCAGGAAGCGCTGCCGGTGGGCGGCGAAGTCCTGGTCCACGGTGTCCCGGGCGACCACCGAGTAGAAGTGGGCCGCATGGCCGTCCGCCTTGGGGCGCAGCACGCGGCCGAGGCGCTGGGCCTCCTCCTGGCGGGAGCCGAAGGTCCCGGAGACCTGGATGGCCACCGTGGCCTCGGGCAGGTCGATCGAGAAGTTCGCGACCTTGGAGACCACCAGGACGCTGATCTCCTTGTTGCGGAACGCGTCGAAGAGCTTCTCGCGCTGGGCGTTGCTGGTCTCGCCCTTGATCACCGGGGCGTCCAGGACCTCCCCGAGCTCGTCCAGCTGGTCGATGTACTGGCCGATGATCAGCGTCTGGTCCTTCTCGTGCTTCCTGACCAGCGCCTCCACCACCCGCCGCTTGGTCGCCGTGGTGGCGCAGTAGCGGTAGCGCTCCTCCGGCTCGGCGGTCGCGTAGGCGAGCCGCTCGGAGTCGGTCAGGGTGACCCGCACCTCGCAGCAGTCGGCGGGCGCGATGTAGCCCTGCGCCTCGATCTCCTTCCACGGCGCGTCGAAGCGCTTGGGGCCGATCAGGCTGAACACGTCGCCCTCGCGGCCGTCCTCGCGCACCAGCGTGGCGGTCAGGCCGAGCCGGCGGCGGGCCTGCAGGTCGGCGGTGAACTTGAACACCGGGGCCGGCAGCAGGTGCACCTCGTCGTAGACCACCAGGCCCCAGTTGCGGGCGTCGAACAGCTCCAGGTGCGCGTAGACGCCCTTCCGCTTGGTGGTCATCACCTGGTAGGTGGCGATGGTGACCGGGCGGATCTCCTTCCTGGTGCCGCTGTACTCGCCGATCTCGTCCTCGGTGAGCGAGGTGCGCTTGACCAGCTCGTGCTTCCACTGGCGGGCCGAGACGGTGTTGGTGACCAGGATCAGCGTGGTCGACTTGGCGTGCGCCATCGCGGCCGCGCCGACCAGCGTCTTGCCGGCGCCGCAGGGCAGCACCACGACGCCCGAGCCGCCGTGCCAGAAGCCCTCGACGGCCTGTGCCTGGTACGGGCGCAGCTGCCAGCCGTCCTCGTCCAGGTCGATCGGGTGCGCCTCGCCGTCCACGTACCCGGCGAAGTCCTCGGCGGGCCAGCCGAGCTTGAGCAGCACCTGCTTGATCTGCCCGCGCTCGGAGGGGTGCACCACCACGGTGTCCGGGTCGACCCGGGCGCCGACCAGCGGGGCGATCTTCTTGGAGCGCAGCACCTCCTCCAGCACCGGCCGGTCGGTGGTGGTGAGCACCAGCCCGTGCGTCGGGTGCTTGAGCAGCTGGAGCCGGCCGTACCGGCCCATGGTGTCGGCCACGTCCACCAGCAGCGCGTGCGGCACCGGGTAGCGCGAGTACGTCACCAGGGCGTCCACCACCTGCTCGGCGTCGTGCCCGGCCGCCCGCGCGTTCCACAGCCCGAGCGGGGTGACCCGGTACGTGTGCACGTGCTCGGGCGCCCGCTCCAGCTCGGCGAACGGCGCGATGGCGCGGCGGCAGTCGCCGGCCTTGGGGTGGTCGATCTCCAGGAGGAGAGTTTTGTCGCTCTGGACGATGAGCGGTCCGTCGTTCACGCGGGGAAGTCCTCCACTGGCTGACAGGGTGGTCTGACGCAGACCCTCCAGTGTCGCGCATTCCGCGGAGAACCGGGACGGGCTACTTCCACTCGTACAGCTTGCCGGTGGACGTGCCGTCCGGGGCGGCGTCGAACTCGAAGACGCCGACGGCGGAGTCGAGCCGTTCCAGCTGCGGGGCGGCGGTGGAGAAGAAGATCGCACCGCGGTACTTGACGACGCCTCCCTCGGCGAAGTGGCCGATGCCGCTGCCGTGCCAGGTGACGGTCTGGCCGTCGGCGGTCATGTCGACACCCTGGCCCTCGCCGAACAGCGTGCCGTCGGCGCGGAGCTCGGTCTCGTACGTGCCGAAGCCGGAGACCTCGACGCCGAAGTAGGTGGCGGTGCCCGCGAACGACACCTCGACGACCGCGTGTCCGTCACCGGCCGCGATGACCCGTCGGCCGGTGTCCTTGCCGTTGACCTCACCGATCAGTTCACCGAGCATGATGCCTCCTCTGCGGAACCCCCTGTCCTTCCGGACTACGCCGCGTCCCGGGGCGGCGCAACCGCATGCCGGTGACCGGCGGGGGGCCTGGCTCGTTGAGCCGGTCATGAAGAAGTCGAAGCGCGTTCTCACCGCACTCGCCCTGATGGGCACGGCCTTCGCCGCCACCGCCTCCTCGGCCGGTTCCGCCCACGCCCTGGCGGGCATCGGGGAGGGGCCGGGCGGCCTGCTGGCGGCGCCCGGATTCCTGCTCGCGGACACCGTGACCGGCGGTGAACTTCCGGTCGGGCAGGGGGAGATCGGCAGCCTGGCGGACAAGGCGGTCAAGGAGAAGATGAAGGAGTCGCAGGGGCACTGACGCCCTGCGGCCTGCGTTATTCGTCCAGCTCGGCGACGCCGGTGATGCGGTGGAGGGCGAAGGTCCGGAGTTCGTCGGCGTGGTGGTCGAAGGCGGTGACGAAGCCGCCTTCGACCTTGACCGGGTCGATGATGCGCTGGCTGGCGATGCCCTCGGCGTTGAGGTAGCCGATCCACATCCGCTCGCCGAGGAGGACGGCCGTCTGGAGGGCGGCCAGGGTCTCGGCGGCGGCGGTGCGGGGCAGGTGGCGCGGGTCGGGGGTGGGCTCGCGGCGGGTGGCGGTGGCGGCCCGGTCGCCGGCCCGGATGGCCTTGATGGCGGCGGCGAGCAGGGTGTCGTCGGGGGTGGGCGGGCCGTCGGGGACGGGGGTGGGGGCCGTCCGGGGCGGGGTGCGGTGGCTGTCCGGGCGGGTGATCAGCACGTCGCCCTCGGCGGATTCGGCGGCCGGGGCGTAGCCCATCGTGCGCAGCGTGGCGAGCAGGACGTCCGGGGCGGCCTGGGCGGCGAGGACGGTGGGGGCGAGCAGCCGCAGCCGCAGGTCGGCGGAGCGGCGGTCGGCCAGGACCTCGTTCAGCAGCGACGGGTCGTCGCAGCGCAGGTAGGAGGAGGCGGCGCCGACCCGCAGGATGCCGTGCCGGCGGGCGACGTCGTCGATCAGGTAGGTGAGCGGCTGCGGGACGGGCGTACGGCTGTGCTGCTCCAGGAAAGTCCGCAGGTCGGCGGCGGTGCGTCCGGCGTCGAGGGCGCGGCGGACGGAGGCCGGGGTGAAGCGGTAGACGGTGGCGCCGCCCTTGGACTCGATGTCGGCGCAGAGCGCGAGGGCGTGGGCGAGCGGGGTGAGCAGCGGGCCGGGGGCGACGGCGGTGAGGTCCGGCTGGAGGATCACGTGGTCGAGCGGCCGGGGGAGCAGCGGGGCGAGCACCTCGGCCGGGTCGGCCTCGCCGGTGAGCAGGGCGCGGGCGGGGGAGGCGAGGGCGCCGCGGCCGGTGACGCCGAGGAGTTCGGCCTCGTGGAGGGTCCAGGTGGTGAGCTCGTCGCGCAGGTCGCGGCCGTCCGGGCCGGTCGGGCCGCCGCGCAGCGGGCGCTGCCAGCGCAGGGTGGGGAGCAGTTCCTCGGCGGTGGCCGGGGTGCCGGGCGGCAGTTCGGCGAGCAGGGCGAGGGTGGCGCGGCGCACGGACGGGGCGAGGGTGCGGTCGAGTTCGGGGCCGAGCGCGGCGCGCGGCTTGCCCTTGCCGTCCGGGGTGCCGGCGAGGGCGGGGACGCGGGTGGCGGCGAGCCAGGCGGTGGCGAGCACGGACCAGCGTTCGGCGGTGTCCAGCTGGAGCCAGCTGTCGTATCCGGGGGTGGGGGCCCAGCGTTCGTCCACCTCGCCGTCGGGGGCCAGCAGGCCGGCGGTGTAGGCGAGTTCGAGCCAGAAGGCGGCCTGCTGCTCGGTGGTCTCCAGGGCCTGGGCGGCGCGCTTGAGGTCGCGGACGCCGAGGCCGCCGGCGCGCAGGGTGAGCGGCGGGGTGAGGCCCCAGCCGTCCAGCAGCTCCTCGACGGTCTTGACGGCGGTGTGGGCCTGGCCGGCCGCGGCGCCGTCCACAGCCTGTGGATCGCGCGGGGCGGTGGCGGGTACGGGCTCGGGCTGCAGCGGTTCGACGGTGCGGTGGCTGCGGCCGCCGCGCAGGTGCAGGGCGAGTTCGCGGGGCAGGACGACGCTGCCGGGGCTGGTGGGCAGCAGCAGGCCGCGGGCGAGCAGCCACTCGACGGGGCTCTGCGCGTCCTCGGCGGTGACCGGGCGGGTGGCGTCCGGGACGGTGCCGGTGGGCGGGCCCCAGACCAGCCGGTCCAGCAGCCGCAGCGCCGGCTCGGGGGCGGTGTCGAGCAGCGCGGCGCAGCGGGCGCGGTCGGTGAGCAGGTCGGTGAGCGCGGCGACGGCGGTGACCGGGTCCGGGGTGGCGGCCTGGCCGGCCGAGGCGAGCAGCTGCTGCAGCCGGGCCGGGGACATTCCGACGGTGGCGTCGGCGAGGGTCGGGCCGAGACCGGTGCGGCCGGGGTTGGCGGCGGTCGGGGCGAGTGCTTCGCGGACCGCGAGGACCAGCCGCAGGCCGTTGTCGGGGCCCCAGAGCAGCGCCCGGTCACGCAGGGTGGCGAGCGCGCGGGGCAGTGCGGAGGCGACGGCGGAGCGGTCGGCCGGGGTCAGCGGGGTGGCGCCGGGGTGCGGCTTGACCTTGGCCGGGCCGGTCAGCAGGGTGCGGACGGTGGCCGCGGAGGTGCCGTCCGGGGCGGTGGCCAGGGCCTCGGCGACCTGCAGGGTGAACCGGTCGAGCCGTTCCAGTGCGCGCAGGGCGGAGGCCCGCGAGGAGAGCCGGGCGGACAGCTGGGTGAGGTCCCCGGGCACGGGGTTCAGCAGGTCGGGGCGGGACCGGAGCAGGGTGGCGAGCGCGTCGTCGGGACGGGCGCGCAGCTCCTCGGCGAGCGTGCGCGGGCCGGTGGCGGACCTGGCCCGGCGTTGGGGGCCCTGCTGTGTGGTCATTCGACCTAGGTTAGTCGGGCGGGCCGACGGTGGGGTGTCCCTCGGGCTGCTCCGACCCGGGCCGATGGACTCGCGTGCGCGGGGGCCGGGTGGGTAGCGTCACGCCGAGGGCGGTTCGGTGGGCGGCCGTCGCACTCTCAGCAGGCGGCGCGGGCGAGGCGGGGTGTCGGTGATGACGGACGGCGAGTGGTGGCGCAAGAGCGGGCCGTGGAGCGAGCGCTCGGCGGGCGCCCGGGAGGGCGGCGCTGCGCCGGGGGACGCCGCAGGGGCTGCGGCATCGGCTCCGGGGCCGGGAGCGGCGGACGCTCCGGCCGTACCCGCCGTGGACCCTGACAGCGTGTACGGCCCGTCGGCGCCGGGTGCGGCCGGGATCCCGTCCGTACCGCTGGACCCGCCGGACGCCGTCGCCGCGGGGGAGCGGGACTCGGTGATCCCGCCGCCGATGGTGAGCAGCACCGGGCCGTGGACCATGACCGTGTTCGACTTCTCCGACGGGCCGGAGCCCGCGCCGGGGTCGATCCCCGAGCAGCGGGCGGCGGAGGCGGCGGCGGCCCGGGCGGCCGCACAGGCTGCGGCTCAGGCGGCCGCGCAGCCCGGGGCGGACACGGCGAAGCCGAAGACGTCGATGTGGTCGGTCCTGGGGAAGGCCAAGGGGAAGGCCGGGGGCGCGACCGGGGACCAGGCGGGGGGCAGGGCGGCCTCCGCGGCTCCGCCCGGCCCGCCGGTCCCGGCCGCCCCGGCCGGGGGCAGGGCTGCCGCCGCAGGGAAGGGCGGCAAGGGCAAGGGCGCGGGAGGGGACGTCCGCAGACCGTCCCCGCTGATCCTGCTCTCCAGCACGCTGCTGGTCGGCGGCGCCGTCACGGGGTTCTTCCCGGCCATGCTGGCGGGCTGGGGCCTCGGCTACCTCTCCCGCCAACTCTCCGACCTGATGCGCAAGTTCGTGATCCTCGGGATCCCACTGATCACCATGAGCGCGACCACCCTGTACGCCATGCAGCAGGCCAAGCAGGGCGGCGCCGCCCAGGGCGGCGGCGGGGGCGGCGGCGGTCTGCAGTCCGGCAGTCCGCTGGGCCAGATCAGCTGGTCCTCGGCGCCGAACGTGCTGCGGGTGTCGGCGGTGATCTCCGCGGTCGTACTGCTGCTGATCGGCCTGCGCCGCCGCCCGCCTCAGCAGGGCTGAGCCGGGCGGCGGAAGGCTGCCGTGCCGGAGCCGCCGCCCGTTCATGAGTGGATTCCTCCGAGGGGAGCGGCCCGGGACGGGCGTCGTGGGCGACCGGCGAGGTCGCGCGGGAGGAATCCTGTCGGACCGCTGTCGAACTGTCACGCGGGTACCGGACGGGGTGGGTGGATGGTGCGTGACGTCACTTTCGGGCCGGTGCCCGGCCCGAGCCCTCAGGCCCGGGTCGGCGGGGCAGCGGCCCCGGACGCGGCGAAGCCGGCGCAGAGCAGGCGGACGCTCCGGTGGAACTTCTCGTCCTGGCCGATCCGCGGGATCAGCTCGCCCATGACCAGCGGGAAGCGCTCGCGCAGTGCGTGGTACTGCTCCGGGCCGAGCGACGGCGGTGCGGCCGGCTGGTTCTGCTCCTGGAGGACGAACCCGGTGACGTGGCTGAGCAGGGTGTCGGCGGCGATCCCGCAGGACTCGGCGGGTATGGCGGCGTCGAGGAGGGTGCGCAGGAGCCGCTCCATCAGGGAGAGGCCGCCGGGGCTGAGCACGCCGGGGCTCTCGGCGAGGAGCTGGGCGCCGCCGGGGTGCTGTTTGATGCTCAGGCGCAGGGTGGCGGCCTGGGCCTCGACGCGGTCCTGCCAGGTGGCGTCGGCCGGGAGGGCGGCCAGGGCCTCGCTGCCCGCGGCGTAGGCCTGGCGGCAGACCCGGTCGGCCATCAGGGCGAGCAACTCGTCCTTGCCGCGGACGTGGTAGTAGAGGCTGCCGGCATGGGCGTCGAGTCGGTCGGCGACCTGGCGCATGGACAGGTTCTGGTACCCGACCTCGGCGAAGACGGCCATGCCCGCGTCGACGATGCGCTCCTTGGTGAGCTTCATGCGTTTCACCGTACCCGATTTTTCCAACACCGTTCGAAACTGTGCTAGCTTTCTCTCGTCCGGTTTTCAAACGGTGTTGGAAAAGCGAAGGGGGAGGGCGATGGGGGCGATCCTGTTCAACGTGACCACGGCCGCACTGATGGTCATGATGGTGAACTCCGGTCTCGGCGTGGTCGGCCGGGACACCCTGCGGAGCCGGCCGCTCCCGTGGGCGGCGATCGCGCTCACCGCGGTCGCGGTCGGCGGTGTGCTGCTCCAGCTCGTCTGGTCCGGCGCGATGGACGCGCTCGACGCGGACCCCGCCAAGTCCGGCTGGTGGCGCGAGTTCACCTCGGTGTTCATGCAGAACGGCGGCCTCTTCGGCGGCCTGTGGAACCTCGTCACCCTCGCCGCCGTCGCGGCCCTCGCCCAGTGGTACTGGGGCGGCCCGCTCACCCTCGGCTTCTTCCTCGCCGGCATCCTCCTGCCCGGCCGGATCGACACCCTGCTCGGCTTCGGCGGCGGCCCCAGCACCGACCCGCGCAACTTCGCCGGCAGCTCCGGCGCGACCTACTTCCTCGGCGCCACCCTCGCGCTCGCCTTCCTCACCCGCACCCGCCTCCCCAAGGAGATCGCGCTGGCGGCCGGCGTCCCGGCGCTGGGCCTGGCGATGTGGATCGCCCAGGAGAACGGCCACGGCCTGGTCTCGGTGTACGGCTTCGTGCTGGGCGCGGCGGTCTGGGCGGTCCGCCGCCGGGTGGTGCGGCCGGTCGAAGCCTGACCGGAGTGCTGCGGCGGCCCGGGGTTCCGACCCCGGGCCGCCGCAGCGGCATTTCTGCACGGAGGGTGACCACGGCGGGGTCGGCCCCCCTGCCCGTGCGGGGGATAACACCCGTACGGGAAGGGTGCTTTCCCCGTTCTTCGGGCCGCCCCGCCGCAGCAGACTCGGGGCATGCCCACACAGCCCGTGACGATGACCGCGCCCCCCGCCCCGAAGACGGCCGGCGGCGGCAGCGACTTCGCCCAGTTGAGCCGCCGGATCGCCGCCGAGGGACTGCTCGACCGGCGCCCCGGCTACTACGCCGCCCGTACGGCCCTGGTGCTCGCCGCGTTCCTCGGCGGCTGGTGGGCCCTGTTCGCGCTCGGCGACACCTGGTGGCAGCTCGGCCTGGCGGCGGCGATGTCCGTGGTCTTCGCCCAGATCGGTCTGCTCTCGCACGACCTGGCGCACCGTCAGGTTTTCGACCGGCGCCTGCCGAGCGAGATCGGCGGCCGGATCGCCGCCAACCTGCTGATGGGCATGAGCTACGGCTGGTGGATGAACAAGCACACCCGCCACCACGCCAACCCGAACCACGAGGAACGCGACCCGGACGTCTCCCCGGACCTCGTCGTCTGGTCGAAGCGCCAGGCCCGGCAGGCGAGCGGCCTCGCCCGGTTCATCGGCCGCCGGCAGGCGTACCTGTTCTTCCCGCTGCTCCTGCTGGAGGGCCTCAACCTCAGCTTCAACAGCTTCCGTGCGCTGCGCAGCCCCATGATGAAGCGCCCGCTGCTGGAGGGCGTCCTGCTGGTCGTCCACTTCGCGGCCTACCTCGGGCTCGTCCTCGCCGCGCTTCCGCCGGGCAAGGCGGCCGCCTTCCTCGCCGTGCACCAGGCGCTGCTCGGGGTCTACCTGGGCTGCGTCTTCGCCCCGAACCACAAGGGGATGCTGATGGTGACGCCGGAGATGAAGCTGGACTTCCTGCGCCGGCAGGTGCTCACCTCGCGCAACGTCCGCGGCGGCCCGGTCGTCGACGCGGTGATGGGCGGTCTCAACTACCAGGTGGAGCACCACCTGTTCCCCAGCATGCCGACGCCCGCGCTCGGGCGGGCGGCCCGGATCACCCGGGAGTTCTGCGCGGAGAAGGGCATCCCGTACTACGAGACGGGCCTGTTCCGCTCGTACCGCGAGATCCTGGCCCACCTGCACCGGACGGGCGAGCCGATCCGCTCCGGCGGCTGATCAGGGCGGAAGGCGGGTGCCCGTGACTCCCCTGTGGTCACGGGCACCCGCGTTCCGCCCTGATCGGCCCGTCACCTCGACGCCAGGCCGTCTCCTCGACGCCAGGCCGTCTCCTCGGCGTCAGGTCGTCTCCTCGGCGTCAGGCCTTCTTCTCGAACCCCGCCAGCAGGCCGCGCGGGTCGAAGGTGACCCGGATCCGGGCGATCTTCCCGTTCTCCACGTGCATCCAGTTCGCCGTGGGCGCGGGCGGGGCGACGCTGGTGTGCAGCTCGAACCAGGTGATCACCTCCTCGCCCTCGGCGACCCGGGTCTTCACGTCGATCTTCTCCAGCACCTGCCCGAGCCCCCGCAGTCCGCCCAGGGCCTCGTCGATCCCGGAGGCCGTGCCCAGGGCGCCGACGAAGTCCACGTCGTCGGCCAGCAGGCCCCGGAGGGTTTCGAAGTCGCCCGCCTCCCAGGCGGTGAAGTAGGTCTCGGCAAGCTCACGTGCGGTCTTCGTCGTCGTCATGCCTCCATCCTCCCGGCGCGCTTTCCATACGTCCAACAGATGGATCGGATGCCAGTTATCATCCTGAGTTATGGAGATGCATCAGCTGCGCTACTTCGCGGCCGTCGTGGACGAGGGCTCCTTCACCGCCGCGGCCGGGCGCCTGCACGTCAGCCAGTCCGGCATCAGCACCCAGATCGCCAAGCTGGAGCGGGAGTTGGGGCAGCAGCTGCTCGACCGTACCGGCCGGCGGGTGCGGCTCACCCCGGCGGGCGAGGCCGTCCTCCCGCTGGCGAAGAGCGCACTGACCACCCTGGACGCCATCCGGCACACCGCGGCCGAGTTCGCCGACGCGGTCCGCGGCCGGGTCCGGCTCGGCATGATCATGGGCTGCTCGATCCCGCCCTTCCTCGACGTCGTCGCCGACCTCGGCCGCACCCACCCCGGCATCGAACTCAGCCTGCACGAGGGCCACTCCGACCTCCTCCAGGCGCAGGTCCTCTCCGGAGACCTGGACCTGGCCCTGATCGGCTTCGCCGGCGAGGCGGTCCCCGGCCTGGACGTCGACATCGTCGTGGACGAGCGGATCGTCGCCGTCGTCCCGGCCGGGCACCCGCTCGACCGCGAGACGCTGAACCTCGCCGACCTGCGGACCGAGAAGATCCTCTGCCTCTCCCCGGGCACCGGCCTCCGGGCCGCCTACGAGGACTCCTGCCGCCGGCTCGGCCTCGACCCGCGCGTGGACATTGCCGCCAGCTCCCCGCTCGCCGTGCTCCGCCTCGCCGAACGCGGCGCCGGGGTCGCCGTCCTCAGCGCCTCCTCCGTCGAGGGCGCCGGCCTGCGGGCCGTCCCGCTCGCCGACGCCGCGACGGACGCCCGCCTCGGCCTGGTCGCCCGGCCCGACCAGCACTCCCCGGCGGTGCGCCTGCTGCGGGCCGAGCTCAGGGCCGCGATGCAATCCGACTGATCGTCATGCGGCGCCACGCGGACCTGTGATTGGGTGGCCCTCGCTACTCCGAGTCCAGGGAGGTCAGGCCGTCATGTCCCGAACGCCGCAGGAGATCTTCGAGAGCTACGTCCACGCCGGCGCCATGACCCGGAACGCCGACGCCCTCGCCGAGAACTTCACCGAGGACGGTGTCTTCGAGGCGCCGCTCATGCCCGCCGACGCCCCCTTCCCCAGGAGGCTGGTGGGCCGCGAGGAGATCCGTGCCGCCATGGCGGCGTACTACGAGCGCCAGGCGAAGGGCGACGGGCGCAGGCCCAACATCGCGAAGTCCGGGTACGTGCTGCACACCACCGCCGATCCCGAGGTGTTCATCGCCGAGATCGACACGGTCTTCGACGGGGACGGGGACAGCGGCGGGGAGGACGTCGTGGTCTCCCTGGTGCAGATCTTCCGGGTCCGCGACGGGAAGATCGCCCGACTGCGGGACTACTTCGCGCCCGCGCTGATGAGCTGAGGAGCAGCAGCTTCGGCAGCGGCCCGACCCCGGGCACCGGCCCGCTTGGCGTAGGCGATGGTGAAGTAGACCAGCCCGCCGAGCACCGCGTACGGAAGGACGTTGTTGACCGTCACCACCGTGCCGTGCGACAGGGTGTAGACCAGGACGATCCGCAGCACGGCCTCCAGGACGAACGCCGCGCCCCAGACGATGGTCAGGTTGCGCTGCACCCGGCGGAAGCCCGGGTACTGCCACATGGAGTTCCACCAGGAGACCATCTCCGGCGTGCCGTCCGTGGCGAACTTGCGCCCGAAGTAGAACATGATCGGCTTCGGCGCCGCGAGCGACGCCAGGTAGAACACGCCGAGCAGGCCCGAGACGAAGGAGTCCTTGGCCAGCAGCATCTTCGGGTCCTGCGGCCCGATCAGCGCGACGACCAGGGTCAGCGCGACGAAGACCAGGGAGACCACCGCGAACTCGTCGATCCGGCGGTGCCAGACCAGGTAGATGAGGGTGTCGACCACCGGGCCCAGGCCGGAGAGCAGGATGGCGGTGGATTCGCTGTAGCCGTGGTCGTGCAGCTGGTTGTAGATCAGGATCGGCGCGACGACGTTGAAGCCGATGCTGATCAGCCAGCCGAGCGCGGCGGCCTTCCCCTTGCGGGCAGGAGCCTGTGGAGCGGCGGAAGTTGACACGGTGTTGTCCCCCGAGTGAGCTGGATTTGCCGGCTCATTCTGACGGACCAGCAGGTCAAGCGCCTAACGCCGGCACCGAATCGTGATCGATCGTGCCCGAGCGGGCCCCGGCCCTCCCGCCTGCACCCCCGCTCCGGGAACCCGGCTCACGCCCCGAGGAAGCGCTGCAGTTCGGCCAGCACGTAGTTGGCCCCCGTGTAGCCGATCCCCTGGAACCACAGCTGGTCGTCCACCGGGAACGCCCGGTGCGCCCTGACCGCCCCCAGCGCCTGCCAGCCCGGGCTCGCCAGCGTCGCCTCGGTGCCGGCCCGCCCGGGATCGCCGTACGTCGCGTACAGCAGCAGGTCGCCGTCGGCCTTGCCGAGCTGGTCCGGCGGGATCTCGAAGTCCGACTGGTCGACGTTCTGCGCGTCCGGCCGCCCCACCCCCGCGTCGGAGAGCACCGTCCCGGGGAAGCTCTGCCGACCGGACAGCCGGATCCCGCCGCCCTCGACGAACCGCACCAGGCTCACCTTGCGCCCCGACAGCTTCGCCGCGGACAGCGCCTGCGCCACTTGCCCGGCGTGCTTCTGGTACGAGCCGACGAAGGCCTCCGCGGCCGCCTCCCGGCTCAACGCCTGGGCGTGCAGCTGGAAGTTGGCCTTCCACGGCGCCCCGGTGGTCTGGGTGAGCACGGTCGGGGCGAGCTCCCGCAGCTGGTCGTACCGGTCGCCGTCGCGGGCCTGGTTGGAGAGGATCAGGTCCGGCCGCAGCGCCCGTACGGTCGGCAGGTCCGGCGCGCCGGCCGGGCCGACCAGCCGGATCCCGGTGGTGCGGCCGGTCGGCCAGTAGTCGGGGTAGCGGGTGTCGCGGGCCGGCAGTGCGGCGCCGACCGGGGTGATGCCCAGGGTGAGCGCGGAGTCGAGCACGTCGGTGTCCAGCACGACCACCCGCATCGGCTCGCCCGGCACCAGCACCGGCCCGGTGGCGGCGGTGACGGTCACCGGGGGCACCGGGACGGCGGACGGGGATCCGTTCGCGCCGGTCACCTCGACCGGACGCGGCGTGGCGCCGCCGGTGCACGCCACGAGCGCGGCTCCGCCGAGGCCGGCGAGCAGGGTACGGCGGGCGATCCGGGGCATCGGCGGTCCTCAGGAGGCGAGGCGGGGGTCGGGGCGCCGTCGATTATGTCCGAAATAGTGCCTGAAGTGCCGTCAAACGGGCCGCCGTGCGTGCCGTTGAGGCTGCCCGCCCTGCGTGCCGTCGTGCCTTCCGTCCTGCGTGCCGTCAGGCGTCCAGTGCGTCCACCGCCGCCGGCGCGGCCGCCCAGGGCGCGCCCGGCACGACCAGCGGGGTGCCCGTCACCGGGTCCGGCACGACCACCGAGTCCAGCCCGAACACCTCCCGCACCAGCTCCGCCGTCACGACTTCCCCGGGCGGGCCCTGCGCGACGACCCGGCCGTCCCGCATCGCCACCAGGTGGTCCGCGTACCGGGCGGCCTGGTTGAGGTCGTGCAGCACGGCGACGACCGTCCGCCCGCGCTCGACGTTCAGCCGGCGGACCAGGTCCAGCACCTCCACCTGGTGCGCGATGTCCAGATAGGTGGTCGGCTCGTCCAGCAGCAGGATGTCGGTGCCCTGGGCGAGCGCCATCGCGATCCAGGCGCGCTGGCGCTGGCCACCCGACAGCTCGTCCATGCTCCGCTCGGCCAGCTCCGCCGTCGAGGTCCGCTCCAGCGCCTCCGCGACCGCCGTCTCGTCCTGCGGCGACCACTGCTGCCACCAGCTCTGGTGCGGCTGGCGGCCGCGCGCGACCAGGTCGGCCACCGAGATGCCCTCCGGGGCGGTCGGCGACTGCGGCAGCAGGCCGAGCCGCTGGGCGATCCGCTTGGTGGGGATCCGCGCCAGCTCCTCGCCGTCCAGCAGCACCGCGCCCCGGACGGGCTTGAGCAACCGGCCGAGGGCCCGCAGCAGCGTCGACTTCCCGCAGGCGTTCGGGCCGACGATCACCGTCACCCGCCCGTCCGGGATGCCGACGTCCAGGCCCTCGACGACCGTGCGCGCCTCGTAGGCCAGGGTGAGGCCCCGGGCCTCCAGACGGTGGCCGGAGTGCTGGTGAGCGGTCATCGGGAGCCTCCACGGCGGGATCGGATCAGCAGCCACATCAGGTACGGCGCGCCGACCAGGCCGGTCACCACGCCCACCGGCAGCTCGGTTGGCGCCAGCAGCCGTCGGGCGACCAGGTCGGCGAGGACCACCACCAGCGCGCCGGTCAGCGCCGAGCAGAACAGCGGGACCTGCGCCGAGCGGGCCAGCCGCAGCGCGATCTGCGGGGCCATCAGCGCGACGAAGTCCACCGGCCCGGCGGCCGCGGCCGCGCAGGAGGCCAGCACGATGCCCAGCAGGGCCATGCCCAGCCGGATCCGGTCCAGCCGCAGGCCCAGGCCCACGGCGGTCGCGTCGTCGAAGGAGATCGACCGCTGGGCGCGGGCCGCCCACAGCGCGACCGGCAGCGCGGCCAGCAGCACCCAGGCGAGCCGGCCGGCCTGCTCGTAGCCGGCGCCGTTCAGGCTGCCCGTCATCCAGACCTTGGCGGCCTGGGCCTGGAAGCCGTCGCCCTTGGTCAGGAAGACGGAGGTGAGGGAGGACAGGGCGACGCTGATCCCGATGCCGATCAGCACGAAGCGCTGCGCGTGCAGCCCGCGCCGCCAGGCCAGCGCGTACACCAGCAGCCCGGCCACCAGCCCGCCGGCCACCGCCGCGTACGGCGCCTGGCCGGTCGAGCCGACCACGCCGTACGCCGTCAGTCCGACCACGGTCGCGGTCGCGCCCCAGGTCACGCCGACCACGTCGGGGCTGGCCAGCGGATTGCGGGCGACGGTCTGGATCAGCGCCCCGGCCAGTCCGAGCGCGGCGCCGACCAGCAGCCCGACCACCACCCGGGGCAGCCGGAACTCGCCGACCACCAGCTCGTCCGGGCTCGGCTGCCCGAGCACCACCTTCACCACCTCGGCCGGCGAGACGGTGGACTCGCCCAGGCAGAGCGAGGCCACCACCGTCCCGGCGAGCGCCACCAGCAGCCCGAGGGCGACCAGCGCCGACCGCCGGTGCAGCAGGAAGGAGGACGGCCCGGCCCGCAGCACCGAGTACCCGGGAAGCGCGAGGCCGCTCCTGCCCGAGGAGAGCGGGTTCATGCGGCGACCACCTTCCGACGCCGGACCAGCGCCACCAGCACCGGGACGCCGACCAGGGCGATCATCACGCCCGCCGGCACCTCGGACGGCGGGAACAGCACCCGGCCGAGGGTGTCGGCGAGCAGCAGCAGCGCCGGGCCGAGGACGGCCGAGAAGGCGAGGATCCAGCGGTGGTCGGCGCCCGCGACGGCGCGGGCCGCGTGCGGGACGGCGAGGCCGACGAAGGCGATCGGGCCGGCCGCCGCGACCGCCGACCCGGTCAGCACGGTGGCGCCGAGCGCGCCGACCGCCCGGACCAGGCCGGTCCTGGCACCCAGCCCCTTCGCGGTGTCCTCGCCGAGGGCCAGCGCGTCCAGCCCGCGCGCCACCGCGACGACCAGCGCCGTGCCGACGGCCAGGAACGGCAGCAGCTGCCAGGCCACGTCCGAGTTCCGCCCGGAGAGCGAGCCGACGTGCCAGAAGCGGAACCGGTCCATGGTGGCCGCGTCCGTGGTCAGCACCAGGGTGTTGAGCGAGGCGATGAAGGCGGACGCCGCCGAGCCGGCCAGCGCCAGCTTGATCGGCGTCGCCCCGCCCCGGCCGCGCCCGGCGAGCCCGTACACCAGCACGGTGGCGATCACCGCGCCCGCGAAGCCGAACCAGACGTACCCGGTGAGGGTGGAGACGCCGAAGCCGGAGATGGCGACCACCACACCGGCCGCCGCGCCCTGGGAGACGCCGAGGATGCCGGGGTCGGCGATCGGGTTGCGGGTCAGGCCCTGCATGACGGCCCCGGCCAGGCCGAGCGCCGCGCCCACGGCCAGGCCGACGACCGTGCGCGGCACCCGCAGCTCGCGGACCACCACGGCGTCGGCGGTGTCGCCGCCGTGCAGCAGGGCGTCGAGGGTGGTACCGACCGGGATGGTCCGGCTGCCGACCGCCAGGCTCAGCAGCACCGCGGCCGCCAGGACGGCCAGCGCGGCGGCGAGCCACGGTATTCGGCGCCGCGGCGTGCGGTCCGGCGTGCCGGGCGGGGCGGTGGTGTCGTCGCTCATGGGCCCTCTCCGCAGACAACTCAGGTAAACCTAAGTTCCGCCGCGGAGCCGGGGCAAATCGCCTCGTGGGCCGGGCCGCCCGTTGGATAGCCTGGCGGCATGCCCGTGACCTCACCCGCCCCGCTCACCGTCGGCTTCGACCTCGACATGACGCTGCTGGACACCCGGCCGGGTATCCACGCCACCTTCCTGGCGCTCTCCGCCGAGACCGGCGTCCGCATCGACGCCGACCTGGTCGTCACCCGGCTCGGCCCGCCGCTGCTGGACGAGATCAGCAACTGGTTCCCGGCGGAGGAGGCCGAGCGGGCCGTCACGCGCTACCGCGAGCTGTACCGCGAGCTCGCCTTCGCCCCGACCGTGGCCCTGCCGGGCGCGCACGACGCCGTCGCGGCGGTCCGCGCCCACGGCGGCCGGGTCGCCGTGATCACCGGCAAGTACGAGCCGAACGCCGTCCTGCACCTGGAGCACGCCGGGATGACGGCGGACACCGTGATCGGCGACCTCTGGGCGGAGACCAAGGGCGAGGCGCTGCGCGCGCACGGCGCGAGCATCTACGTCGGCGACCACCTCGGCGACATCCGGGGCGCCCGGCACGCCGACGCCGTCGCGGTCGCCGTGGCCACCGGCCCGTACGACGCGGACGAGCTGCGCGAGGCCGGCGCGGACGTGGTCCTGGCGGACCTCACCGCCTTCCCGGCCTGGCTCGCCGGCCACCTGGCCGGTCAGGCCGGCTGACCGGCCGTAGGGCCAGTCCTAAGCCGCGCTGCGGCGGCGCTGGGCGCGGGCGTTCAGCAGCAGCCCGGTCAGCGCGGCCAGGAAACCGGCCGGCATCAGCATGCTCAGCCAGTACGCGGCCGTCGGCAGCGGCGTCAGGTGCAGGAACAGCGGGACGAAGGTGGCCAGCGTGGCGAGCGCACCGAGGCCGAAGACGATCGCCCCGGCCTTGACGTACACGTCGCCGGGATCGGCGCTCTGGCTGCTCACGTCTGCTCACTCCTCGGGGCGGGGTCGGGCCGCCCCCAGTCTGGCAGAGCGCCCCCTGAGGCCGCCCACCGGAGCAGGCCGGTCACGTTGCGCAGTTTCCCGGCAGCTCAACGTTTTGATCCCTGCTGGGCGGGGGTATGCAGGGGGTGCCGAGGGGCGCTACAGGTGCGTCCCGTGTCCGCAGACCCGGGGGTGTGAGCCGATGGACAGCGCAGGGACGCGACCCGGCCGTGCCAGTACCGGGTCGCCCGTGGCCGCGAGATCCCCTCGCTCCACCGCCCGGAACGGGCAGTGGACCGCGGATCCTTCGCGGAGCGCGGATGAGGCAGTCACGGACCGTTAGTCTGCTCCTGGCAACGTGCTGACCATGAGCGCCCGCGGGCGCCGAGCCGAGGTCGGCAGCGTTCTCCACCACCCAGCGATCCCCGGCCAGGGCCGGGATCCCTCACACCCATTCGAGGACTGTTCGAGATGCCCACCGGCCAGGTCAAGTGGTTCAACGAGACGAAGGGCTTCGGCTTCCTGTCGCGCGACGACGGCGGCGACGTCTTCGTCCACACCAAGGCGCTGCCCGCCGGTGTCACCGTGCTGAAGCCGGGCCAGCGGGTCGAGTTCGGCGTGGTCGCCGGCCACCGGGGGGACCAGGCGATGGGCGTGCAGCTGCTGGACGCGCTGCCCTCGGTGGCCGCCGCCCAGCGCCGGAGCGCGGACGACATGGCGCCGATCGTCCAGGACCTGATCACCACCCTGGACGCGGTGCTGCCGGGCCTCCAGCGCGGTCGCTACCCGGCCAAGCCGACCGGCCAGAAGCTGGCCGGCCTGCTGCGCGCGGTGGCCGACCAGTTCGACGTGTAGGTCCCGTCCGGGGTGGTCCGGGCAGGGACTACCCGAACGCGAGCGCACCCGGGTCGAGCGGGGGCACCAGCCCCTCCGCGGCGGCCCGGGTGAGCAGCGCGCGGACGGCTGCGTAGCCCTCCTCGCCGAGGTCCTCGGTGAACTCGGTGACGTATAGCCCGATGTGCTGGTTCGCGACGTCCAGGTCCATCTCCTGGGCGTGCTCCAGCACGTACGCGCGGCTCGCCTCCGGGCTCGCCCAGGCCTGCCGGACGGAGGCCCGGACCGCGTCGGTGATCGCCCGCAGCCGCTCGGCGCCGAGCGAGCGCTTGGCGACGATCGCGCCCAGCGGGATCGGCAGGCCGGTCTCCTGCTCCCAGGCCTCGCCCATGTCGGCCAGGCTGTGCAGCCCGTACTTCCCGTACGTGAAGCGGGCCTCGTGGATCACCAGGCCGGCGTCCACCCGGCCGTCCCGGACGGCGGGCATGATCTCGTGGAACGGCAGGACGACGATCTCGCCGAAGCCGCCGGGCACCGCCTGCGCCGCCCAGAGCCGGAACAGCAGGTAGGCGGTGGAGCGCTCGGAGGGCACCGCGACGGTCTTCCCGGCGAGGTCCGCGGGGGACGCCACTCCGGGCAGGGTGAGCACCAGCGGGCCGCAGCCGCGCCCGAGCGCGCCGCCGCAGGGCAGCAGGGTGTACTCGTCCAGGACCCACGGCAGCGCGCCGTAGCTGATCTTCAGGACGTCCAGCTCGCCGCGCTCGGCCAGGCCGTTGGTGATGTCGATGTCGGCGAAGGTCACCTCGGGCGCGTCCGCGCCGGGCACCAGGCCGTGCGCCCAGGCGTGGAAGACGAAGGTGTCGTTCGGGCAGGGCGAGTACGCGATGCTCAGCCGTTCAGCCACGGCCGGCCTCCTCGATCAGTTCGTGGACGGGCAGGGCCGCGAAGGCCCGCTCCAGGGCGGCCAGCGCCTCGCCGATCCGCCAGGCGGCGCGGTCGCGCGGGCCCACCGGGTTGGAGACGGTGCGCAGTTCGAGGGCCGGCAGGCCGTACCGGGCGGCGGCCTCGGCCACGCCGAAGCCCTCCATCGCCTCGGCGGCGGCGCCCGGGTGGCGGGCGGCCAGCTCGGCGGCCCGCTCGGCGCTGCCGGTGACGGTGGAGACGGTCAGCACCGGGCCGGTGACGGCGCCCCGGTCATCCGGGCCGGCGGGCCCGCCCAGGGCCTTCGCGAGCAGCGCGACGCAGGCCGGGGGCGGGGTGTGCCGGACGCTGCCGAAGCCCAGTTCGGTGACGTCGGCGAAGCCCTCGGGGGTCTGCGCGCCGAGGTCCGCGACCACGATCGCGTCGGCCACCACCGTGGCGCCGACCGGGGCGTGCGGGGCGAAGCCGCCGGCGATCCCGGCCGAGACGGCCAGGGCGTACGGGTGGGCGGCCAGCGCGGCGGAGGCGCCGGCCGCGGCGGCGGCCGGGCCGACCCCGGCGGCCAGCACGTCCACCGGAGCGCCCTCGGCGCGGTGCAGGGTGCCACCGGGCAGGGGCAGGGCGGTGGCCCCGCCGGGCAGGCCGCGCAGGACGGCCTCGGCCTCGGCGGCCACCGCGACGACGACGAGCAGCCGGGCCCGTGCGGGGCCCGACTGCTCGCCGGGGCCGTCGGTGACGGCGTGCGCGGTCATCGCAGGACCGTCAGCTGTCCTGGGTGTTCAGCTGGAAGTACCAGACGGCGATCGGGTTGTCCGAGTTCTTGTCGCCCTCGACCACGGTGATCAGCGTCTTGCCGCTGGCGTTCAGCAGCTTGTTCGCCTGCTGGGCGCCGGACCAGGTCGGGCCCTTGGCGTACGAGGCCAGGCTGAAGCGCCCGCCACCGCTGGTGGAGCCGCCGTTGGTGAAGGCCCACCAGCCCGACTCGGCGACGTTCGGGGAGACGCCGACGCCCACGCTGTCGCTCGACACCACGTCCTTGGTCGGCAGGGAGCCGGCCGCCAGGGCCTTGGTGGCATTGTCCTGGCACTGCTGCTGGAGGTCCTCGGTGATCGGGCTCCCGTTGTTCCAGCACAGCGGCTGGGCGACGATCGAGGAGTTGCCGACCTTGAGCGTGGCCTGGTGCGAGATGTGCTCGGTCTGGCCGGAGGCGATGGCGACGGAGGTGCCCACCGTGGCGGCGCCGACCACGACGACGGCGCCGAGGGCGGCGATGGCACGGGAATTGAGGCTCATGCGTCAGAATCTACCGGGCCTGGCCGATCACGCTACGCGGGGGTCGGCCACCGCGTGTTGCCGTACCGCTTCTCAGGCCACCCGGGGCGCCGCCGGGTGCCGCCGCAGGCCCACCCGGAAGAGCGAGTGGAAGGTCCACAGCAGCACCAGGCCGACCACCGCGGCGGCGACCGACAGGCCCAGCTTCCCGTTCAGCGGCAGCACGATGCCCACCGCGCCGCCGGCCACCCAGGACAGCTGCATCAGCGTCTCCGAACGGGCGAAGGCCGAGGTCCGCACCGCCTCCGGGACGTCCCGCTGGATCAGCGCGTCCAGCGCCAGCTTGCCCAGCGAGGCCGCCATCCCGGCGATGCCGGCCACCAGAATCACCGTCACCACGCCGTACCAGAGCGCGGCCGCCGCCGTCACGCAGGTCGCCAGCAGCAGCATCGCGGTGACCGTGGCCTCCGGGCCCCGGGTGCGCAGCCAGGAGCCGAACACCGAGCCGAGCGCATTGCCCGTCCCCGCCGCCAGCGCCACCAGACCCAGCGCCAGCGTCGGCCGCAGGCCGCCGATCGGCT
This sequence comes from Streptomyces sp. 1331.2, assembly GCF_900199205.1. Taxonomy (NCBI): domain Bacteria; kingdom Bacillati; phylum Actinomycetota; class Actinomycetes; order Kitasatosporales; family Streptomycetaceae; genus Streptomyces; species Streptomyces sp. 1331.2. The sequence continues at coordinate 3,226,924 of NZ_OBMJ01000001.1, read as the reverse complement.
CCTCCCGCAGCAGGAAGGCCAGGAACATCACCAGGAAGCCGACCAGCCACTTCATCGCCGACATCGCCCGCAGCGCCAGGATCACCGACGGGCCGACGGTGCGCAGCGAGGCCTTGACCGGCGGCGGCCTGTGGTGGATCAGGTGCGAGCCCTCGCCGTGCACCTCGGCGTGCAGGACGGCGCGCTGCTCGCCCTTGGCGGAGTCCACGGTGTGCGGCAGGTGGAAGGCCATCAGGGTGCCGATCACGAACACCAGGAAGGCGCCGCGCAGCGGCCAGCCCGGGCCGATCAGGTGCAGCAGCCCGCCCACCGCGGCCGCCACGCCGGTGGCCAGCAGCCCGGCCAGGGTGACCCGGGAGTTCGCCTTCACCAGGGACAGCCGGCTCGGCAGCAGCCGGGGCACCACGACGCTGCGCACCACCCCGTACGCCTTGGACGCGACCAGCACGCCGAGCGCCGCCGGGTAGAGCGCCAGGCCGCCGCCGGAGATCACCCCGGCCATCGTCCAGGCGAGCACCGCCCGGGCCAGCATCGCCATCGCCATGGCCGCCCGGCGGCCGTGCGGCAGGCGGTCCAGCAGCGGGCCGATCACCGGGGCCAGGACGGCGAACGGGGCCATCGTGATCAGCAGGTAGAGCGCGACCCGGCCGCGGGCCTCGCCGGTGGGCACCGAGAAGAAGATGGTGGAGGCCAGCGCGATGGTGATCAGCATGTCGCCGAAGGAGTTGAGCGCGTGCAGCTCGATCAGCTTGGCGAGGCCGGACTCGCCCGCGCCCTCGGCGGAGGTGGCCCGGCGGATCCGGCGGCCGGTGCCGTGCACCACCTTGCCGGTGCGGGCGCCGGCGGCGGAGGCGGTGCGGATCAGGAAGGGGCGGCGGGGCTCGGGGATCTCGTCCGCGAGGTCCCCGGCGAGGTCGTCGGTCGGGTCGTCGGCCAGGTCCTCGTCGAGGGCGGCGAGGTGGCGGGTGTGGGCGTCGCCGGGCGCGGGGGAGGCGTGCTTGACGAGGCTGACGCGGGCGGTGGGCGTCTCGGGACGGTCCGCCGGCGGCGGTTCTCCCGCGCCGGGGACCGAGGACTGCAGTCGCGGCACGGACTCCGCCTGGTCGGGGCCGCCGGCCTGCGGGGAGCGCAGTGCGTGCTGCGACGGGTTGTGGTCCGCCACAAGCCCATCCTGCCCCAGATTTGCCGCGCCGACGCGGGATTGCACCCCACTCGGCGCGGCCTCCGGAACCGTCGGGTCCGCCCCGGACTGTGCCGGGGCGCCGACCGGCGGGTAGCCTGCCCCAGGGTCCGCCCGCTGGGCGCCCGGGCGCCGGCAGGCCGGTCGAGCGGCGCGGTCGGTACCCGAGGCGGCCGCCGGTCGCGCAGAATGGATGAGGGACTACCGAGCCGCGACGGAATGGGCAACACGCCGTGGGCGACAGAAGAACTGGGAGAGAATCGACGCCGTGAGTGCTGCGATGCGAAGCCGTACCCCCGACCGGCTCTGTGCCGAGGCCGTCGAACTCGCCCGCCAGGCAGCGGAGGAGGCCGTCGGAGCGGAGGCCGTCGGGCCGCACATCGGCGCCCAGGCGGATGCCGACCGCGTCGTCACCCACACCTTCGAGTGCCTGGACGCCGCCTACCGCGGCTGGCACTGGGCGGTCACCGTCGCCCGCGCCCCGCGCGCCAAGAACGTCACCCTGGACGAGGTCGTCCTGCTGCCCGGCGCCGACGCCATCCTCGCCCCCGAGTGGGTGCCGTGGAGCGAGCGGCTGCGGCCCGGCGACATGGGCCCCGGCGACCTGCTGCCCACCGGCGCCGACGACCCGCGGCTGGAGCCCGGCTGGACCGGCGAGGACGAGCCGGCGCCGAACTCCGCCGTCGCCCTCGCGGAGGCCGAGGACCTGGTCGTCACCGACCCGCACGTCCAGCCCGCGCCGGCCCGCGCCCGGATCAACGCCGTGGCCGAGGAGCTCGGCCTGGGCCGCAGCCGGGTGCTCTCCCGGCTCGGCCTGCACCTGGCCGCCGAGCGCTGGGAGAAGGTGCACGGCGCGCAGACCGCGATGGCGCAGGCCGCCCCGGCCTCCTGCGGGAGCTGCGGCTTCCTGATCCCGATCGGCGGCTCGCTGGGCCAGGCCTTCGGCGTGTGCGGCAACGAGTTCGGGCCGGCCGACGGCCAGATCGTCTCCTTCACGTACGGCTGCGGCGGGCACTCCGAGGCGGCCGTCATCCCGGCTCCGCCGGCGCCGTCCGAGCTGATCCTGGACGAGCTGGTGGTCGAGCCCCTGCAGCTCCACCCGGACCGCACCTCCGGCTCGGTCGAGCCGGACGCCCCGGCCGAGGAGCTCGGCCACTCCTGAGCAGGCACGTCCGGCGGCCCGCCCACTCGCCGAGTGGTGCGGGCCGTCGGCGTTTCCCGGGCGGGGCGGCGGTGATCCCGGGCCGTGGTCGGGAGCAGTCGGTGGGGCAGGGAAGAATGCCCTACGACGTACAGGGCGGCGGAAGGTGGCAGGTCCAGTGGAACCTCGGATCATCGGCAGCAGCACGGACGAGCACCTCGCGGACCCCTTCGGGAGCGCCGCGCTGCGCCGGCGGGTGCTGGACGCCTGGGCCGCCTCGCCGGCCCGGTTCCGGGAGGACGCCAACGCCGAGGAGGAGCTGGCGCTCGGCGGCTACCGGGACCGCCTGGTGGTCGAGTTGGCGCAGAACGCGGCCGACGCGGCGGTCCGCGCCGGGCACGGCCCCGGGCGGCTGCGGCTGACCCTCGCCGACGGCGTGCTGGCCGCCGCCAACACCGGCGCCGCGCTGGACGCGACCGCCGTCGAGTCGCTGTCCACCCTGCGGGCCTCCTCCAAGCGCGGCGAGGAGCCCGTCGTCGGCCGTTTCGGGGTCGGGTTCGCCGCCGTCCTCGCGGTCACCGACGAGCCGGCCGTGCTCAGCGCCGCCGGCGGGGTGCGCTGGTCGCTCGGCGAGGCCCGGGCGCTGGCCGAGGCGCAGCCCGCACTGGCCGACGAGCTGCGCCGCCGGGACGGCCACGTGCCGCTGCTGCGGCTGCCGTTCGCCGCCGAGGGCCCGGCGCCCGAGGGCTACGACACGGTGGTGGTGCTGCCGCTGCGGGACGCCGCCGCCGAGGACCTGACCCGCCGCCTGTTGGCCGGGATCGACGACGCGCTGCTGCTCACCCTGCCCGGCCTCGCCGAGGTCGTGGTGGAGACCCCGGAGGGCACCCGGACGCTCACCCGGGCCGCCGCCGAGCCCCGCCCGGACGGCGTCACCGAGGTCACCGTCACCGACGACGCGGGCGGACGGCTGCGGCGGACGCTCTGGCAGACCGCCGGCGCCTCCGGCGCCCTGGCCGCCGACCTGCTCGCCGACCGGCCCACCGAGGAGCGCGCCCGCCCGTACTGGACGGTGACCTGGGCCGTCCCGGTCGCCGCGGACGGCACCCCGCAGCAGCCCGGCATCGCCTCCGTGCTGCACGCGCCCACCCCCAGCGACGAGCCGATCGGCCTGCCCGCGCTGCTGATCGCCTCCTACCCGCTGGACTCCACCCGCCGGCACGTCGCGCCCGGCCCGCTGGCCGACTTCCTCACCGAGCGCGCCGCCGACAGCTACGCCGATCTGCTGCGCGCCCGCGGCGCCGACCTCGGCTCGCTGGGGCTCGTCCCCGGTCCGCTCGGCCAGGGCGCATTGGACAACGCGCTGCGCGCGGCCGTGCTGTCCCGGCTGCCCGGCACGCCGTTCCTGCCGCACCCGGCGCCGGTCGAGGAGGGCACGCCCGCGCTGCGGCCCCGGGACGCGACGCTGCTGGAGGGCGCCGACGGCTCGGTGGTCGAGGCGCTGGCGCCGATCTTCCCCGGGCTGCTGCCGGCCGGCCTGGAGCGCCGCTCCGAGCTGCGGGTGCTGAACGTGCGCCGGGTGCCGCTGGCGGACGTGGTCGACCAGCTCGGCGGCCTGGACCGTGAGCCCGCCTGGTGGCGCAACCTGTACGCGGCGCTCGGCGGGGCCGACCCGGAGGCGCTGGGCGCGCTGCCCGTACCGCTGGCCGACGGCCGGACGGTGACCGGGCCGCGGCGCGTCCTGCTGCCCTCCGAGGACGCCGACTGGGCGGCCTTCCCGGGCTACCCCGAGTCGCTGGCCGGCGCGCTCGCCGCGCTCGACCTGCGGCTGGCCCACCCCGAGGCCGCCCACCCGCTGCTGGCCAAGCTCGGCGCCGGCACCGCCACCCCGGCCGGGGTGCTGGACACCCCCGAGGTGCGGGCCGCCGTCGCCCGTTCGTTCGAGTTGGCCGAGGACGACCTGGACGCCGCGCTCGAACTCGCCGACGCCGTCCTGGCCCTGGTGAAGGCCGCCGACCCGGAGCCGGGCGAGCACCCCTGGCTGGCCCGGCTGGCGCTGCTCGACGACGAGGGCGAGCCGGCCCGCGCGGGCGAACTGGTGCTGCCCGGAAGCCCGTTCGCCGCGCTCGCGCGCGAGGAGGACGCCGGCTGGGTGGACGACGAGCTGCTGGAGCGCTGGGGCCCCGAGGTGCTGGCGGCCGTCGGCGTGCTGGCCGACTTCGTGCTGGTGCGCGCCGAGGACGTGGTGCTCGACCCGGACGACCTGGAGCGGCTGGACCCCACCGTCCCGGCCGACCGGGCGGCCGGCGGCCACCCCACCGGCCTGCTGGACGAGGCGCCGGACGGGCTCGCCGACTGGGCCGAGGACGCCCTGGAGGCGCTGCAGGCGGACGAGGCGGTCGGCGTCCCGCCGGTGGCCGCCGAACTACTGGCGGTGCGCGACCTCGACCTGGTGGACGACGACGCCTGGCCCGAGGCGCTGGCCGCGCTGGCCCGCCCGCCGTACCGGGACGCCGTGGTCGCCCCGGTGCGCACGCTGCTGCCGGACGGCACGTACGCCGACCTGCCGCCGTACACCGCGTGGTGGCTGCGCGACCACCCGGTGCTGGACGGCCGCGAGCCCGCCGGTCTGCGGGCCGCCGGCGCCGACCCGCTGCTGCGCGGCCTCTACGACGAGGCGCGCACCACCCTGGACGAGCAGTTCCTGCACGCCCTCGGGGTGCGCACCACGCTGGCCGCGCTGCTCGCCGAGCTGCACGGCCCGGACGAGCTGCTGGACCGGCTGACCGACCCGGCCGCCGAGGTCGGCCACCGCCAACTGCACGGCATCCACAGCGCGTTGGCCCGGGTGGACCGCGAGCGGATCGAACCGCTGGACGTGGTACGGGCGTTGCCGCCGCTGGACCCGGACACCGGGCGCCGGCCGGACCACACCGTGGTGGTGGACGCCACCGAGGCGGTCGTCGCGGACGCCCCCGACCTGGTCCAACTGCTGCACCCGTACCCGCTGTTGCCGGTCGCCCCGGCGCTCGCGGCCGACCTCGCCGAGCGGCTGCACGTGTCGCTGGCCAGCGAGGTGGCCGGCGGCCGGGTGCTCTCCGAGGGCGTGCTGCACCGCGTCCCGGCCGTGGTGCGGGAGCTGCTGCCCGGCTGCCCGGTCGCCTACGAGGAGCACGAGGAGCTGCTGGTCGTCGGGCCGGACGGCGCCGAGGCGGCGGTCGACTGGCGGTGGGACACCGGGGCGGACGCCCCGGAGCCGCCGTACGACCCGGAGCTGGCCGAGGCCGACGACGAGGACGACGAGTTCGAGGTCCCGCCGGTGCCCGGGCTGCTGCACGCGGCCACCCCGGAGGGCCTGGCGGCCGGGCTCGCCTGGTCGGTCGGGCAGTGGCACCGGCGTTTCGAGGTGCTGGCCGCGCTCAGCGAGCCGGACCGGGCGTACGAGCTGTCGGCGGCCCGGGACTTCGAGGGCTGAGCCTCAGGCCCGCCCCCGCCGACGACGCTTGAGCCGGAGGTAGACGAGGACGGTGGTGGCCGGCCAGACGGCCGCCACCAGGGCCTTCAGGGCCGTCGGGATCCACGGCCGCGAGGGCGCGGTCAGCTCGTCGGCGTTCATCAGCCAGCTGCCGCCCAGCAGCACCAGCACCGTCAGCCCGGCCGCCAGCAGGCCGGCCAGGAAGGCGGCGAAGGCCTCCACCTGCCCGGTCTCGCGCTCGGAATCCCCGTGTGTGTCCGCCATGTGTGGCACCCCCTCCGTGGCCACGCTACCCGTACTCGGGCCCGCACCCGGGCCGCTCGCGCCGGGCCGCTCACTCCAGGCCGCGGCGCTTCAGGACGAGCCAGGTGACCTCCAGGGCGATGCCGCAGACCACCGCGATGCAGACGCCCACCCAGGGGTCGCGGGTGCCGACCAGGGAGAGCTGGAAGAAGTCGGACAGCGCGGGCACCAGCAGGACCAGCGAGAACGCTCCGCCCATGGCGCCGATCAGCAGCAGCCGCCACCAGCTGTACGGGCGGGCGACGATGGCCAGGACCCAGATGGCGATCAGGAAGAGCGTCAGGGTGGCCACGCTGGTGTCGGCCTTGAGGTCGGTCGTGTGGTTGGCGCGGGCGAGCGCGTAGGCGACGAAGGTGCCCGTCCCGGCGATGGCGCCGCCGGGGATCGCCAGGCGCAGCACCCGCTTCACGAAGCCGGTGCGGGCCCGCTCGTTGTTGGGCGCGAGGGCCAGGAAGAAAGCCGGCACGCCGATGGTGAGCGAGGACAGCACGGTGGAGTGCCGGGGCAGGAACGGGTACGGGGAGTGGGTGAAGATCACCAGCAGCGCCAGGAGCACCGAGTAGACCGTCTTCACCAGGAACAGCGACGCGACCCGCTCGATGTTGCCGATCACCCGGCGGCCCTCGGCGACCACCGAGGGCAGGGTCGCGAAGGAGTCGTTCAGCAGCACGATCTGGGCGACCGCCTTGGTCGCGTCGGAGCCGGTGCCCATCGCCACGCCGATGTCGGCGTCCTTGAGCGCGAGCACGTCGTTGACGCCGTCGCCGGTCATCGCCACGGTGTGGCCGCGGGACTGCAGCGCCCCGACCAGTTGGCGCTTCTGCTGTGGGGTGACCCGGCCGAAGACGCTGGTCCGGTCGGCGGTCTCGGCCAGCTCCTCGGGGTCGGTGGGCAGGGTGCGGGCGTCCAGCGGCCGGTCGGCGCCGGGCAGGCCCAGGTGGGAGGCGACCGCGCCGACCGAGACCGCCGCGTCGCCGGAGATGACCTTGGCCCGGACCCGCTGCCCCTCGAAGTACCGCAGGGTGTCGGCGGCGTCGCCGCGCAGCCGCTGCTGCAGCACCACCAGCGCGAGCGGGGTGAGGCCGGCGGCCGGGTCGGGGGAGTCCAGCGGGTCGGGCGTACGGCCCAGCAGCAGCACCCGCAGGCCCTTGGCGCCCAGTTCGTCCACCTCGGCCAGCGCCGGGTGCCCGGCGGGTAGCAGCACGTCGGGGGCGCCGAGCAGCCAGCTGGCCTCGCCGCCCTGCGGCTCCAGCAGCTGCACGCCGCTCCACTTGCGGGCGGAGGAGAAGGGCATTGCCTCGATCACCCGCCAGCCGTTGCGGCCGCGCGCGTCGTCGCCGTCGCCGCGCCCGTACGCGTCGATGACCGCCTGCATGGACGGGTTGGGGCGGGCGTCGGCGCCGGCCATCACGGCGAGCGCGTGCTTGATGGTGTCCGGGTCGAGGACGGCGGGCTCCCCGTTCGAGAGCACCCGCAGGTCGATCACGTCCATGCCGCCCTCGGTGAGGGTGCCGGTCTTGTCCAGGCAGACGGTGTCCACCCGGGCCAGGCCCTCGATCGCCGGCAGCTCCTGGACCAGGCACTGCTTGCGGCCGAGCCGGATCACGCCGATCGCGAAGGCCACCGAGGTCAGCAGCACCAGGCCCTCGGGGACCATCGGGACGATGCCGGCCACCATGCGGCGCACGGCCTCGCGCCAGTCCCGGCCCTCGACGGCCAGCTGGCTGATGATCAGACCGATCGCGGTGGGGATCAGCAGGTAGGTGATGAACCGCAGGATGCTGTCGATGCCGCTGCGCAGCTCCGACTTCACCAGGGTGAACTTGCTGGCCTCCTCGGCGAGCTGCGCCGCGTAGGCCTCGCGGCCGACCCTGGTCGCGGTGAACGCGCCCGCGCCGGCCACCACGAAGCTGCCGGACATCACCTGGGCGCCGGGCTGCTTGAGGACCGGGTCGGGTTCGCCGGTGAGCAGCGACTCGTCGACCTCCAGGCCCTCCGCCTCGGTGACCTCGCCGTCCACGATCACCTTGTCGCCGATGCCGAGCAGCACGGTGTCGTCGAGGACGATCTCGGAGACGCCGATCTGCTGGACGGTGCCGTCCCGGCGGACCTGCGGGCGGGCCTCGCCGATCAGGGCCAGGCTGTCCAGGGTCTTCTTGGCGCGCAGCTCCTGGATGATGCCGATCGCCGTGTTGGCGACGATGACCAGGCCGAACAGGCCGTCCTGGATCGGTCCGACGACCAGGATGATCCCGAACATCACGCCGATGATCGCGTTGAAGCGGGTGAAGACGTTGGCCCGGACGATCTCCTTGGTGGAGCGGCTGGACCGTACCGGGACGTCGTTGACCTGCCCCTTCGTGACCCGCTCGGCCACCTCGGCGGTGGTCAGGCCGCCGCGCCGGCCGGGCAGCAGCCCGAGGGGGTGGGCTCCGTCCGGGTGCTCGCCGTCCGTCGGCCGCTCTTCCGCTGGCTGGGCAGGCTGCGTCATGGCACCGACTCTACGGGCGCCTTTTGTCCGATGCGTGCTACTAAAGGACTATTCAGTCCGACTGGGTGGCCGGGTCCTGACCGTTGCCCTCCGCCGCGCTCCCGGCCGTCCGGGCCGCCTCGGCGGCGCGGCTGCGAGCGATCGCGTCCCGGCGGGCGCGGCAGTACCAGAGGCCGATCAGACCGAGCAGGCCGCCGGAGAGGCAGATCCACGGCCAGGTGCCGTGGCCGTGCTCGGAGAGGGTGCCCTGGAAGGGGAGCAGGGCGAGGAAGGCGACGAACCACACCACCGTGCCGCCGCCGACGATGGCGACGTCGTTGGCCTCCAGCGGAGGGGGCGAGGGGTGCAGCGGCGTCTTGGGCATGGGGCCTAGCGTACGGGGCGGCGGGGGGGCCTGTCGGATTTTCCCGAGGCCTGCCGGACTTTGGCAGGCCTCGCCGGAGCTTTCCCGGCCCGGCCGCGGACTTTCCCGGGCCCTGCCTGGCTCTACGCGCGAAGATAGCGCGTGTGCGACCGGGAAACCATACTGAATGCTCTGAGCCCGGCCACCGTCGCCCCGGGCGTTCACCACCCTCTCCTCAGCTCCCCCACAGAGGACGCACGCATGCCTGTGGTCCAGCCGACCACCGAGTCGCCCGAACCCGCCGACGCCGCGCCCCAGCCCCCCACCGGCGCCGTCGACCGCTACTTCCGGATCAGCGAGCGCGGCTCCACGCTGCCGCGTGAGATCCGCGGCGGCATCGCCACCTTCTTCACCATGGCGTACATCCTGGTACTGAACCCGATCATCCTGGCCAGCGCCACGGACATGACCGGGGCCCACCTGGACAGCGCCCAGCTGGTCACCGCCACCGCTCTCACCGCCGGGCTCACCACCCTGCTGATGGGAGTCATCGGCAACGTCCCGATCGGCCTGGCCGCCGGACTCGGCGTCAACACCATCGTGGCGCTCCAGCTCGCCCCCAAGATGACCTGGCCGGACGCCATGGGCATGGTCGTCCTGGCCGGCTTCGCGATCATGCTGCTGGTCGCCACCGGGCTGCGCGAGCGGGTCATGAACGCCGTCCCGCTCGGACTGCGCAAGGCCATCGCGATCGGCATCGGCCTGTTCATCAGCCTGGTCGGCCTGGTCGACTCCGGCTTCGTCAGCCGCATCCCGGACGCCGCGCACACCACCGTCCCGCTGCAGCTCGGCGGCAACGGGCACCTGCTCGGCTTCCCCGTCCTGGTCTTCGTCGTCGGCCTGCTGCTCACCCTGATCCTGGTGATCCGCAAGGTACCCGGCGCGATCCTGATCAGCATCGCGGTCTCCACCGCGCTCGCCGTGGTGATCGACAAGCTGGTCGACATCCCGGCGCTCAAGTGGGGCCTGACCGTCCCGACCTGGCCGGGCAACCCGGTCGCCGCGCCGGACTTCGGACTGGTCGGCAAGGTCAGCCTGTTCGGCGGCTTCGAGAAGGTCGGCGTGCTGACCGGCTGCCTCTTCGTCTTCACCGTGCTGATGTCGTGCTTCTTCGACGCGATGGGCACCATCCTCGGCGTGGCCGACGAGGCCCACCTGCTGGACGAGAAGGGCGACCTGCCCGGCATCAACCGGATCCTGATGGTCGACGGCATCGCCACCGCGGCCGGCGGCGCCACCTCCTCCTCCGCCAACACCTGCTTCGTGGAGTCGACCGCGGGCGTCGGCGAGGGCGCCCGGACGGGCTTCGCCTCGATCGTCACCGGCCTGCTCTTCGTGGTGGCGCTCTTCCTGACCCCGCTCGCCACCATGGTCCCCGCCCAGGCCGCCACCCCGGCCCTGGTCACCGTCGGCTTCCTGATCCTGGCCAACTCGGTCAAGGAGATCGACTGGGCCGACTACACGATCGCGATCCCGGCCTTCCTGACCATCGTGATGATGCCGTTCACCTACAGCATCACCAACGGCATCGGCTTCGGCTTCATCGCCTTCTGCGTCCTGCGCCTGGCCGTCGGCCGCGGCCGCACCGTGCCGGTCCCGCTGTACGTGGTGGCCGGGGTGTTCGCCTTCTACTACCTGATGCCGGCCTTCGGCCTGCTCTGACCCGCACCCGGCCCGACCCGGCCCCGCACCCGTTTCGGGTGCGGGGCCGGGGTGGTTTTCGGGGGCGGGCCGGGGCGGTTTTCGGCCGGTCAGTGGACGCAGAACTCGTTGCCCTCGGGGTCCTGCATGACGGTCCAGGCGCCGCCGGGCTGGTCGACGTGGTGCAGGACGGTGGCGCCGAGGGCTTCGAGGCGGGTGACGGTCGCCGTGCGCTCGCCGGGGCCGGGGTGGACGTCGAGGTGCAGGCGGTTCTTGGCCTGCTTGGGCTCGGGGACGGCCTGGAAGAGGATGCGCCGGCCCAGGCCGGTGTCCGAGGCGGGGTCGAAGGGGTCCTCGGGGTGGCGGACGGCGGCGAGGGTGCGCCAGGCGGGGTGGCCGTCCACCTCGGTGGTGGCGTCCGGGCCGACGGCGCCGGCCGCGACCAGGCGGGCGACCAGCGGGCCGTGGTCCTCCAGCGTGTACTCCAGGGCGGCGGCCCAGAAGGCGGCCTGGCGGTGCGGGTCGGTGCAGTCGATGACGAGCTTCCAGTGCAGCGGCATGTAACCGTTTATATCGGTTACAAGATCGGCAAGGCAAGGGCGCGCCGCCGGGAAGGTGTCAAAAAGGCGCCTGTGTAGGCCAGTTGGCGGAGGGAATACTGGCTGGACGGAGAAGGGGGAGGGACTCGACCGATGGTGCAACAGGATCCGCCCGGGGGAGTCGAGGCGCAGCTGCTGCCGGAGCTGTTCCGGACGGCGGACAAGGCCTCGCTGGACGGCCAGCGCGAGACGCTGCGCTGGTACCGCGGACTGATCGCGATGCTGGTGATCGCCGCGCTGATCGGGTCGTTCCCCGGCCCGGAGCACGACGGCGACCCCGACGTCTGGCCGCTGTTCTCGGTGGCCGCCTTCCTGGTGGCCGGCTACTTCTGGTCCCGGCTGCGCCGCAGCAACCCGCAGGGGCGCTGGTACGAGGCCCGGGCGGCGGCCGAGTCGGTCAAGACGCTGGCCTGGAAGTACACCGTCCGGGCCCGGCCGTTCGACGGCGAGGCCGAGTCCGCGGACGTGGACCGCGGCTACCTGCTCCAGGTCGAGGACGTGCTGCGGGCCTTCGAGGACCCGGAGATCGTGCCGCCCGAGACCGTCGCCGAGATCACCCCGGAGATGCGGCGGCTGCGCGCCGAGGGCCTGACCGCCCGGCGCACCCTCTACCTGCGCACCCGGGTCGAGGGCCAGCGCACCTGGTACCGCTCCCGGGCCGAGGCCTGCGACTCGCAGGCGGTCTCCTGGGGGCTCGGCATCGCGGCGCTGATCATCATCGGCGCGGCGGCGGCCGTCGCCCAGGCCACCGGCGCGCTGCAGGTGCACGTCTTCGGGGTCAGCTCCGCCGCGGCGGCCTCGATCATCGCCTGGACGCAGCTCAAGCAGCTCCGTCCGCTGGCCACCGCCTACCAGCTGGCCGCGCGCGAGCTGGAGAACGTCGGCAACCAGCTCTCCGACCTGGACGTCCGGGCGCCCGACGCCGAGGCGCGCTGGGCCCGGCTGGCCGCGGAGGCGGAGGACGCCGTCTCCCGCGAGCACACCACCTGGCGGGCCCGCCGGGCGTTCCCCAAGTAGGTCGCCGAGCAGCCCGGCGCGGGTCGGGCGGGTGCCGGGAGGCCCGCGCGGTGCGCGTCGGTGTGTCCGGCGCCAGTCCAACTCGGGGAAGAGGCTGGGGAGATACCGCGAAGCGCGGACCACGCCGGCATCACAGGTGTGCGGGGTGCGTGAGGGTAGAGCGCCGAGGTACGGACCGTAATCGTTACGTGTCCATGCCCTGGTTTCATCGCCTCCGCGCGACCCCTGTACCGCCGGAGGCCCCCCTTGCGCATTCTCCTGATCGCCAGTGCGTTCAACAGCCTGACCCAGCGCGTCCACACCGAGCTGCGCGAGCGCGGCCACCAGGTCGCCGTCCAACTCGCCCTCGGCGACGAACAGATGAGGGCGGCGGTGGAACGCACCGACCCCGAACTGATCGTCTGCCCGATGCTCACCAAGGCCGTGCCGCGGGACATCTGGTCCACCCGTACCGTCCTGATCGTGCACCCGGGCCCCAAGGGCGACCGCGGCCCCTCCTCGCTCGACTGGGCGATCACCGAGGGGGCGGAGCGCTGGGGCGTGACCGTGCTGCAGGCCGTCGAGGAGATGGACGCCGGCGACATCTGGGCGTCCGTCGAGTTCCCCGTCCCCGACTGCGGCAAGAGCGAGCTGTACCGCGGCGAGGTCGCCGACGCCGCCGTGGAGGCCGTCCTGCTGGCCGTCCAGCGCTTCGAGGGCGGACTGTTCACCCCCGAGCCGCTGGACTACGACCGACCCGACGTGCACGGCGAACTGCGGCCCTTCCTGCGCCAGGAGGTCCGGCGGATCGACTGGGAGCAGGACGACACCGCCACCGTGCTGCGCAAGCTGCGCGCCGCCGACTCCCAGCCCGGCGTGCTGGACGAGCTGTACGGGCGGGAGTTCTTCCTGCACGGCGGCCACCCCGAGGACCGGCTGCGCGGCCCGGTGCCCGGCGCCGTGCTGGCCACCCGGGACGGCGCGATCTGCCGGGCCACCGTGGACGGCGCGGTGTGGATCCCGCAGCTGCGCCCGCGCCGCATCCCCGGCGGGCCCGCCACCTTCAAGCTGCCGGCGGCGACGGTCCTCGCCGAGGAGCTGTACCGGGTCCGCGAGGTGCCGGTGACCGCGGAGGCGGCCGCCCGCCGTGACACCTGGTCGGAGCTGCGCTACCGCGAGGAGGGCGACGTCGGCTACCTCGAATTCGCCCACGCGGGCGGGGCGGTGAGCACCGAGCAGTGCCGTCGGCTGCTCGCCGCCTACCGCGAGGCGGCCGACCGGCCGACCTCGGTGCTGGTGCTCGGAGCGCCCCGGGACTTCTACTCCAACGGGATCCAGCTCAACGTCATCGAGGGCGCGGCCTTCCCGGCGCTGGAGTCCTGGGAGAACATCAACGCGATGGACGACTTCGTCGAGGCCGTCCTGACCACCACGGACAAGGTCACCGTCGCCGCCCTGGCCGGGAACGCGGCGGCCGGCGGGCTGATGGCGGCGCTCGCCGCCGACGAGGTGTGGTGCCGCGACTCGGCGGTGCTCAACCCGCACTACCGCCTGATGGGCCTGTACGGCTCCGAGTACTGGACGTACACCCTGCCGCGCCGGGTCGGCGCGGAGCAGGCCGAGCGGCTCACCACCGAGGCGCTGCCGATCGGCGCCGAACACGCCCGCCGGATCGGCCTGGTGGACCGTACGGCCGGCGGCGACGCGGCGGAGTTCCGTCGCTGGGTGGCCCGCGAGGCGGCCCGGATCGCCGCCTCGCCGGAGCTCACCGGGCGGCTGGTGGACAAGAAGCGGAGCCGGGCCGCCGACGAGGAGGAGAAGCCGCTGGCCGCCTACCGGGAGGCGGAACTGCGGCGGATGCACGCCAACTTCTACCGGGCGGACGAGCCGTACCACGCGCTGCGGCGGGACTTCGTGCACAAGGTCTGCCCGGTGGCCACGCCGGAGCACCTGACCGGGCTGCTGGGGCGGCCCGAGTGACGGAACGGGGGCGGGGACGGTCGTTCCGTCCCCGCCCCCGCTTGCACCCGTGCTCCCCCGCCCGGGTGCTCCCGTGTTCCCCCGCTCCGATGCTCAGCGCCGGGCGCCGGCCTCGTCCAGCCGCGGCCGCCGCTGCGCCTGTCCCTGCCGCCGCTGCCGCTGCTCCGGGACGCGGGGCGCCCGCGGGGGCAGCGGGGCGGCCGGACCGGCCAGCAGGGGCTGCGAGTCGGGGCGGCTCGGGGAGACGGCGAAGGCCAGCGAGCCGAAGAAGACGTAGCAGCCGAGCCCGACCCCGAGCGGGAAGATGAACTGCAGCGCCATCACACCGCCCGCGGTGGAGTGCGAGAGGTCGAGCCGGACGGAGAGCGCCGCCATGCCCGTGTAGTGCATCGCGCAGACCGCCACGCCCATCACCGGCGCCGCCGCCAGCACGGCGAGCGTGCCGCGGATGTTCAGCGCGGCCCAGAGCGCGGCCGTCGCCGCGAACACGGCGATGCCGACCGAGAGGGCCACCGTGACGTGGTCGTAGCCGAGGTGCCCGGGCAGGACCATCGCGGCCATGCCCAGGTAGTGCATCGCGGCGACCCCGAGGCCGGTGGTCAGCCCGCCGGCCAGCAGCGCCAGGACGGGCCGCCGGCGCCAGTACCCGACGGTGAAGAGCCCGACGCCGACCACGGCGACGGCGACCAGCAGGCTGAGCACGGTCAGCCCGGGCTGGTAGCTGATCTCGACGCCGGTCACCGAGAAGCCGAGCATCGCGATGAAGTGCATGGACCAGATCCCGGCGCCGAGCGAGGTCGACGCGAAGAGCAGCCAGACGGCCCGGGTGCGGCCCGTGGAGATGAGCGCCCAGCGGGCGCTGCGCAGGGCCACGAAGGAGCCGAGGCAGGCGACGAAGTACGAGACCGCCGGTGTCACCCAGCCGTGGTCGGCATGGTGGATCGCACCCAATGGAACTCCCTGGACGGGGGGTTGAGGGCGCCAGGGCTGGGACGGACGCGGTCGGCCGAGAGCGGCCGGGGAAGGGCGTGCGGCAACGGGCACGGAACGGGGGCCCGGTCCGCCGAGGGGAGCCTGGCGTGTGGTGCCCCTGACAACGGGGGAGAGTAGCCACAACCCGGCGCTCGCACAATGTTCGTGGTTTTGGTGAACTCCCAGGTCAGGGAGGGCCTTTACGGGGTCTGCATGATCTTGGCACCAAGCCCTGACATCGCCTGCGCATGCCCCACCGGTCCCTTTGTGCCTTACTCCAACGGAGCCAGCCCGAACGGGTGGCCGGCCGGGTCGATCAGCACCCTGAGCGTGCGGCCGTGCTGGTAGGCGGGCTCGGTCGCGCCGAGCGCGAGCGCCTTCGCGGTGGACTCCTCCAGGTCGTCCACGTAGAAGTCCAGGTGGAAGTGCTTGCTGCCGTCCGGCTGCGTCCACGGCTCCGGCCGGTACCCGTTCACCCGCCCGAAGCCCAGCGGGCTGCCGCCCTCCGGGTTGTCGAGGATCGCGAAGTTCTCGTCCGTGTGCCGGGTCTCCCACCCCAGCAGCTCGCCGTAGAACGCGGCCAGCGCGACCGGGTCGGCGCAGTCGATGGTGACCATGGCGAGCCGGGCGAAGCCGGTGTCGCCCTGTGCGTCCCGGTCGGCCGATGCGGACGGCGTGGCCTGCGAGGACGGCGCGGACTGCTCGGAGGCGAGGTCGGACATGGCTGGTCGGCCCTTCTGGGAGTCGAGACCTGAGGCCGGGAGTCGAGACCTGAGTCCCATGACCAATATGGCACCGGGTCGATGCTCCGGCGCGGCGGGATCCCATTTTCCTTAGCGAGAGTAATGACGTAGGCTAAAGAGATGCCCGAGATGTCCGAGCAGGACCTCGCAGCGATCAGTCAGCTGCGGTCGTCCACGATGCGCCTCTCCCGACGACTCAAACACCAGCGGGTGGAGGAGTCGCTCAGTCCCACCGAGATGGGAGTGCTGGGCACCCTCGCCCGGTGCGGGAAGGCGACGCCGGGTGAGCTCGCCCGGAAGGAGCACGTGCAGCCTCCTTCGATGACCAGGATCGTCGCGATGCTGGAGGAGAAGGGGCTGGTGCGGCGCGAGCCGCATCCCGAGGACCGCCGACAGGTGGTCGTCAGCAGCACCGAGCAGGCCGAGACGATCCTCGCGGAGAGTCGTCGACGCCGGAACGTCTGGCTCGCCGAGCTCGCCCAAGGGCTCGACGAGGAGGAATGGGCCGTCCTCCGGGAGGCCGCGCCCGTGCTCTACAAGCTCGCACACCTGTAGCTCGCACACCTGCAGCTCGTACACCTCAGGGGCACACCGAACCCGGCCGGCCGCCGGGAGGAGAAGGAGCCAGCATCACCGCAGGACCGACCACCGACACCAGGAGCGCGACGGCCACCGCCATGGCCGTCGCGCCACGAGGGGAGACCACCGTGACACCGCCGGCCGCAGCCAGCGCCGCCGCCATCCGTACCGACGATCCGACCACCGACCCCGCCGCGGCGAGCACCGCGGCCGCCGACGCCCAGGCACCCGCCCCCACGGGGCTGCCCGGCAGCGGCGACGACGACCCCGACGAACGCACCGCGGCGGACTCCGCCGCTCAGGGCCGAAGCAACGCGTCCCGCCCGTCGCCCGCCACCACCCGTCTGGCGACGATCCCCCAGCCTCCGGCCGGGGGGACCCCCATCGCTCGGCCCCTCCCATCTCCCACAGGCGCCCGTTTCACCAGGCCCGGGGGGATGTTCTCCTCCCTGCGCGTTCGCAACTACCGCTACTACTTCGCCGGCCAGGTGGTGTCCAACACCGGCACCTGGATGCAGCGGATCGCCCAGGACTGGCTGGTGCTGAGCCTCACCGGCAGCCCGCTCGCGGTCGGCATCACCACCGCCATGCAGTTCCTGCCGATGCTGCTGCTCGGTCTCTTCGGCGGCGTGCTCGCCGACCGGATGCCCAAGCGCCGGTTGCTGATTTACACCCAGGGCGCGATGGGCCTGCTCGCCGCGGGCCTGGCCGTGCTGACCATCGGCGACGTGGTGACGCCGTACTACGTGTACGCCTTCGCGCTGCTGCTCGGTCTGGTCACCGTGGTGGACAACCCGACCCGGCAGGCCTTCGTCTCCGAGATGGTCGGGCCCAAGGACCTCGCCAACGCGGTCAGCCTGAACGCCGCCAACTTCCAGACCGCCCGGCTGGTCGGCCCCGCCGTCGCCGGCCTGCTGATCGCCGCGGTCGGCAGCGGCTGGGCCTTCGCCGTCAACGCGCTGTCCTTCGCCGCCGTGATCGGCGGCCTGCTGGCGATGCGGGAGAGCGAGCTGCGCCCGACCGAGCCGATCGCCCGTGAGAAGGGCCAGCTGCGGGAGGGCCTGCGCTACGTCAGGGAACGGCCCGAACTGCTCTGGCCGATGGTGCTGGCCGGGTTCATCGGGACCTTCGGGTTCAACTTCCCGACGCTGCTCTCCGGCTTCGCGTACGACACCTTCAAGGTCGGCGCCGGCCAGTACGGCCTGCTGAACACCGCGATGGCGGTCGGCTCGCTGGCCGGTGCGCTGCTCGCCGCCCGCCGGGGCGCGCCGAGGCTGCGCCGGCTGGTCGGCGCGGCGCTGGCCTTCGGCGCGCTGGAGGTGGTCGCGGCGTTCGCGCCCGACTACTGGACCTTCGCGCTGCTGCTGATGCTGATCGGGGTGTTCGGGCTGACCTTCAACACCTCGGTCAACTCCATGCTGCAGCTGGCCACCGACCCCGAGATGCGCGGCCGGGTGATGGGCCTGCTGGTGCTGGTCTTCACCGGCGGCACGCCGATCGGCGCCCCGATCGTCGGCTGGGTGACCGCCTCGTACGGGCCCCGGCTCGGCCTGCTGGCCTGCGGGCTGGTGTCCGCGCTGGCGGCCGGAGCGGTCGGCCTGGTGCTGGCCCGCAGCGCTGACCTGCGGGTGCGCTTCGACCTGCACCCGGGCCGCGGCGGCAGGGTGGTGGCCTTCGTGCCGCGGACGCGTACGGCCGTCAAGTCCGAACTGGCGCCTGCCTGCTGATGGCTCGTCGGGTTTCCCCGGAGGTCGACGGGACCTCCGGGGAACCCGGAACGGGGCTCAGAGCCGGATCGCGAGGACCTGGCCGGGCCAGACGCCGTTCGGCTGCTCGACCTCGAAGCTCTCGGTCTCGGTGAAGCCCAGCGCCCGGTACTGCGCGACCAGCTCGCGGTCGCCGCCGGCGTAGCAGTCCACCCGCAGCAGGCCAATGCCGCGGCGGCGGGTCTCCTCGACGGCGTCGGCGATCAGCGCGGCGCCGATGCCCGCGCCCTTGCGGGTGCGGTCGGTGACCAGGAGGCGGACGAACAGCTCGGGCTCGTCCACCGCCGGGATGTACTTCCCGCGCTGCTCGGACAGCACGCAGGCGCCGACCGTACGGCCCTCGTCGTCCACGGCGAGGCGGACCAGGAACGGCTCGCGGCCGTACCCTTCGATCTGCTCGACCCGGGCGGGCGTGGTGCTGAACGGCTGGTCGCCCCACTGGCCGGTGCGGCCCCGGCCGACCAGCCAGGCCACGGCGCCGTCGAGCAGGGCGAGGATGTCGGGGACGGACTCGGGGCCTCCGGTGCGGATCCGCAGGGTGCCGGACGGGGTGCCGGACGGGGTGCCGGGCGGCGTGCTGGACGAGGCCTTGGAATCGATCATGGACCTTGTTCTATCCCGATCCGGGTCGTGCGGGAAGAGCGGAAAATGGGGCCATGAGGCTTTTCGTCGCGGTGATTCCTCCGGTCGTGGCGTTGCAGGGGCTCTCCGACGCGGTCGCGCCGGTGCGCAGGCTGCCCGGGGCGGACCGGCTGCGCTGGACCACCGTCGAGGGCTGGCACCTGACCCTGGCCTTCCTCGGCGAGGTGCCCGCCGAGCGGCTGCCGGACCTGGAGGCGGGCCTGGCCGACGTCGCCGAGGTCCACCCGGTGCACCGGCTGCGGATCGCGGGTGCCGGGCGGTTCGGCGACCGGGTGCTCTGGGCCGGCGTCGAGGGCCAGTCCTGGGCGCTGCGCCGGCTGGCCGAGGCCGTCACCGAGGCCACCGCCGAGGTGACCGCGGAGACCGCCGACACCTTCGCCTTCCACGCGCACCTCACGCTGGCCCGGGCCGGCTCCTCGCGCGGCCACCGACGGGCCGTCCAGCGGGTCGCCGCGGCCGAGTTGGAGGGCCTGGCAGCGGCGCTGGCGGACTACCGGGGGCCGGAGTGGGACGCCGCCGAGCTGCACCTGATGAGGAGCGACCCGGGCGGCGGGCACCCGCACTACGCGTCGGTGCGCTCCTGGGCGCTCGCGGACTGGAGCTGACACGCGGAGCCCGGGGAGCGGGTGCTCGCCGCTCCCCGGGCGGGGCCGGGCGGGTCAGTTGGTGTAGTAACCCTGGACGTCGGCCACCAGGTCCACGGTGCCGTGCGGGTTGTACAGCTCGATGAAGCCGTCGGCGCTGACCGGGACGATGGTCATGGCGGCGGTGTCCTGCCGGGCGGCGTAGTTGAGGTTGGACGTCCCCGGGACGGGGTCGCCGGCCTTGAGGGCGGTGATGTGGCCGTCCTGGTCGGCGTTGGTACCGGTCAGGTTGATCACCACGGCGGCGACGCCCTCGGGCACGCCGTTGAGGCCGGTGACCTTCACCCGGGTGGTGGAGCCGGGGCCGGGCTTGGCCTGCGGGGCGCCGAGGCCCTTGCGGGTGTCGAGCACCCGGGTCGGGTTGGCCGGGACGAACAGGCCGTGGGTGCCGGCGTCGCCGCTGAGGCCGTGGTTCTGGAACTGGCCGATGTAGTCGATCACCACGTGCGTCGCACCGGAGTTGGTGTAGAGCGCGAGGCCGTCCCGCCCGGCGTAGACGTAGGAGAGGTTGGTGACCGTCTGCCCGGCGTCGAAGTTGACGTCGGAGGTCCTCCACGGGGCCTGGAGCGCCGGGTACATGGTGAGGTGGGCCGGCTGGGTCGGCTCGGTGACGGTGGCCTGGACGACCAGGTCGCCGCCGCCGGGCGCGACGGAGGAGACGTCCATCTGGAAGACGCCGTCCTCGCCGCCGGTGAGCTTGCCCGGGTGGCCGCCGACCTCGGTGCGGGTGTCCAGCAGGCGGGCGGGGGTGCCCAGGGTGAAGGTCGCGCCCGGGTAGCCGTTGGCGCCCTTGGCGGTGTAGAAGCCCTGGAGGTCGACGACCAGGTGCACGTTGCCGACGTGGTTGTAGAGGTCGACGAAGCCGTCGGTGCCGACCTGGACGGTCACGCGGTTGGTGGTGACCTGGTGCGCCGGGGAGACGTTCAGGTTGGACACCGTCGGGAGGGCGCCGCCGTCGGGGTAGGCGGTGACGAAGCTCTCGTCGGTCGCGCCGACGGCCGTGACGTTCATGACGACGGCGGTGGGCGTGGCGCCGCTGGTGAGCCCGAGGATCTTCCGGATGTCGAGCTTGACGACGCCGTCGGGGCCGACCTTGCCGCTCGGGGCGCCGTTGCCGACGCGGGTGTCCAGGATGCGGTAGTTCGACACCGGGAACCAGGTGCTGTCGACGCCGACCTGGGGGCCTTCGGCGGCAGAGGCGGTGGCGGCCGAGGGCAGGACGGTGCCCGCGGCGAGGACGAGGGCCGCCAGGGCGGCCGCACGGGATGCGCGCATGAGAGTTTCCCCCTGATTTTGTGAAGATCACATGATGGTGATGGGGGTCATGGTAGCGGTGGCCCTCGGAGCGCCGGTCAACGGGATAACTACCGTGCGGCCGTTGCTGGTTCGGGTGCGGACGAGGCGCTCGCCGCCGTCCCCGTCCGCCGCTGCGGGGCGGCCTCGCCGACCGGCCGGGGGTGAGCCGCAGGTACGCTCGTTGACTGTGGATCCCAAGACTCGAATGCGCATCGTCTCCGGCACCCTGGTGCTGCTGCTGGTCGTCGTGCTGATCAGCTCATTGGCCGGCCGGTAGCCCGTGAACGGCCGGTACGCCCTGAACGGCCGGTAGCCCCTGAACGGCGGGAGGGCCACCACCCGGCGGGTGGTGGCCCTCACACATGCCTCGGAGAGTGCTCAGAGCTGCTCGACCACGTAGTCGATGCAGTGGGTGAGCGCCTCGACGTCCGCCGGGTCGATCGCCGGGAACATCGCGATCCGCAGCTGGTTGCGGCCCAGCTTGCGGTACGGCTCGGTGTCCACGATGCCGTTGGCACGCAGTGCCTTGGCGACGGCCGCGGCGTCCACCGACTCGTCGAAGTCGATGGTGCCGACCACCTGGGAGCGCTCCGCCGGGTTCGCCACGAAGGGGGTGGCGAAGGCGGACTTCTCGGCCCAGGAGTACAGCCGGGACGAGGAGTCGGCCGTACGGGCGACCGCCCAGTCCAGCCCGCCGTTGCCGTTCAGCCACTCCAGCTGGTCGGCCAGCAGGAAGAGGGTGGCGATCGACGGGGTGTTGTACGTCTGGTCCTTCGACGAGTTGTCGATGGCCGTCGGCAGCGAGAAGAACGGCGGGATGTAGCGGCCGGAGCCGGCGATCTCGGCGGCGCGCTCCAGGGCGGCCGGGGAGAACGTGGCCAGCCAGAGGCCGCCCTCGGAGGCGAAGGACTTCTGCGGGGCGAAGTAGTAGACGTCCGTCTCGGTGATGTCCACCGGCAGGCCGCCGGCGCCCGAGGTGGCGTCCACCAGGACCAGCGAGCCCTCGTCCGCGCCGGCCGGGCGACGGATCGGCATCGCGACGCCGGTCGAGGTCTCGTTGTGGGTCAGCCCGTAGACGTCCACACCGGCCTCGGCGACCGGCAGCGGGTGGGTGCCCGGGGCGGTCTTGATCACGCTCGGCTCGGCCAGCCACGGGGCGGCCTTGACCGAGGAGGCGAACTTCGAGGAGAACTCGCCGAAGTCCAGGTGCTGGGACTTCTCCCGCACCAGGCCGAAGGCGGCGATGTCCCAGAAGGCGGTGGAGCCGCCGTTGCCGAGGACGACTTCGTAGCCCTCCGGCAGCGAGAACAGGCTGCTCACGCCCTCGCGCACGCGCTTGACCACGTTCTTGACCGGGGCCTGGCGGTGCGAGGTGCCGAGCAGGGAGGTCTGGGTGGCGGCGAGGGCCCTCAGGGCCTCGGGGCGCACCTTGGACGGTCCGCAGCCGAAACGGCCGTCTGCGGGCTTGATGTCAGCGGGGATCTGGATCTGAGCCACCCGCGCAGCCTACCGGCGCAGGGCTGCGCCGGGGTACGGTCGTCCGCCCGCTGAGACTGTGATCTTCATTGCCGGTTCGCATGGCGATCCCCCTTGCCGGAACGCCGACAGCGGGCCCGGCTCGGAGCCGGACCCGCTGGTCAGGGGCGGTGTGGCGGACGACCGTCCGGGGTCGGTCAGCGGGCGATGGCGTCCCAGCCCTCGATCTCCTCGGGGCGGCGCGGGCCGGGGCCGATGTAGCGCGCGGCGGGGCGCACGAGCCGGCCCGTGCGCTTCTGCTCCAGGATGTGCGCCGACCAGCCGGCGGTACGGGCGCAGGTGAACATCGAGGTGAACATGTGGGCCGGGACCTCGGCGAAGTCCAGCATGATGGCGGCCCAGAACTCGACGTTGGTGGCCAGCACGCGGTCGGGGCGGCGGTTGTGCAGCTCCTCCAGCGCGGCCTTCTCCAGCGCCTCGGCGACCTCGAAGCGCGGCGCGCCGAGCTCCTTGGCGGTGCGGCGCAGCACGCGGGCGCGCGGGTCCTCGGCGCGGTAGACGCGGTGGCCGAAGCCCATCAGGCGCTCGCCCTTGTCCAGGGCGTTCTTGACCCAGGCCGTCGCGTCGCCGGTGCGCTCGATCTCCTCGATCATGCCGAGCACGCGGGAGGGGGCGCCGCCGTGCAGCGGGCCGGACATCGCGCCGACCGCGCCGGACAGGGCGGCCGCGACGTCGGCGCCGGTGGAGGCGATGACGCGGGCGGTGAAGGTGGAGGCGTTCATGCCGTGCTCGGCGGCCGAGGTCCAGTAGGCGTCGATGGCCTTGACGTGCTTCGGGTCCGGCTCGCCCCGCCAGCGGATCATGAAGCGCTCGACGACCGTCTCGGCCTTGTCGATCTCGCTCTGCGGGACCATCGGCAGGCCCTGGCCGCGGGCGGACTGGGCGACGTAGGACAGCGCCATCACGGCGGCGCGCGCGAGGTCGTCGCGGGCCTGCTCGGCGGAGATGTCCAGCAGCGGCTTGAGGCCCCAGACCGGGGCGAGCATGGCGAGCGCGGACTGCACGTCGACGCGGATGTCGCCGGAGTGCACCGGGATCGGGAACGGCTCGGCGGCCGGCAGGCCCGGGTTGAACTTGCCGTCCACCAGCAGGCCCCAGACGTGGCCGAAGGAGACGTTGCCGACCAGGTCGTCGATGTCGACACCGCGGTACCGCAGGGCGCCGCCTTCACGGTCGGGCTCGGCGATCTCGCTCTCGAACGCGACGACTCCCTCAAGCCCGGGTACGAAATCGGACATGCGACGGCTCCTTCAGTTCTTTGATCGGCGCTCCGCCGTGGTGGGGCGGCGCGCCAGTGACCGAATCGTGGTTGGCACTCGGTGCCAGGGTGACAGGCACGGGGTGCATTGCGCCATACACCGCCGTGGTGATGTTTGCCGTGGGCCCGCTTGATTTTTCCGTCGAGGGTCGGTCGTGCCCGGGAAAATCCACGGAACCGAACACCCGGTTCCGGACGATTCCCCGTACGACGGGCGGCCAAGCGGTGGCGAGTCACCTTATCTCCCACCGGGGTTTGTCCGGAGGTAGCCGGGGTTTGTCCGGAGGTAGCGGTGCCGGTTGCTTGTCGTACGGGATGATGTTGGCGTGCAGACCCCGGAACGCGCCCAGTCGACACCCCCGAGCCCCGCCACCCGGGCCCTGGCCGAGGAGGCCCGCCCCGGCCCGGACCTCACCGTGATGCGCAAGCACTACACCCACGAGGGCCTGGTCGAGGAGCAGCTCGCGCCCGAGCCCGTCGGCCAGTTCGCCCGCTGGTTCCACGAGGCGGACGACGCCGGGGTGGTGGAACCCAACGCGATGGTGCTCTCCACCGCCGACGCCGAGGGGCGGCCCAGCTCGCGCACCGTCCTGCTCAAGGGCTTCGACGCGCGCGGCTTCGTCTTCTTCACCAACTACGGCTCCCGCAAGGGCGCCGAGCTCGCCGCCAACCCGCACGCCGCCCTGCTGTTCCCGTGGATCGCCCTGGCCCGCCAGGTCATCGTCCAGGGCCGGGTGGAGAAGGTCGGCCGCGACGA
Source organism: Streptomyces sp. 1331.2 (assembly GCF_900199205.1). Lineage (NCBI taxonomy): Bacteria > Bacillati > Actinomycetota > Actinomycetes > Kitasatosporales > Streptomycetaceae > Streptomyces > Streptomyces sp. 1331.2. The sequence goes on along the minus strand of NZ_OBMJ01000001.1, from coordinate 3,202,522 downwards.
GACCGCCGCGTACTTCCGCACCCGCCCGCACGGCTCCCAGCTCGGCGCCTGGGCCAGCGAACAGTCCAGCCCCGTCGACGGGCGCGAGGTCCTCGAACAGCGCTACGCCGAACTGGAACGCCGCTACCCGGAGGGCGAGGGCGTCCCCGTCCCGCCGTTCTGGGGCGGCTACCGGGTGATCCCGGAGAGCGTCGAGTTCTGGCAGGGGCGCGAGAACCGGCTCCACGACCGCCTCCGCTACCTCGCCGACCCGGCGAGCCCGACGGGGTGGCGGGTGGAGCGGCTCTGCCCGTGACCGGGGGGTGGCGTCGGTGGTACCGGTGGGGTTGGGGAGGCCGCCGGGGGCCGTGGGCCGACCGGGTCGACCCGGTCGCGGCGTCCACGCCGAACTGATGGGCCGTCATGCCTCGGGTGTAGGATGCCCGTCGCGGACCTGGGTCGATGCACTTGACGGCCAGCAACGCGCTGTGCCGGCACGATCGAGTGAGGGACTGATGGGCGTCACCGGTGCGGAAACCGCCACTGGACTCGGCTCTGACCTGGTCGACGTCGCCGCCCTGCCGCTCGACGAACTCGACGCCCTGCCCGACACCGTTCTCGGCGACCTGCTGCGCCGGGTGGTCGCGGACGCCCTGACCCCCGGCGCGGAGCCGCTCGCGGCCTTCCAGTCGTCGCTCGACCGGTAGCGCTTCCGCGCGCCTGCGCCGCCGCGCTCCTGCGCTTCCGCACCTCTTCAGTGCTCCCGCGCTCCCACTGGGGCGCTCCCGGGCGCCGGAGCGCCCCCGGTCGCGGGCGTGCGCCCACCACCGGCTAAACCTCCCGAGGCGACCGAAACCGCCAACTCGCCTTCCCTGTCGGTGGAGTTCACGACGCGCCGGGGTATGACACCATCGCGTCGCGGTACCGTCGGGCACGGGGGGAACAGGTGATGGATCAGGAACACCAACGTCCGTACTTCTTCTTCAGCTACGCGCGTCGTGACTACGAGGCCGAGGACGCCTTCGTCAACCAGTTCTTCAACGACCTGCGGGACGAACTCGGCCGGCTCGTCGGGACGGGCGTGCGCGTCGAGGAGCTCGCCTACCGCGACACCGAGCAGCTGCGGCTCGGCGACGACTGGGCCGAGAAGCTGGCGGCGATGCTGGCCCGCAGCCGGACGATGGTCGCGCTCTACTCCCCGGCCTACTTCGCCAGCCTGTACTGCGGCAAGGAGTGGACCGCCTTCCGCGGCCGGGTCCGGCGCCACCACGAGGACACCGGGGAGCTCATCTCGGCACTGGTCCCGGTGCTCTGGGAGCCCGTCGTGCCCGGCGAACTGGCCGACGAGGTCAGCAAGATCCAGTGGGCCCAGCCGGACATGGGCGAGGCCTACGCCCGGTACGGCCTGCGTGCCCTGCTGCGCACCGCGCAGGGCGAGGCGTACGAACAGGTCGTCCGGGTCGTCGCCGAGCGCGTCCGGGACGCGGCCGCGCGGCGGCTCGGCGAGCTGCCCGAGTTCGACCTCGGTGCGGTGCGCGGCTACTTCCCGCCCCCGGCGGCCCCGGAGGCCGTCTCCGCACCCGGGATGGTGCGGCTGTTCATCGCAGCAGGACGCGCCTCGGAGGCCGCCGCCGAGGGCGGCTCGCAGACCGGCGGCTGGTACGGCGCCAAGCCCTGGCACTGGGCGCCCTACCACCCGCCCATCCAGCCGTCGTTGGCGGCGCGCGCCCAGCAGGTGATCACCGCGGCCGGGCACACCACCACGCTGGAGGAGGTCGACAGCGGGCTCGGCGGCAAGCTCGACCAGGCCCGCGAGGACAGCCAGGTCAGCGTCCTGCTGGTGGACCCGTGGGTGGCCGGGGCCGAGCGCTACAGCTCCGCGCTGCGCGAGTACGACGACCAGAACCACCCGGTCACCGGCGTGATGGTGCCCAGCGGCAGCGCCGACCCGCCCGACGGACCGGGGCGCGACGCGCTGTGGGCCGGCGTGCGCGATGTGTTCCGGCGCAACTGGCTGCGCCGGAGCGACATGGAGCACTTGTTCCGGGTCAAAGTGAGCCGGGAGAGCTTCGACAACGAACTCACCATCATGGTGACGGTCGCCCAGAACAAGCTCATGGACGACAACCTGGATTGGGGGGACGATGGCGGCGACGCCTTCGGACTCGGCCCCGGGGGAGCCCCGGCCATGCCCGGGCTGTCCATCCCGGCCGGCCCGCCGGGACCCCGCCAGGGCCCGCCCGCGCGCCTCGATCCGGGCCGGGGCCGTACGCACCTCCCGCACCAGAGTCGTGGCAAGGACAACGCTGTCCCGCTGAGGGGAGACACGGACGATGACCACTGAACCCGGCACGGAGCCGGAGCGCGGGGGACCGGGCTCGGTCGTCACGTTCTACTCCTTCAAGGGCGGCACCGGCCGGACCATGGCCCTCGCCAACGTCGGCTGGATCCTCGCCAGTCGGGGCCTGCGCGTCCTGGTCGTCGACTGGGACCTCGAAGCCCCGGGCCTCCACCGCTACTACCACCCGCTCCTGGTCGACCCCGAACTCCACTCCACCGAGGGCCTGATCGACCTGCTGCGCTCCTACGTCAAACAGGCACTGCCCTCCGCCACCGGGCCGGTCGGTCTCTCCCCGGCGGCCTGGCTGGACGAACCCGGACGTCTCGACGGCTACGTCTGCGGCCTCGCCCTCGACCTGCCGCCCGGCGGCCGGCTCGACTTCCTGCCCGCCGGCCGCCAGAACGCCGCCTACGCCGCCGCCGTCACCAGCTTCAACTGGCGCAGCTTCTACCACGGACGGGACATCCGCGGCGGCGAGTTCCTGCGCGAGCTGCGCGAACGCTGGGCCGACCGGTACGACTACGTGCTCATCGACAGCCGTACCGGCGTCAGCGACACCTCGGGGATCTGCACCGTCCTGATGCCCGACACCGTCGTCGACTGCTTCACCTTCAGCGCCCAGAACATCCGTGGCGGCGTCGACGCCGCCCGCGCCATCGCCGAGGCCGAGGAGCGGGCGATCCGCGTCCTGCCGGTGCCGATGCGGGTCGAGGACGCCGAACAGGAACGCCTGGAAGCCGGCCGGGACTACGCCCGCGAGGCCTTCGCCCCCTACCTCGGCCGCTGGCTGGCCGGCGACCGCAGGGCCGGCTACTGGGCCGACGTCGAGGTGCCGTACAAGCCGTTCTACGCGTACGAGGAGGTGCCGGCCACCGTCGCAGACCGGCCGCAGGAGGCCCGCAGCCTGCTCAATGCCTTCGAACGGCTCGCCGGGTGGATCACCGACGGCCGGGTCCGCACTCTGCGCCCGCTCACCGCGGACACCCGCCGCCGGCTCTACGGCGCCTACCTGCGCTCGGCCCGCGCGGTGCCGCGCCAGGTGTTCGTCAGCTACGCGCCGGAGGACCGGATGTGGGCCGAGTGGGCCGCGGGGACGCTCACCCGCTTCGGCTACCAGACCTCCCTGCACAACGCGGCCGAGCCGTACGCCGGTCCGCGGCCGGTGGAGGTCGCCGGGCCGCTCGACGGTCAGGGCCGGCTGCTCGCGCTGCTCTCGCCCGAGTACACCGCACTGCCCCGCGCCGCCGAGGTCTGGCAGCTCCTGCAGGGCCGCGAACTCAGCTCCGGCTCACCGGCGTTGGTCGCCCTGCGGCTCCAGGACTCGGACGAGCCCGTGCCCCGCCCGTTCGCCGGACAGGCCGCCCCCGACCTGGTCCGCTCCTCCGCGGTCGGTGCCGAGGCCCAGCTCTACGGCGAACTCGGCCCGCCGCCCGGCAGCAACCGCCAACTCGACAACGACAGCGGCGAGTTCGCCGCACCCGCGCGCTTCCCCGGAACGGCCCCGCAGGTCCAGGAGGCGCCCTCGCGCAACGCCGCCTTCATCGGCCGTGGCAAGCTGCTCGAACTGCTCCGCAACCGCTTCACCGGCGGCCCCGCCGCTGTGCTCAGCCAGGTGCTCTACGGCTTCGGCGGCGCCGGCAAGTCCCAGATCGCCGCCGAGTACGCGCACCGATTCAAGGCCGCGTACGACGTGGTCTGGTGGGTGCCCGCCGAGGAGCCCGCCAACATCCCGCAGAAGCTCGCCGAACTCGCCCCCCGGCTCGGCGTGCCCACCAGCGACGACGTCGCGCACACCGCCGCCGCCGTGCTCGACGCACTGCGCCGCGGCCAGCCGTACCGCCGCTGGCTGCTGGTCTTCGACAACGCCGGCACCCCCGAGGAACTCGCCCCCTGGCAGCCGGCCGGTTCCTCCGGCGGGCACGTGCTGATCACCTCCCGCAACCAGGGCTGGGCCCGGCACGCCGGCCTGGTGGAAGTCGACGTCTTCCTCCGGGAGGAGAGCATCCGGCTGCTGCGCCGCTTCAACAGCGGCCTCTCGCCGGAGGACGCCGAACAGGTCGCCCACCGCCTCGGCGACCTGCCGCTCGCCGTCGGCCAGGCCGCCGTCTGGCTCCAGGAGACGTCGATGCCGATCGCCACCTACCTCGAACTGCTCGACGAAGAGCTCACCGAGATGCTGGAACGCACCCGGCTGCGCACCGCCGACTACCCGCACTCGGCCGCCGCGACCTGGCGCATCTCGGTCGAGGAACTGCGCCGGATGAACGCCCCGGCCGCGCAGATCCTGGAGATCTGCGCCTTCTTCGGCCCCGACGCCATCCCGATGCGGCTGCTCTACAGCCGCGCCGTCACCCGCGCCCTGCGGCTGCCTCCGCGCGCCCCCCGTGACAAACTTGCGATCGGCGAATTCCTGCGCGCCATCAACCGGTTCGGGCTCGCCCGCACCGACCAGGGCAGCGAGACCATCACCGTGCACCGGCTGGTCCAGGCCGTGCTGCGGGACCAGGTCGAGGAGGAACGGCGGGCCGAGCTGCGCGGTGTCGTCCACGCCGCCCTCGCCACTGCCAACCCCGGCGACCCGGACGTGCCCGCCAACTGGGCCGAGTACGCCGAACTCCTGCCCCACCTCTGGCCGTCCGGGGCCGTCGACAGCGCCGACGAGGACGTCCGCCAGTGGATCATCGACTCGGTCCGTTACCAGTGGAAGCGCAGCCTGCACGAATCCGGCCGGGAACTGGCCGAGCGGACCCTGGAGCACTGGCGCCAGGACGGCTACGGCGGGCCCGGCTTCGACGCCGACAACGACGCCCAGACGCTCATGCTGCGCACCCAGCTGAGCAACATCCGCCGCTCCCAGGGCGCCCTCCAGGAGGCGTACGAGATGGACCGGGACATCCTGGAGCGCTTCACCGCGACCTTGGGCCCCGAGCACTCGCACACCCTCGCCGTCGCCAACAGCCTCGGCGCCGACCTGCGCTTCCTCGGCCGCTACGACGAGGCCCGGGCGCTCGACCGCCGCACCCTGGACGCGGCCCGGCGCACCCTCGGCCCGGACCACCCGCGCACCCTGATGATCACCAACAACCTGGCCGTCTCCGACTACCTGGCCGGCGACCGCAGGGCCGCCCTGGAACGGCACCGCAGCAACTACCTCCAGCAGCGCGACGCGCTCGGCGCGCACAGCCTCTACGCGCTGTCATCCGCCTCCAACTACGCCCGCGACCTGCGCGAGACCGGGCGGCTGCGGGAGGCCCTGGACCTGCTGGAGGACACCGTCCGGATCTATCAGCAGACCATCGGCGACAGCCACACCGACACCCTGCGCGCCCGCAAGAACCTCGCCGTGGCGCTGCGCCGGGCCGGCCGCTACCACGAGGCCCTGGAGATCGACGAGGACATCTACCAGCGCTACCTCGACATCATCGGCCCCGAACACCCCGACACCCTGGCCGCCGCCACCAACCTGGCCAGCGACCTCAGCGCCCTGGGCGACACCGGCCGGGCCATCCCGCTGGCCGAACGGGCGTTGGCGCGGTACCGCGACTACCTGGGCGAGAACCACCCGGTGACGCTGGCCGGGGCCAACAACCTGTCCGTCTACCTGCGGCTGGCGGGGCGCACCACGGAGGCGCTGGAGCTGTCCGGGCGCACGCTGTCGCAGTTCCGGACCGTCCTCGGCGCCCACCACCTGTACATCCCGATCGCGATGATGAACCACGCCAACGACCTCGCGCTGTCCGGGCAGACACAGGCCGCGCTCGACCTGGAGGAGGAGGCCGCGCCGCTGATGACCGAGGCCCTCGGCCCGGACCACTACGACTCCATCGGCATCAACTCCAACCTCTCGCTCTCGCTGGCCACCGCCGGACAGGCCGAACGGGCCGCCGAGCTGCGGGCGGACTGCATCCGGCGGGCGCGGGTCACCCTGGGGGAGGAACACCCGACAACGAAGGCGGTGCGGGCGGGAACGCGGCTGGACTCGGACGTGGAGCCGCCGCACGTGTGAGGGCGGGTGACGGCGGCTCAGGAAGCGCCTCGGCTCGGAGCGGCGATGGGCCGGGGGCGGCGGTGCTAGGTTCGGCCGCATGGTGGCGTTCCGGCAGTTCCTGCTGAAGATCCACAGTCGGTGCAATCTGGCTTGCGACTACTGCTACGTGTACGAGGGTGCGGACCGGAGTTGGCGTGGGCGGCCGCGGCGGATGGAGCTCGCGACCGTCCGCCGTACGGCTCGGCGGATCGCTGCGCACGCGGCCGAGCACGGGCTGGACGAGGTGTCGGTGGTGTTGCACGGAGGGGAGCCGTTGCTGGTCGGGGCGGCTCATCTGGAGGCGCTGCTCGGCGAGTTGGCCGGAGTGTCGGAGGCGGGCGGGCCGCGGGTGCGGTTCGGGCTGCAGACCAACGGGCTGCGGCTGCTGGAGGAGTCGGCGCTGCTCGACGTGCTGCACCGGTACCGGGTCGCGGTCGGGGTCTCGCTGGACGGCACCCGGGCCGACCACGACCGGCACCGCAGGTTGCCCTCCGGTGCGGGGAGTTGGGCGCGCACGGCGGAGGCGGTGCGGCTGCTCGGCTCGCAGCGGCACCGGGAGCTGTTTGCCGGCCTGCTGTGCGTGGTCGACCTCGCGGCCGACCCGGTGGGGACGTACGAGGCGCTGCTGGAGTTCGCGCCGCCCCGGATCGACCTGCTGCTGCCGCACGCCACCTGGCAGGCCCAGCCGGCGGGCGTGCACCGGGTGCTCCCCGGGGCGCCGCCGGTCGGCTCCGGGCCCGGTTCGGCTTCGGGTGGAGAGCCCGCGCCATACGGGGAGTGGCTGATCGCCGCCTTCGACCGCTGGTTCGACGCGCCGCGGCGGGAGACCGGGGTGCGGCTGTTCGAGGAGCTGGCCGTGCTGCTGCTCGGCGGACGAGCGGCCAGCGAGGCGGTGGGGCTGGCGCCGGTCGACCTGGTGGTGGTCGAGGCGGACGGCACCATCGAGCAGGCGGACAGCCTCAAGGTGGCGTACGACGGCGCCCCCGGGACGGGCCTGGACGTGTGGCGGCACGACTTCGCGGCCGCCGCCGCGCACCCGGCCTTCCGGGCCCGCCAGCGCGGCCTCGCCGGGCTGGGGCCGGTCTGTGCCGCCTGCCCGCTGGCCCCGGTCTGCGGGGGCGGCCTCTACGCGCACCGGTGGGCGGGGGACGGGTTCGGGTACCCGTCGGTGTACTGCGCGGACCTGGACCGGCTGATCCGGCACATCGCGGAGCGGCTGCGGGCGGGGGTGGCCGGGCTGGGGGTCGGTGCGGCGGGCGGGGTGCCGGTCGAGGCGGCGGGGCTTGCGGGTCTGGTCGGGGTCGGGCGTGTGAGGTGACGGCGTTCGGCTCACTCGTCCGGGTCATGCCCGGGCCCGGCGCGGCTGACCCGTACCGGCTCGGGGAAGGTGCGGCGGCGGATGCGGTCGGTGCGGCGGATGCGGCCGGTACGCCAGTGCGGTCGGCCGTACCGGCAGGAGGAGGAGCGGTGGCGGATTCGGGCGAGGCCGTGGCGGACGGGCTGCCCCGGCACGGTATGGACCGGGCGACGTTCCGGGCGATCGCGGCGGCGCGCGGCGGGCCGGAGGCCGTTCGGCTGCTGCGCGCAGGGCAGTTGAGCAAACGCGCCCTGCTGCTGCTCGCGTTGCGCAGGGCGGCACCCGGGCACGAGGGCTACCGAGAGGCGTACGCGCGGGTGCGGACGCTGCAGCGGGACGACCGGGCGCGATGGGAGGAGGTACTGCTGCGGCCGGAGCTGGACGCCTGGGCGGCGGACTCTCTGCGCGCCGTCGCCGGAGGTGAGGACGTTCGGCTGGGCGGGCTGAGCGAGTTCATCCCCGAAGGGGCAGGGGTGCGCGTTCGGGCGGGCCGGGTGGTGGAGCTGGAGTGCGACGGGCTGCGCTGGGCGCCGTCGATCGACCATGCCGGGCCACGCCGGGTGGACTACGGCCGCCCTCCGGCCGGGCCGCTCGGCGACGCCGAACTCGCCGCCTGGGAGCAGCGCTTGGCGGAGGCCTGGCGGGTTCTGGTGCGCCGCCATCGCCACCATGCGGAGGCGGTCGCGGCCTGCGTCGCCACGATCGTCCCGTTGCACCCCGCCCCCGGCGGGGAGGCGGTCAGTGCCGCCGCGCGGCGGGCCTACGGTGCGGTGGCGGCCTCGCTGCCGGCCGATCCGGTGCTGTTGGCGCTGGCGTTGGTGCACGAGTTCCTGCACGTCCAGCTCGGCGCCCTGCTCGACCTGGTGCCCCTGCACCGCCCCAACGGGCCAGCCGTCTACCACGCGCCCTGGCGGCCCGATCTGCGTCCGGCCGGTGCGCTGCTGCAGGGGGCGTACGCCCACCTGGGCGTCGCGGACTTCTGGGGTGGGGAGGTGGCCGCCGGTTCTGGTGAACGGGCGCGGGCGGAGCGGGAATTCGTGCACTGGCGGACGAACACCCTGACGGCGGGCCGGACTTTGCTGGAGTGCGGTGAACTGACGCCGTACGGGCTGGAGTTCACCGAGGAGTTGGTGGCCGCCGTGCGGGGGTTGCGGGTGCCGGCCGGGCGGGCCTGAGCGGTCGGCGGGGTGGGGGCGCGGCCGGTGGGGCGGCGTGCTCCGGGGTGGGTGCGGACGGCGGGAATCAACCGGCGGATTCGTACGCTTAGCCAGGTGTCGGGCCTGGCAACGCGCTTCGGCGTGCGCCAGGGCGAAGTGCGCGACCGCTGAACGGGTGAATTCCACGGGTTCTGGGCGCCGTCGTACGACGTCGGCCGCTCGGTGAGCCCAACGTGAGTCCGCAAGGTGCCGCGTGAAGTCGTCGCTGGCACTACGATCTGGTCTCAACCAGGTGGGCCTACCCCTCCGCGGATGGTCCTAACCGCGTCTAAGGACACGAATATGACACCGGTAACCAGCATCAGGCCGGCCGGCGAGCTCACTGACACTCAGGAGACGCCGGAACGCCCGTCCCTCGCCGATCTCGCCGCACTGGGTGCGGAGGAAATCGCCGCCCGACTCCAGCGCGCGCTCCCCGGCGCGGAATCCGGCCTCGTGCCGGTGGCGGCCTTCAACTCCTCGATCTGACCGGCCCGGTACACCGGGCAGGTCCCAGGCCGAGCCGATCCGAACGGATCTCCGAACAGTTCCATGACGACGTCGATCCCGGTGCCGTTGACGCAGTTCGTGGTCAAGATGCACAGCAGGTGCGACCTGGCCTGCGACCACTGCTACGTCTACGAGCACGCGGACAGCAGCTGGAGCTCCCGGCCGAAGGTGATCTCGGACGGGATCCTGGCCAAGGCCGCCGAACGCATCGGCGAGCACGCGGCCGCCCACCGGCTGCCCGCCGTCCGGGTCGTCCTGCACGGGGGAGAACCCCTGCTCGCCGGCCCGGACCGCTTGCGCCGCGCCGCCGAAGCGCTCCGCTCGGCGCTCCCGCCCGGCTGCGCGCTCGACCTGCGCATCCACACCAACGGGGTGCTGCTCAGTCGCGCCTTCTGCACGCTGTTCGCGGAGCTGGACGTCAAGGTCGGCATCTCGCTGGACGGCGACAAGGCCGCCAACGACCGCCACCGGCGCTACGCCGACGGACGCAGCAGCCACCCCCAGGTGCTGCGGGCGGTCGCCCTGCTCGACGAGCCCGAGTTCCGGCACCTCTTCGCCGGGCTGCTCTGCACGATGGACGTCGAGAACGACCCGGTCGCCGTGTACCGGGCACTGGCCGAACTCCGGCCCCCCGCAGTCGACTTCCTGCTCCCGCACGCCACCTGGGACGAGCCGCCCAAGCGCCCCGCCGCCCTCGGCACCACCCCGTACGCCGACTGGCTGCTGACCGTCCACGGGCTGTGGGAGGCGGACGGGCGCCCGTTCGCCGTACGGACCTTCGAATCCGTCCACCGGACCCTGCGCGGATTCTCCAGCCTCACCGAATCGCTCGGCCTGGAACCCTCCGACCTGGCGGTCCTGGAGACGGACGGCACCTTCGAGCAGGCCGACAGCCTGAAGACCGCGTACGACGGCGCTCCCGCCACCGGGATGAACGTCTTCGCGCACAGCCTCGACGACCTCGCCCGCCACCCCGGCATCGCCGCCCGCCAGTCCGGCCTGGCCGGACTGTGCGAGGCCTGCCGCGCCTGCTCCGTGGTCCGCTCCTGCGGTGGCGGGCTGTACGCCCACCGCTATCGGAGCGACGATGGAGGAGGCAGCTTCGACCATCCGTCCGTCTACTGCGGTGATCTCATGACCTTCATCAAGGATGTTGCGGGGAGCGGGAGTTCTTCCGCTGCTGCCGCCGCCGTGCCGTCTCCGGCGGGGGAGCCCGTCCCCACGGACGGTGCGGAACCGCTGCTGCCCGGCGCGCTCACCCCGGCGCAGCTCGACGAACTCGCCCGGGGATACGGGAGCGCCGACACCGTCGCCGCCCTCGGACGCTCCCAACTCGCCCTCACCCGCGCCATGTTGGCCGCCGCCTGGGACGCCTCCGGGCAGGGCCGGGCCGAGGCGTGGGCGCTGCTGTCGGCGCTCGACCTCGCCGCCCCCGCCGCCGTCGACGCCGTCCTCGCCCACCCGTACGCCCGTGCCTGGGCGGCCCGCCGGCTCGCCGGCGACCTCTCCGTCGGCCTCGGGCCGCTGGCCGCGCTGGCCGCCGCCGCGGCGGTCCGGGCCGGCCGGGGCGATGCGGTGGCCGTACCCGTACGGGGCCGCCGGCTGTACCTGCCGACGCTCGGGAGCCTCGCCGTACCCGACGGGGAAGCGGTGGTCACCGGACGGCCGGACGGCTTCGAGGTGCGGGCCGCCGACGGCTCGGTCCGCACGGCGCTGGACGAGCCGCTGCGGCGGGTCCGGCCGGCCGGCGGCTGGACGGTCGCCCTGGAGGACGTCGACCCGCTGCGCGGCTGCCACGACCACCCCGTCGCGGACCGGCTCGGCGACGGCGAACTGCTCGACTGGACGGGCGCGTTGCGCGAAGCCTGGGAACTCCTCGGCCGGGACCTGCCCGGCTACGCGGAGGGCATCCGGGCCGGCCTGACCACGATCACCCCGCTGCGGCCCGGCCCGGCCGGCCGGGACGTCAGCTCGGCCGCCCGTCAGGCGTACGGCGCCGTCGGCATCGCCCGCCCCGCCACCGCGCCGACCCTCGCCCTGCTGCTCGCGCACGAGTTCCAGCACGTCAAACTCGGCGCCGTGCTCGACCTGACCGACCTGTACGACCGCACCGATTCCGCCCTGTACTTCGCGCCCTGGCGGCCCGACCCCCGGCCGCTCGAAGGGCTCCTCCAAGGCACGTACGCCCACCTGGCCGTCACCGAGTACTGGGGCACCCGCACCCTGACGTACGACGGACTGCCGGGCGAAGCCGCCGACCGGGCGCGCGCACAGTTCGCGCTCTGGCGGCGGTACACCGCCGAAGCCGTCGAACGGCTGGCCGAATCCGGGGCCCTGACCGGCACCGGGCTGCGCTTCACCGACGGCATGCGCACCACCGTGGCACCCTGGCTCGCCCAACCGCTGCCCGCCGCCGCCGAACAGGCAGCCGACCGGGCACGGCGGGAACGGGCCAGGGCCTGACCCCCCCACCCAGGGCCTGACACCCAGGGCCTGCCCCTCACCCGCCCCGCTCCGGGAGCTCCCTCGCCCGGGGCCCTCCACCCCCGGGGAGCCGTCATCCTCATCGAATCCCGCGCCGGCCGCGTCGCCGTCGCTGACGACGTCCGCTCTCCCGAGCGCTCTCCTGCCCGCCCCCTCGTCCGTCCGCTTCGCCGTGAGCTCGCCGACCTCGGCGTCCGCGCCGGCACGGTGCTGCACGTCCAGGCGTCCCTGCACGCCCTCGGCCCGGTGCCGGGCGGGGCCGCCGGTGTGATCGACGCCCTGCTCGACACCCTCGGCCCCGACGGCACCCTCGTCGCCTACACGGCCACCCCCGAGAACTCCGCCACCTCGCGCATCCACCAAGCCGCGACCGCCGGTCTCTCCCCGGCGGAAGCAGCCGACTACCAGGCCCGAATGCCCCCCTTCGACCCGGCCACCACCCCGGCCTCCCCCACCATGGGGGCCCTGTCGGAGGCCATCCGCACCCTCCCCGGCGCTCACCGCAGCCGCCACCCGCAGACCTCCTGGGCGGCGGTGGGCCGGCTCGCCGGGGAGATCACCCGCCGCCACCCCGACGACTCCCACCTGGGCGCCGACTCCCCGCTGGGCCGGCTCTACGACCTGGATGCCCGAGTCCTGATGATCGGCGTTCCGATGGACCGCTTCACCGCCTTCCACCTCGCCGACCTACGGATGCCCGACGTGCGGCTACGCGAATACCGCTGCGTCGGGGAGCACGGCTGGACCTCCTTCCGAGCACCCGACCTGGACGACCTCCACTTCGGCGCCCTCGGAGAGGAGGTCCTGCGGGCGGCCCGGGGGATCACCACCGGCCGCATCGGCGGCGCGGACTGCCGCCTCGTGCCGGTTCGCGAGGCGGTCGACCTGGCGGAGCAGTTCCTGCGGAAGTCCCGCTTCCGCACCTGAGACCCGGGCTTCCCCCGGAGCGGGCCCGGTTCGGGTCGGACGGCCTGGCGTGAACGTCAGGTGCGCCTGCGGGTCAGCCGAGCTCGCGGACGGCGGCGGCGACGGCGGCGTAGTCCTTGCGCAGGATCTTGGAGTGGTTGCTCGGGACCTTCGCGCTGAGCTTGATGTTGGGGTTTCGGGCGAGTACGGGGGCGAGGCCGGCGCGGATCTGTTCCATCACCTTGGGGTCGCCGCCCAGGTTTCCCCCGGTGGCGAGGACGTACCGGGTCGGGACGGTGACGCGGTCGAAGACCGGGTCGAGGGCGGCGGGTGCGCAGAGCTCGTTGAGCTCGATGTTGATCTCCGCGTGCTGGGTGGCACTCATCCGGGCGGCCAGGCCCAGGCGGCGGCAGAGGGGGAAGAGTGGGCTCAGGCGGCGGAAGAGTGTGCGGATCCGGTCCTTGGTGGCGTCGTTCAGCCATTCGTGGGACATCGCGCCGTCCACGGAGACCGCCCCCAGCACGCGGTCCGGGTTCCGGGCGGCCCAGTGGATGGCGAGCATGGCGCCGTAGGACCAGCCGACCAGGATCGGCCGTTCGACTCCTCGTGCGGTGAGGACGGCGTCGAGGCTGCGGACGGAGGACTCGAAGGAGTAGTCGGCGGAGGTCCCGGACTTGCCGCGGGCGCGCTCGTCGTAGCTGATGTGCCGGTAGCCGTCGCCGAGTTCGGCGATGACGCGCTTCCAGTGGGACTGGTCGGCGTAGGAGCCGTTGAGGTAGACGACGGGCCGGCCGGGGCCGCCGGTGTCAGTGACGGCCAGGGTGGTGTCGTCGACCGGGACCCGGCCGGTCCACGTCGGGGTGTTCATTGGGTGCCTTTCCGTGGCGGCTGGGTGAGGGGGCTCAGAGGCTTCGGGCGGTGATGTCGCCCTGGTGGGTGGTGGCGCGGATGTGGAGGGTGGTGGTGCCGTCGTTGCGCAGGGCGTTGCTGATGCGGCCGTGGCCGGTGGCGGCGTCGAGGGCGGCGGAGGTACCGGGGGCGGCGCCGACGGTGATGTTGCCGGACTGGGTGGTGAGGGCGAGGGTGCCGCGGTCCGCCTGGGTGATGCGGATGTCGCCGCGGGCGGTGGTGAGGGTGGCGGGGCCGGTGAGGCGGCCGATCTCGATGTCGCCGTCGACGGCGGTCAGGCGGACGTTCGCGGCTTCGTCGATCTTGGTGTGGCGGTGGGCGCCGGTGAAGGCGAGGTCGCCGAGGCGGCCGACGACGCGCAGTTCGCAGGCTTCGGTGGTGGCTTCGACGGCGGAGCCGGCCGGGAGCTGGACGGTGATCTCCAGGCAGCCGGCGCCGAAGAGGGGGCTGCTGCCGGCCTTGGCGGTGCGGATGGTCAGCAGGCCGTCGGTGTAGTCGGCGGTGGTCTGCTCGGCGGTGCGCACGTCGCGGTTCTTGCCCGGGTCGGCGGGGCGGATCTCGACGGTGGTGTCGACGCGGTCGGCGGCGATGAACCGGACGTTGCCGGCCGGGACGTCCAGGACGGCGGTGATCGGGGCGGGGGTGGCGAACTGCTGCATCGTGCTCTCCATCGGTGAGGTGCGCGTCCGTGGTGCGCGCTCGTCGTTTCTGACGATGGAAAAGCTACGTTGCGTTCATGGATGCGGCAACGAGCTTGTTGCTTCAAGTCGCCATCCCTGCAGGTGAAAGCCGGGAAATCGTTGCGGTGGGCGCAGCCTTAACGCAACAACCCCCACTCCCGGTGTTGCAATGGAGTGGGGGTGAACGCTACTGGGCGAGGGGCGGGCGAGGGGTGGGCGAGGGTCAGGCGACGAAGTGGTCGAACTCGCCGGCCTTGGCGCCGCGGACCCAGGCGTTGAACTTGATGCGGGTGGTGGTGACGATGTGGGTGGGGTCGTCGGACTGGCGGATGTACACGAGGTCGCCGTCGGAGGCGATCTCGATGTACTCCGCCTTGTCCCCGCTGAGGCTGGACTTCTGCCACTTGAGGTGTTCCACGGGCGGTGCCCCTTCTGATCGTGTGCGGCGGCCGGATCGAGGGTACTGCTCCCGCGAAAGAGGCGGCGGCATCGTTTCGGTCATGTCAATTCGTGCGAGTCGTTGTGCTATTCCATTGGGGTGTCAGTCGTTCCTACACTGAAGCCCCGCCGCACGGGGGCTGCGGGAGGCAGGTTGCCGACGGGCCCGGGGGAGGCACGTGTGACTGACCGGGGCTGGGACGAGGACGACACCCGGCCGTACTTCTTCCTCTCCTACGCGCACACCCCGAAAGCCGGTGCGCGGGGCGCCGGCGACCCCAACCACTGGGTCCGGCAGTTGTACCGGGACCTCTGCGAGGCGGTGCTGCAGATCACCACCGTCCCCGACGGGGTGCCGGTGGGCTTCATGGACGAGTCCATGCACCAGGGCGAGTTGTGGGCCGATCGGCTGTCCGATGAGCTGGCCTCCTGTCGGGTGTTCGTCCCGCTGTACTCCCCGCGGTACTTCAACAGCGTGCCGTGCGGCCAGGAGTGGCACGCCTTCACCCGCCGCCCGGTGTACCCGGCGAACCTCGACTCCGAGCGCACCAGCGGCATCGTCCCGGTGCTGTGGGCGCCGATGAGCCGCTACCGGCTGCCGAAGGTGGCCAGCGAACTCCAGTTCAACCACGCGAGTTTCGGGCCCGACTACGCCACCGAGGGCCTGTACGCGCTGATGAAGCTCAGCTACTTCCGTTCCGCGTACGAGCTGGCCGTGCACCGGCTGGCGGCGCGGATCGTGCAGGTCGCCGAGGAGACGGTGATCCCGGTCGGGCGGCGCCTGGAGTTCAACGGGCTCCCCAGCGCGTTCAACGTCACCGCCCCGACCAAGCAGCTGCGGATCTCCGTCCTCGCCTACCACCAGGGGGAGTTGCCCGCCGACCGCAACCCCGACTACTACGGCGAGCGGCGCACCGACTGGCACCCGTACCGGCCGGTCGGCTCGCCCATCGCGCAACACGCGGTCCGGCTGGCCCGGCAGTTGGGGTTCCAGCCGACCGTGCACGAGTTCGACGACGAGGCCGAGTCGATCATCGAGGGCACCGCCGAGGCCCCCGGCCTGCTGCTGCTCGACCGCTGGGCGCTGCGCGACCCGCACCGCCGCGAGCTGGTCCGGCGCTTCGACCGTTCGGACACCACCTGGGTCAGCGTCCTGGAGCCGTGGAACGCCGACGACCCGGAGTGCGAGGAACGCGCCGGTGAGATGGGGGAGTTGAGCGACGAAGCGCTGCGCACCACCCGGCGCGCGGGCCGTCCGAGCTTCCTCGGTGCGACCGGCCCGACCGGGCTGCACACCCTGGAGGACTTCGACGACGCACTGCCCCGGGCGGCGATGAAAGCCAAGTACGCCTTCGAGGGCCGCGCCAGGGCCGAGCCGGAGGAACCACCGCCGCCCCGGCCGAGCCTGCGGGACGCGTTCCGCCGCCCGGGCGGCGGAACGCCCGCGGGCCACGGCGACGGCCACGGCGACGCCCCTGGCAACGGCAACGTCCATGGCAACGGCAACGGCAACGGCAACGGCAACAGCCACGGCAACGGCAGCGGCCACGACGACGGCACCCACCACGACCCGTACCGCGAGCACGACCCGTACCGCGACGACGGCGATGACCCCGATGACGGGATGGCGCCCCTGGGAGGACGAGGAAACCGATGAGCGAGAACCGCACCAGGAACCTCCGCCTCGGCGGCCTCACCGCCGCCGAGCTGGTCGCCCAGCGGGAGGCCGAGCGGCAGGCCGCGGATCAGGACCGCGACGGCCGGATCATCACCTTCTACTCCTACAAGGGCGGCACCGGCCGCACCATGGCCCTCGCCAACACGGCCTGGATCCTGGCCGCCAACGGCTTCCGGGTGCTCACCGTGGACTGGGACCTGGAGGCGCCGGGCCTCGCCAAGTTCTTCCACCCCTTCCTCGACCCGGCCTCCCTGGCCGGCACCACCGGGATGATGGACCTGATCGCCGAGTACCGGGAGGAGGCGCTGCGCCCGGTCGAGCACGCCGAGGGCTGGCACCTGGACTTCGCCCGGGTGTCCCCGCACGCGATCTCGCTCGCCTGGCCGCACTTCCCGGCCGGCGGCAGCCTGGACTTCCTCTCCGCGGGCCAGTTCAACCGGGACTACTCCGAGGCCGTCACCCACCTCGACTGGGACATCTTCTACGACCGCTTCGACGGCGGGCAGTTCTTCGACGCCCTCAAGGCCGACATGGCCAAGCGCTACGACTACGTGCTGATCGACTCCCGCACCGGTCTGTCCGACATCGCCGAGATCTGCACCGTCCAGATGCCCGACGACCTGGTGGTCTGCTTCACCCTGAGCGACCAGTCCATCGACGGCGCCTCCCGGATCGCCCAGCACATCCACGACCGCTACCGCGACCGCGGCATCCGCATCCTGCCCGTCCCGATGCGCATCGACGAGGGCGAGAAGGAGAAGGCGGACGCCGGCCGCGCCCTGGCCCGGGTCCGCTTCGACGGCCTGCCCGCCGGCCTGGGCAGCGAGGAACTCGCCCAGTACTGGGGCTCGGTGGAGATCCCGTACCGGCCGTTCTACGCCTACGAGGAGATCCTGGCCACCTTCGGCGACCAGACCGGCAGCCCCACCTCGATGCTGGCCGCCTGCGAGCGGCTGACCTCGATGATCACCGAGGGCCGGGTCTCCGGCCTGCCGACGGTGGACGAGGAGGTACGGCTGCGCTACGTGGACGCGTTCACCCGACGCCGCCCGTCCGTCCCCGCCGACCTCTACCTCTCCTACGTCCCCGAGGACCGGATGTGGGCGGACTGGATAGAGTCCGTCCTCACCCGGGCCGGCTTCCGGGTGCTGCCCCGCGACCTCAGCGCCGGCACCGACCCGCGCGAGGAGACCGAGCGCGGCATCGATTCCGCCTACCGGACGGTCGCCGTGCTCTCGCCCGCCTACCAGCGCTCCCCGCAGGCCCGGGCGCTGTGGGAGTCGGTGGTCAGCTCCGACCCGTCCGGCACCCGGCGCCAGCTGTTGCCCGTCCGGGTCGGCGACGTGCGCCTCACCGCGCCGTTCAGCAACCGCAACCCGGTCGACCTGGTCGGCCGCGACGAGACCCAGTCGATCCAGAGCCTGTTGCGCGCGCTCGGCCGCGGCGACGTGGCGCTCGACGACGCGCCCAGCGGCGGGCCGCGCTTCCCCGGCAGCAAGCCCTCGGTGTGGGACGTCCCGCCGCGCAACCCCTCCTTCACCGGCCGCGCCGCCGTCCTGGAGCAGCTGCGCAACCAGCTGCGCGGCGGCATGGCGGCCGTCCTGCCGACCCCGCAGACCCTGTACGGGCTCGGCGGCGTCGGCAAGACCCAGGTGGCGCTGGAGTACGCCCACCGCTTCATGTCCGACTACGACCTGGTCTGGTGGATCGACGCCGAGCAGACCGAGCTGGTCGCCCCGGCGCTCGCCGAACTCGCCCGCCGGCTGGGCCTGCGGGTCGGCGACTCGGTGACCGAGGCCGCCGAGGCCGCCCGGGAGGCGCTGCGCCGCGGCGTGCCGACCCCGCGCTGGCTGCTGATCTTCGACAACGCCGACGAGCCCGCCGAGATCCGCCGCTTCTTCCCCGGCGGCTCGGGCCACATCCTGGTCACCTCCCGCAACCAGGCCTGGACCGGGCACGCGGAGGCGCTGGAGGTCGACGTCTTCACCCGAGGCGAGAGCGTCGAGCACCTGTGCCGGCGCGCCCGCAGCCTCTCCCGGCCGGACGCCGACCGGGTCGCCGAGGCGGTCGGTGACCTGCCGCTGGCCGTCGAGGTGGCTGCCGCCTGGCTGGACACCACCGGCACCCCGGTGGAGACCTACGTCGCCCAACTGCACGCCGAGGCGGCCCGCGCACTGGCCGTCGGCCGGCCGGCGGACTACCCGACCCCGGTCGCGGCGACCTGGAACGTCTCCATCGGACGGCTGCGCCAGCAGTCCCCGGCGGCGGTGCGGCTGCTGCAGCTGTGCGCGTTCTTCGCGCCCGAGCCGATCTCGATGAACCTCTTCTACAGCGACCAGATGATCCGGGCGCTGGTGCGGTTCGACGCCGACCTCAGCGACAAGTTCATGCTGGGCAAGGTGATCCAGGCGATCGGCCGGTACGCGCTGGCCAAGGTCGACGCCGGCAGCAACAGCTTCCAGGTGCACCGCCTCGTCCAGGCGGTGATCCGGGCCGGGATGACCGCCGACGAGCAGGAGATCGCCGTCCACGAGGTGCACCGCATCCTCACCGGCGCCCGGCCAGTCCTCGGCGACACCGACGACCCGGCCAACTGGCCCGCCTTCGACGAGATCTGGCCGCACCTGTCGCCGTCCAAGGCGCACAACTGCGACGAGGCCGACACCCGCCAGCTGCTCATCGACCGGGTCCGCTACCTGTGGAAGCGCGGCGAGCTCGACCGCGCCCGCGACCTCGGCCACGCGCTCGACGCGGAGTGGACCAGCAAGCTCGGCGAGGACGACCGGCAGACCCTGCTGCTGCGCTTCCAGCTCGCCAACGTGCTGCGCTCCCAGGGAAATTACGCCGAGGCGCTGGCCCTGGACGAGGCCACCCTGGAGCGCCAGCGGGCGCTGCTCGGCGAGCACCACCCGTACACCCTGATGACGGCCGGCTCGCTCGGCGCCGATCGCAGGGCGCTCGGCCGGTTCCAGGCCGCACTCGACCTGGACCGCGAAATCCTCGACCAGTTCCGTGAGTTGTTCGGCGACGACAACCCGCGCACGCTCTCCATGGCGAACAACCTGGCGATCGACTACCGGCTGGTCGGCGACAGCGAGGCCGCCCGCGAACTCGACCAGGAGACCCTCGACCGGCGCACCGCGGTGCTCGGCCCCAAGCACCCCTACACCCTGTCCACCAAGTCCAACCTGGCCCGCGACCTGCGCGAACTCGGCGACTACCGCGGCTCGGTGGACCTGCTCCAGGAGGTCACCTCCGACCTCGGCGACGTGCTCGACCCCGACCTGCCGGAGAACCTGCGCAACGCCAAGTCGCTGGCCGTCTCGCTGCGCCGGATCGGCCAGCTCGCCGAGGCCCGCCGGATCACCAAGGAGACCTACGAGCGCTACCTGGAGCGCTACGGCGCCGACGCCCCCGACGCGCTCGCCTGCGCGCTCAACCTGGCCGCCGACCACAGCGCCTCCGGCGACAAGGAGGCCGCCCGCGACCTCTGTGCCACCGTCTTCGAGGGCCACCGGCGGCTGTTCGGCGACGAGCACCCGTTCACCCTGGCCTGCGCCAACAACCTCGGCATCTACCTGCGCGGCAGCGGCGACGTCCCGGGCGCCATCGAGCGCGGCCGGCTCACCGTCGAGGGGCTGACCAGCTCGGTCGGCCCGGAGCACCCGTACACCCTCAACGCGATGATCAACCTGGCCAACGCCTACGGGGACGACGGGCAGCTTGCCCTCGCCGAACAGCTCGGCCGGGCCGCCTACCAGGGCCTGTGCGCGCGCTACTCGCCGCAGCACCCGGACGCGGTCGCCTGCGAGGCCAACCTGGCGGTCACCCTGCGGACGGCCAACCGGCACACCCAGGCCGCCGAACTGCGCGCGCGGGCCATCGCCGAGCTGATCCGGCAGTTCGGCGAGGAACACCCCAACACGGTCTCGGCGCGCGGCTGGAAGCGGATCAACCGCGACCTGGAGCCGCAGCCGGTGTGAGCCGTCGGTCCGGCCGCCAGGGGGCGGGGGGTACGCTGCGGCACCATGAGCGAGCGCAGCGAGCGAACGATCCACGGGCGCACCCCGCCCCCGGTCCTGGTCACCCGGCGCCTCGCGCCCGGCGTCATCGAACGGCTCACCGCCCGGCACGCCGTCACCTGCCACGACTCCGACCTGGCGATGGACCGGGCCGAACTGCTCGCCGCCGTCCGCGGCCGCCGGGCCGTGCTCACCACCCTGGACGACCGGGTGGACGCCGAGTTCCTGGACGCGGCCGGCCCCGGGCTGCGGATCGTCGCCAACCACGCGGTCGGCTACCACAACGTCGACCTCGCCGCCTGCGCCGAGCGCGGCGTGCTGGTCTCCCACACCCCCGGAGTGCTCACCACCGCCACCGCCGACATGGCCTGGGCGCTGCTGCTGGCGGCCACCCGCCGGCTCGGCGAGGGCGAGCGGCTGCTGCGCTCCGGCACGCCCTGGACCTGGGCGCCGAACTTCCTGCTCGGCCTGGAGCTGTCCGGCACCCCGCTGGGCGTGCTCGGCATGGGCCGGATCGGGCAGGCGGTGGCCCGCCGGGCCCGCGCCTTCGAGATGCCCGTCGGCTACCACAACCGCCGCGCCCTGCCGCCCGAGCAGGCCGAGGGTGCCGAGTGGAAGCCGCTGGAGGAACTGCTCGCCACCTCCACCGTGCTGGTCGTCACCTGCCCGCTCAGCGACGCCACCCGGCACCTGCTGGACGCCCGCCGGCTGGCGCTGCTGCCGCGCGGCGCGGTGGTGGTCAGCATGACCGCCGGGGTGGTGGACGAGGAGGCGCTGGCCGCCGCGCTGGAGTCCGGGGCGTTGTTCGCCGCGGCCGTGGACAACTTCGAGCACGAGCCGGCCGTCCCGTCCGCGCTGCTCGCCCAGGAACGCGCGGTGCTGGCCCCGCACCTGGGCAGCGCCACCGTCGCCACCCGGCAGGCGATGGGCGGCCTGGCGGTGGACAACGTCCTGGCGGTGCTCGGCGGGGGCGAGCCGGTGACGCCGGTCCGGGCCTGAGCCGGCCGGCCCGGGGCGGGCCCGACCCCGGACGGACTACCCCGCGGCCCAGGCCAGGGCGGTGGTCATCACCCGGAACGCCCCGAAGTGCGCGGCGCCGGGCTCCAGGAACAGTTCGGCGCCCGGGATGTGGTCGGCCAGCCAGCGGGAGTGGTCGACCGGTGAGAACTGGTCGTCCGCGCCGTGCCAGAGCCAGGTCGGCACCCGGATCGTCCCGACCTCGAAGCCCCAGTCGGCGGTGAAGGCCAGCACGTCGTCGATCCAGCCGTCCGCGCCGTGCCGGAACGCCTCCCGGTAGTTGCTCTGCAGCATCCGCCGCAGCCCGCTGTCGGCCACCACCTCCCGGTCGGCGGGGGAGAGTTCGGTGCGCAGCCCGTTCAGCAGCCGGACCGGGTCGTCCTTGATCTGGCGGGAGCGGAACTCCATCGCGTCGGCGATCCGGCCGTGCCCGCGCTCGGCCTCCTTGTAGGCGCGGACGTTGGACGGGGTCATCCCCGCGTACCAGTCCAGGCCGGTCGCGGTGCGCGGCGCGAGGCCCACCAGCACGGCCACCCGGCTGACCCGCTCGGGCAGCAGCGCGGCGCAGGCCAGCGCGTGCGGGCCGCCGCCGGAGCGGCCGAGCACCGCGAAGCTGTCCAGTCCGAACTCGTCGGCGATGGTCCGCACGTCGGCCGCCGCCGCGCTCACCCGGCGGCCGAACAGCCGGGTCGAGTCGCCGTAGCCGGGCCGGTCGTACGAGATCAGCCGCACGCCGAGCCGGTACAGCACGGTGCTGCGCGGGTGCGGGCCGACCCGGCTGCCGGGCATCCCGTGCAGCAGGAACACCGGACGGCCGCGCGGGTCGCCGAGGGACTCGACCGCAAGCGCGCGGTCGTCCGCCGTCTTGACCATCCGTAACGACACCTGCGGCCTCCTCAGTGCTCCGGGTGGGTTCCGTGCTCCGGGCCCGTGTCGTGCTCCCGGTCGGTGGTGGTGCGGACCTCCCGGCGGGCCTGCCAGGTGGTGTGCTCGCGGGAGATCGCGTCCTCCGCGTCCCGGGCCAGCCTGGCCCAGACCTCCTCGGCGTCCGGCGAGTCCAGGTCCAGCCGGGCGAGTTGGCGCTGGATCTGCCCCAGCTCCACGGCGGCCAGCCCGTACGCGGCGGCCAGCGGGCGGTACTGGCGCAGCTGCGCCCAGGCGGTGACCGAGGCGGCCACCGCCGAGACGGTGCCCAGCGCGTCGTAGGTGAACGCGCCGAGCGCCCGCAGCACCGCCAGCACCAGCCCGAGTGCGGGCAGCAGCACGCCCAGCACCCCGGCCCAGTACCCGGCCCGGGCGCAGTAGCGGGCCTTGGCGCGGTACCAGTCGTGCTGCACCTGGATCCGCTCGCCCAGGTACACCTCGCGGCGCACCGCCAGCGGCTGCTCGCGCAGGTCGTGCATCGCCGCGGTGACCTCGACCCCGCTGCCGGGGACGGCGGCCGGGCCGTCCCGGAAGGCGCCGAGCACCCGACCGAGCTGGAAGCGGTACAGGCCCTCGGCGTCCGGCAGGGCGCGCGGCGGCGGCTGGTAGGCGTCGGCCCGGACGGCGTACTTCCAGGCCAGGGTCTTGACCGACTCGGCGGCGGCCCGCCCCTCGTACCAGAGGCCCTGCGGGTTCTGCCGGCTGATCACCACGGCCAGCGCGATCGCGCCGAGGTAGGCGCCGGCCGCGGGCCAGGCCCAGGGCTCGCCGTCGGCCGAGCCGGTCGCGGCGGCCAGCACCAGCAGGACCAGCTCCCAGGCGCAGAGCAGCACCGAGCGCTGCTGCCCGCGCAGCGAGGCCGCGTCGGCGGCCCAGAAGAACTCGGGCAGCAGGTCCCGCTCGCGCACCCACCCGGTCCGTCCCGCACCAGACGCCATGTTCGGCCCCCACCTGTCGCTCCGGTCGCACCGCTCTCCTGCCCCGGTGGCCTTCCCGGTACGCCTGGGGACGGCCGGGGCGGCCCGCAATGGCCGGGAAGGCGCGGTGGATTGTCCGGTACGCCCCGTGTTCGATCCGGCACCGAGCGTGTCCGGCTCCGGGGGAGCAGTGGGCGGCGGCGGGCGGGTCAGTAGGTGTAGAAGACCCGGTCGGCGTTGTCGGCCATCTGCTTGGCGTTCCACTCGGTGCCGCCGGGGACGTTGCCGGAGCGGAACAGCGGCGGGGCGGGGGCGTCCCCGGCGGCCGCCCGGTCGGCGAGCCGGCCGACCGCGGAGGCGACCACGGCCTGCATCAGTGCACTGGTCACGACGGTGGAGACCGGGCCGAAGGTGGTCTCGGCGCCCGGGTGGGTCAGCTCCCCGTCGCCGACCGCGATCTTGCTGTCCAGCACCACGTCGCAGTGGTCCTTCAGGTAGGTGCCGGACGGGTGCGCCGAGGGCACCTCCTCCGGATAGGCCAGCGAGGTCACCCCGATCACCTTCAGCCCGCGGTCCCGGGCGTGCCGGGCGAGTTCGACCGGCATGGTCTGGCGGCCGGAGAGCGAGATCACGAACAGCAGGTCGCCGGTGGTCGCGGGGGTCAGGTCCAGGGTCGCGGTGGCCAGCCCGGAGACCCGCTCCAGTGCGCTCGACAGCGGCGCGGGCATCACCGTCACCCCGGTCGTCCCCGGCACGTTCAGCAGGTTCACCGGGACCAGCCCGCCGGCCCGGTAGACCACGTCCTGGGCCGGCAGTGCGGAGTGTCCGGCACCGAAGGTGAACACCCGGCGACCTTCGGTGACCGCCTCCGCCAGCAGCGCGGCGGCGGCCTCGATGGTCTCGGCCTCCTCCTCGCGGACCCGCCGGAGGTGGGCGATCGCAGCATCGAAGTAGCTGCCGACCAGGTCGTTCATCCGGTGCCTTCACTCTCTGCCGGTGGGGGAGCCGGCCGGGCGGGGCGGTCGCAGTGGTCCGGACCGCCGGTGGAGAAAGCTACGGCGAGCACCGTCGCGTCCCGGTGCCACCGCTGTCAACAGCGACGAAAACCGGCATCCGACGCCCCTGGGCGGGCCCGGTTGCGGCCCGGGTACGTCAGAATTGGCGGTGAGGACACCGAAGAACGGAGCCAGCGGCGATGTCTGGGCTGATCGACACCACTGAGATGTACCTTCGCACCATCCTGGAGCTGGAGGAGGAGGGCATCGTCCCGATGCGTGCCCGCATCGCCGAGCGCCTGGAACAGAGCGGTCCCACGGTCAGCCAGACTGTCGGCCGGATGGAGCGCGACGGGCTGCTCCAGGTCGCCGGGGACCGGCACCTCGAACTCACCGAGGACGGCCGTCGGCTCGCGGTGCGCGTCATGCGCAAGCACCGCATCGCCGAGTGCCTGCTGGTCGACGTGATCGGCCTGGAGTGGGACCAGGTGCACGAGGAGGCCTGTCGCTGGGAGCACGTGATGAGCGAGACGGTCGAGCGCAAGGTGCTCGCCATGCTCGGCCACCCCACCCAGTCCCCGTACGGCAACCCGATCCCGGGCCTGGACGAGCTGGGGGACACCAAGGCCGAGGGTGAGGGCTTCGACGCCGGGCTCGTCCCGCTGGACACCGTCAAGCCGGGCGAGGCCGGGGCCGACGTGGTGGTCCGCCGGATCGGCGAGCCGATCCAGACCGACAGCGTGCTGATGAGCACCCTGCGCCGGGCCGGCGTCCGGCCGGGCTCGACGGTCAAGGTGACCGCAGGCGTCGGCGGCGTGCTGGTCGGCACCGGGGACAACGCGGCGGAGCTGGGCAAGGACATCGCCCAGCACGTCTTCGTCGCCCAGGCCTGACCGGCACCGCAGACGTCGGAGTGGGGCCCGCTGCTTCCCGTGCAGCGGGCCCCGCTCGTCCTCCCCGTCCCTCCCTGCTCCCCTCCTTTTCCCTCCCGTCCCCTCCGTCCCCTCCGTCCCTCCCTGCTCCCCTCCGGCGCCTCGCCCGGCTTCCCCGTCCGAGCTCCCCTTGCGGCGCCCCCTCGCACCGCAAATCCTCCCCTCGGCCGATCATGGCAATCCTTGAGTGCTGTCACCCGTACGGGGGGCTTTTCCGGTTGACCAGCGGGTACATGGAAGCCTTATCCGGACATGCGTATGACGGGCCCCGTCTCCGGTGGGAGACAAGGCCCGTCACTCGTGCGCGTTGTGTCGCGCGGTGCGCGCCCTCGCCCGATAGGCGTAGGGCGGCCGTTCGGGGGAGGGTGAACCCGCCGGGCGGCCCCGGTCAGCCCACCGGCGCCGGCTGGGCGGCCTGGGCGGTGTGGTGGGCGGGCGCCTCGCGGCCGCAGGCGTAGGCGAGCGGGCTGATCAGCTCGGCGGCGTCGGGCAGCCAGCGGTTGAGCGCGGAGGGGGAGCGGGCCCACTGGGCGTAGCCGGTGGAGCCGATCCGGGACGGCGGGGCGACCGTCCAGTCCCCCTCGCCGCGGGCGACCAGGTCCAGCCGCCCGGGCGGCCAGCCGAGCTTGCGCAGCATCTCCGGGAGCTTGGCCGCGACCCCGGGCAGCACCAGGAAGTGCAGCCGCCGGCCGACCCGCCCCGGCGCGGCGGGCAGCACCGCCACCGGGCCGAGCTGGAGGTCCATCCGCTCCATCCGGGCCAGCGCCAGGCAGCCGGCCGTCTCCGGCACGTCCAGGACGTCGAAGGACCGGCCGGTGGGCAGCAGGATCGAGGCCTGCGGGCGTTCGGTCCACCAGCGCCGCACCGCGCCCGGCCCGGCGCTCGCCTTGCGGGCCCAGTCCGCGTCGAGCGGGTGGGCGCCCGGGAGCGCGCAGCGCGGGTCGCCGCAGGAGCAGTGCGCGGGCCCGTCGCCGTCGACCAGCCAGGCGCCCGGGGCCACCTCCCAGTGGCGGTTCTCGGCGTAGCCGACGGCTTCGATGAGCAGCGGGGGCAGACCGGCGTTCTTGTCCTGGCCGGAGGCGTCGGGGATGTCTTCCACGCGCTGCTCAACTACCGTGCGTGAGGCGGGTTACGGCCCGACGGTGCCCGGTTGGGCGCATCCCGGCAATGTCACCCGTTCCGGTTACTCATCCGTGTTGGTGCGGTCGGGAGCGGGCGCAGCGGGGGCGCACGGGAGCATTTCCCAGGGCGCAGGGGGGGTGCGGATCGTCACCGTGGGTATCCCGCTGGCGTCGCTGATCGCTAACCTGGTGTCAGATTCCTTGGACGGTCGGACAGTCGGCAACAGATCAGCAGAATCGTCGCCCGCCGGCCGGGACCGGAGGGTGTGGGGAGGCGAAGCCCAATGGCCGCGAGACCACTCGTCGCACGACAGCCCAACGAGCGTCTGCAGCAACTGATCCAGGAGGCCAGCTGCTCCAACGCCGGCCTGGCCCGGAGGGTCAACCTCTGCGGCGCCGAGCACGGTCTGGACCTTCGGTACGACAAGACCTCCGTCGCCCGCTGGCTGCGCGGGCAGCAGCCGCGCGGGCAGGCGCCGGCCGTGATCGCCGAGGCCCTGGGGCGCAAGCTCGGCCGCAGCGTGTCGGTCGAGGAGATCGGCATGGCGGACGGCAAGAACCTCAGCTCCGGCATCGGGCTGCAGTTCGCGCCCACCATCAACGCGGCCCTGGAGCAGGTCTGCGAGCTGTGGCGCAGCGACGTCGGCAGGCGGGACTTCCTGACCGGGGCGACGGTCGCCGCCTCCGCGCTGGTGGAGCCCAGCCGGGACTGGCTGATCACCCCGCCGGACCCGGTGGTGGCGCGCGCCGGCGGCCCGCGGGTCGGTCCGACCGACGTGGCCGCGATCAAGGCGACCACCGTGATGCTGGTCGACCTGGACCACCGCTTCGGCAGCGGCCACGTCCGCCCGGTCGTCGTGCACTACCTCAACTCGGTGGTCTCCGGCCTGCTCGGCGGAGCGTACCGGGAGGAGACCGGGCGCCAACTCTTCGCCGCGGTGGCCCGGTTGACCGAACTGGCCGGCTACATGGCGGTGGACACCGGCCAGCCCGGGCTCGCCCAGCGCTACTACATCCAGGCGCTGCGGCTCGCCCAGGCGGCCGACGACCGCGGCTACGGCGGCTACGTGCTGGCCGCCTCGATGAGCCATCTGGCGGCCACCCTGGGCAACCCGAGGGAGATCGCCCAACTCGCCCGCGCCGCCCAGGAGGGCGCCCGCTCCGTGGCCACCCCGACGGCGATGGCGATGTTCTACGCCGCCGAGGCCCGCGGCCACGCCCTGCTCGGCGACGCCCGCTCCTGCGAGGCGGTGTCGGCCAAGGCACTGGAGATGATGGAGAAACGCCGCCCGGAGGACGACCCGGACTGGATCGCCCACTTCGACGACGCCTACCTCGCCGACGAACTGGCCCACTGCCACCGGGACCTGGAACAGGCCGGCCAGGCCGAGCACTACGCCCGCCGGGCCCTCGACCTGCACCCGCCGACCCGGGTACGGCGCCGCGCGGTCGACCTCGTGCTGCTGGCCACCGCGCAGTTGCAGCAGCGGGACCTGGAACGGGCCTGCGAGACGGGCACCCAGGCCGTCCGGCTGCTGAGCGGGCTGCGCTCCAACCGGGGCGTGGAGTACCTGGACGAGTTCCGGCGCCGGCTGGAGCCCTACCGGGAGCAGCGGGTGGTCCGCGAGTTCCACGCGCGGGCGGACGCGGAGGCGGCCTGACCGCGGGAGCGGCCTGACCCGGAGCGGCCTGACCGGGAGCGGCCCGTGATCGTCCGGACAGGGAGCGTGACGGATGTCCCGCCCACGTGGTCACCCGGTGAGGCGAACCGGTAGCGTGGGCGCGACGTCCAAGGAACTGTGATGCTCCCAAGAACCGACGAGATGTGGTCCGCCGTCAGCGCGCGGTCCTGCACAGGTGAGGAATCGCGTTGAGTCAGCGCCGCTCGTACCCCAACTCGGGTGACTTCAACCTGGACGACCTGTTCCGCCCCGAGCCCGGTCAGCCGCAGGGCCAGCCGGGCCAGCCGCAGTTCCCGGGCCAGCCGCCGTACCAGGGGCAGCCGGGCCAGCCGGGCCAGCCGCAGGGCCACTCGGCCGTGCCGCCGGTGGGGCAGCCGTCCGGTCAGCCGGAGTACCTCGGGGAGGGCGGGCACGCGCTGCCGACCCAGGCGATGCCCGCGCAGCCGATGCCGGGCCAGCCGATGCCCGCGCACAGTGCCCCGTGGGGCGGGCCGCAGCAGGGGTACGGCGGCCCGCAGGCGGAGCAGCCCGCTCCGGAGACCCAGCACCTGCCGCCCTACCCGGTCGCCGACCCGCAGTCCGGCGGCTACCCGCAGCAGCAGGTCGCGCCCGGGTACCAGGCGTACCCGCCGGCCGCGCAGCCCCAGCCGGCCTACCCGGTGCAGGACTACGGCCAGGGCTACGCCCCGGACCACGGGCAGGGCTTCGACGCGACCCAGGCCGGTGGCTCCGCCCGGCGCGGCCGCCCCTCCAGCAAGCTGATCATCGGCGGGGTGGTGGCGGGCTGTGCGGCGGCCGGCATCCTGGTCGCCGTCCTGATGAGCGGCGGGGGCACCCCCAAGGACGACAAGAAGACCACCCCGGTGGCCGCCACCGGCAGCAGCTCCGTCCCCGGCGCGGGGGGCACCAGCGGCTCCGGCGCCGCCGTCGACCCGGAGGTCAAGGCGCAGGCGCAGCCGCTGTCGGACCTGCTGGGCACCGCGAGCGACAGCCGCAATTCGGTGGTCTCCGCGGTCGCCTCGGTGCAGAAGTGCGACAAGCTCCCCGACTCCCAGCAGGCCCTCACGGCCGCGGCCGGCAAGCGGCGCGAGCTGCAGACCAAGCTCGGCCAGCTGAAGACCGACAAGCTGCCGGGCGGCCAGCAGCTGGTCGAGCAGCTGAACGCGGCCTGGACGGCCTCGGCCCAGGCCGACGACGAGTACGCGGCCTGGGCGCAGGACGCGCAGGGCTCCTGCGACCCGAAGAAGCAGGACAACCAGCACTACAAGAACGCGGTCCAGGCCAGCGGCACCGCGACCACCGCGAAGAAGCAGGCCTCCACGCTGTGGAACGCGATCGCCGTCCAGACCGGCCTGCCCAGCCGCAGCGACGGCGACCTGTAGCGGTGGGGCGGCGCCGAGGCGGCGCCACCCCACCGCGTCACGCCGGCGGGCGGCCCCCGGTGAGCACCCAGCGGACGTCCACGAAGCCCGGCTGCTGCAGGGTCATCCGCCCGTTCTTGACCACCTGGTAGGTGACCCAGGTGTTCACCAGCCGCGGTGAGGCGGTGCTGGGCAACATGTTGGTGGCGCCCCAGTTCAGCGGCGGGGTGAGGCCGACGTCGATGCCCTCGCCGCTGTCCAGCAGCCCGGCGATCGACTTCGCGGTGACCGGCTTGCCGGCCTCCGACAGCTTCTGCGTCACCATCTTGAACACCTCGTACGCGACCCAGGTGGTCTGCACCCCGGGGTCGGAGACGTCGATGGTGCTCCCGCCGGTGGTGTCGGCGCGGACCACCCCGCGCAGCCCGTCCCAGATCTTCGCCGACTCCGGCGGGTACCAGCTGGTGACGTAGGCGCCGTTGAGCGGGCCGGAGTCGCCGCCGGTGGAGTCGACCACCGACTGCTGCACGCTGCCGATCACCGAGGCGATCCGGGTGTTCTTCGGGGTCAGCCGCCGGTAGGAGTCCAGCAGGTTGCCGGTGGGCTCGGCGGCCAGCGCGCTGGTGACGCAGTTGCCCGGCTCGTCCTTGCCGATCGCCTTGCGGGCCACCGGGGCGTAGTCGGAGGACTGCTCGGGCGCCTTGACGTCCTGCAGCCTGATCCCGGCGGGGCGCAGCGCGGTGCCCAGGTAGCCGATCAGGTTGTCGCCGGCCGGGGTGTCCGGGCGGACCAGCGACACGGTCTTGCAGCCGGCGTCCACCAGCTGCCGTCCGTTGCCCGCGATCAGGGCGGGCAGGCCGCCGTCCACCGGGTAGGACAGCGGGCTGGAGAACTCGGGCTGGGAGAGGCCGTAGCCGCCGATCAGCGGGATCCCGGCGCGTTCCAGGACGGGCATGAAGGCCTCGCCCCACTGGCTGTAGGAGCCGATCACGGCGGCGGCCCCGGCGTCCACGGCCTGCTGGGCGCAGGCGCGGGCGCCGTCGGCGGAGTTGTGCTCGTTGCAGGTGATCACCCGCAGCCGGCGGCCGTTCAGTCCGCCCTTGATGTTGACGTCCTGGCCGATGGCGGAGGCGAGCGCGGTCATGCCCGGCCGGTCGGCGGAGCCGGTGCCGGACGGCGCCCAGGTCATCACGGTCAGGTCGTTTCCGCCGGAGGCGTCGGCAGCTCCGCCGCACGCGGACGCCGAGAAGAGGGTGGGGAGCAGCGCCGCGGCGGTGACGGCGGCGGCGACGGGGCGTCGGCGGCGGCGCCGCGCGACGGGGGGACGGCCCTGGAACGAGTCCCTTCGGCTGGTCATCGGTCTTCCCTCTCTGGGGCGCACTCCGGCGCACCGGAACCAGCCAAGCCCCGGCGCCACAAGCCGAGAGGGCAGAAATGCGAACGGTCGGCAAACGGCAGCTGAAATCCGGCGGGGGACGCGTGTAGATCGCGAGTGGAGTACGAACAGAAGGGGAACGTACGATCGTTCACCATGTCCGTCAGCACAGATTCTTCGCACCGGTCCGCCCGAAACCCTTCTCGTCCGGGCCACCGCTCCAGCACGATGGGCGGCATGCCGCTCAACGACCTGCCCTGGTGGCGCTGGCGAGCCCGACTGCGCTCGGCGCTGCACATGCTGTCCGACCCCGCCTTCCAGCAGGAGGCCTGGCTGACCGGCCGGGAGGGGTACGGGGACGTGACCGACGCCGTCTACCGGCTGGTCGAGGACACCTGGCTGGACCGCTGGTCGGCCGAGAAGTACGTGGGCACGATCCTCCGGGACTCCGCCGAGGCCGCGCTGGTCGACGTCGCGGTGCTGCGGGCCGTGCAGATGCTGCACGAGGTGGGCGCGGACGCCCCGGCCTCCGCCTACCTCGGCCACCCCGGCTGGCCGGAGACCGTCCGGGCCGCCCGCGAGGCGCACGTCGCGCTGGCCACGGGCGACGGGGACGACCCGGACGCGGCCCCCAAGTCGCTGGACGTGCTGCGCATCCTCACCCAGGTCTGACCCACGCGGGTCCGGACGGTGCCGTCCCGCAGTACGGGCAGCGGGGCGGCGGATGTCCAGGATGTGACACGCTGGACCGTCCACGCACGTCACGAGCTCAGAACGGGATACCCCCAGTGGAACAGCAGTCGGCCGGCGCCCAGTACGTCCTCACGCTGTCCTGCCCCGACAAGCAGGGCATCGTCCACGCGGTCTCCAGCTACCTCTTCATGACCGGCTGCAACATCATCGACAGCCAGCAGTTCGGGGACGGCGACAGCGGACTCTTCTTCATGCGGGTGCACTTCTCCGCCCCCGAGCCGGTCACCGCCGACAAGCTGCGGGCCAGCTTCGCCGCGATCGGCGCCTCCTTCGCGATGGACTGGCAGATCCACCCGACCGAGCAGCGGATGCGGATCATCCTCATGGTCAGCAAGTTCGGGCACTGCCTGAACGACCTGCTCTACCGCACCCGGATCGGCGCCCTGCCGGTGGAGATCGCCGCGGTGGTCTCCAACCACACCGACCTGCAGGACCTGACCGAGAGCTACGGGATCCCCTTCCACCACATCCCGGTCACCAGGGACACCAAGGCGGAGGCCGAGCAGCAGCTGCTGGACCTGGTCGCCAAGGAGCAGGTCGAACTGGTCGTGCTGGCCCGCTACATGCAGGTCCTCTCCGACCAGCTGTGCACCGAGCTGTCCGGCCGGGTGATCAACATCCACCACTCCTTCCTGCCGAGCTTCAAGGGCGCCAAGCCGTACCACCAGGCGCACGCCCGGGGTGTGAAGCTGATCGGGGCCACCGCGCACTACGTCACCGCCGACCTGGACGAGGGCCCGATCATCGAGCAGGAGGTGGCCCGGGTCACCCACGACGTCAGCCCCGACCAGCTGGTCGCGCTCGGCCGGGACGTCGAGTGCCAGGCGCTGGCCCGCGCGGTGAAGTGGCACAGCGAGCACCGGGTGCTGCTCGACGGCACCCGTACGGTCGTCTTCGCCTGAGCGGGGCGAGCGGGCGCTGACAGCCGCTGCCGGCCTTACGGCCGCGACAGCAGCGGGAGCGCGTGCAGCACCTCGCGGATCGCGGCCCGGTCACCGTGCTCGCCGACCGGCAGCCGGTCCGGGTCGCGGTGCGCGGCGGCCAACTGGCAGAGCTCCAGGCCGTCCACCGCCATCGAGGCCACCGGCTCCCCGCCGGGCGGGCCCGACTCCGGGCCCACTGTGCCGACCGTGCCGCCCGGGCCGGCCGTGACGTCCCCGCCGTCCAGCGGGACCAGCCACTCGCCGCCGCCCGGGCCGTCGACCACCAGCCGCAGCCGCCGGGCGGTCGGACCGTTCCCGGCCGGTGCCCCCACCGGTTGGGGCTGCGCCGCGCGCAGGCCGGCCAGCGCCCGGGGCAGCAGCCGGACCACCAGCTCCACCATCTGCCGCAGGTGTTGCGGCGCCGGCGGGTCGTACGGGTAGGCGACCGCCCGGGCCACGTCCTCGCCGTGCACGTAGCACTCGAAGGCGCGGTCCACGAAGGCGTCGCGCAACGGCAGCACGGTGAAGCCGTAGTCGACCGGGGTGTTGCCCTGCGGGGCGAGCGCGGCGCTGCGCACCAGGTCGTGGCTCTGCTGCCGCCACCGGGCGCGCACCGACTGCGGCGGCAGGGCGCTCTGCCCGGCGATCATCCGGGCGGTGCGGGCGGAGATCGCGGCGTACGGGCCGCCCTGCGGCGGGACGCGCGGCGTCGGCCACGGCCACGGACCGGCCGGATCCTGCGGCGGCACCCGGCGTTCGGCCGGCACGGCGGATGCGCCCGGAGTGCGCGAGGCGACCGGTGTGCCCGGTGCACCCGGAGCGGCCGGCACCGGGTCGGGCAGACCGAGGGCGAGCGCCAGGAAGCCGTCCACGGCGGTCAGGTGGCCGAGCACCTCGGCCGGGCGCAGCCGGCCGGAGCCGCCGTGCCACGGCAGTTCGGCCACCTCCTGCCACTCCTCCGGGCCGAGGTCGCGCAGCAGCGCGTCGAGCTTGGCGGTCTCCGCCGTGTACGGCATGCCCCAGGCGGGGACGGGCAGTTCCGCCGGGCGGCGGGCCAGGCACCAGTCGAGCACCTGCTGGCGCAGCGAGCCGGGCTGGTCCAGCGGTTCGTCCAGGGAGAGCCAGCCGGCCGCCTCGTGCAGCCGGGCCGCCTCCTCGGCGCACTCCGGGCAGCCGCGCATGTGCAGCTCCAACTCGGCGGCCTCGCGGGTCGGGCAGGCGCCGAGGGCCCAGGCGCCGAGCAGTGAGCGCAAGGCGTCGTGCTGCTCCTCCGTGCTGCTCACGTCTCCCCGTCCCCGGCCTCGTCACCCGTTGGTTCGTCGAGCGGCCCGTCGAGCGGCCCGTTGACCGGCTGCTGGACCGGTTCGTCGGCCAACTCGGTGGCCAGCAGGGCCAGGCCGAGCCGCATCCGCTGCTTGGCGGCCTGCTCGCTGATGCCGAGCAGCCGGGCCGTCTCCCGGTAGGTGCGGCCGTCGTAGTACGTCACCGCGATGGTCTCACGCAGGGATCGGGGCAGGGAGTCGACCACGTACTGCATCCGCGCGGCGGTGGCCACGGCGCGGATCTCCGCCTCGGCGCCCAGGAGGTCGTCGCCCGGCGGTCGTTCGGCGGCACGCCGCGCCCGCAGCCGCTCGACGGCGCGGCGGTGGGTGAGCGTGCCCAGCCAGGAACGCAGCGTGCCGCGGGCGGGGTCGAAGTCCTCGGGGTGCTCCCAGGCGTGGGCGAAGATCTCCCGGGTGAGCTGCGCGGCGGCGGCCTGGTCGGCGAGTATCCGCCCGGCCAGGCCGTGCACCATCGGTGCGAGCTGGTCGTAGAGTTCGCCGAGCGCGGTCTCCTCGCCGCGGGCGAGGCGGCGCTGCAGCTGCTCGTCCCAGCGCGGGGTCCGCTCCGGGGTGGCCATCGGGAACCACCCTCCTGCCCGGGTTCGCTGGCTTACCCAACGGTATCTTGCGGTCGGCGCGCGGCGGAGGGATTCGGGCAAGAACGGAATCCTTCCCCACGGATCCGCCGGTGCGGCAACGGGCCGTCAGGCAGCCGCTGTTCGAGCGCCGCTGGACATATGTCGCACGGGTGGTTCGTGAGTGGCGGACGGGGCTCCCGGGGTGTCCGGCGGTAGGTTCCCGACTGCGGAACCGCGGCGGGCCGCGGCGGGTCGTCGCCGGTCGCCCCAGGCCGGCCGGGTCGTCCCGGGTCGTTCCGGGTCGTTCCGGGTCGTTCCGGGTCGGACGAGCGCCGGTGCGAGGCTCGCGAGAGTGAGCGGGACAGTATGCACTGCGCTGTCCCCCGATCGCCGGAATATGCCCGAAGCGCTTGCTGCGGTCCGCCGGCCCGCCCATCCTGAGGCGTATTCGTGTCGCGGCCGGTGCGCGACCGACGAGTCGGCGCGGACGAGTGGGCGCGGACGAGTGGGCGCGGGTGGACGGACCGGGCGGACGCCCGGGTGCGGCTCGGGTGGCGCCGGGCGGAGTGCGAGGGCCCGCCGGCCGGTCGATCCGGCACGATCGGGACTTAGGCCGAACTGCGAGTGCAGGTGGTGGAGCGGTGCAGGTTCTTCAGGTACAGCTGGCGGTGCAGGCGGACCCCGCCGAGGTCGGCCGGGCCCGTCGGTGGGTGCGCTCGCGGCTGTTGAACCACGGGGTGGACCCGGATGCGCCGATGGCCGAGACGGTGGTGCTGGTGGTGTCGGAGCTGGTGACCAACGCCGTGGTGCACACCGGCTGTCCGGCCGTGCTGCGGCTCTGCCTGCCGATGGCCGAGGACGCGCCGCAGGGCTGCCCGGCCGTCCCGCTGCGGGTGGAGGTCGCCGACGCGAGCGAGACGGCCCCGGCCCCGCGGCACGCCGGGGCGGACCAGGAGGCGACCAACGGGCGCGGCCTGGAGCTGGTCGAACTGCTCTGCGAGCGCTGGGGCTGGTACCCGGACGGCTCGGGCAAGCGGGTCTGGTGCGAGATCGGCGCGGACGCCCGGCCGGCCGACCCGCTGGCAGACGTGGACTGGGCGGCTTTGGCGCAATAGCGGCTTCCGCGGCGGCCGGTGGCCCCTGGCGATCACCGGCCGAAAGGTGACGCAACCATTCCGAATTTCGGACTACCCATTGACGTGACGTATCCGACTGATCACGCTTGGGTGCGGCTCTCCGTCGCGAGGGGACGCCGAGGGGACGTCCGTCCACCGCCGCGGTGCCGCTGTCCAGGGGGATCGTGTCAGCGAAGGGGCCGCGGACGGTCGGTCGCGGACCGCTCCTCGGCGAGTGCGGAGGCCGCGGCGCGGGGTCAGGGCCCGCGCGTCGCGGTTGGATGGCGGCCTGCCGTGCCGTGCTCGGGGTGCACACGGTGTGCCGCCATCCACTGCGCCGCCCGGCGCGCCGCCGGGCCACGGCGATATCCGGCCACCGGTGGCCGGCGTTTCGTCGTTCGGCGCCGCTGAGCAGATACGGACCTACTGCGGGACGGTGCGGAAGGTGCGCCGGTAGGCGCTCGGCGCCACGTCGAGCCGGCCGCGCAGCTGCAGCCGCAGTGAGGCGGCGGTGCCGAAGCCGGACTCCCGGGCGACCTGGTCGATCGTCAGATCGGTCCGTTCCAGCAGCTGGCGGGCCCGTTCGGTGCGCTGGGTGGTGATCCACTGGCCCGGGCTGGCGCCGGTCTCCTCGCGGAAGCGCCGGGTGAAGGTCCGTACGCTCATGCCGGCCCGGTCGGCGAGCCGGCGCAGCGCGAGCGGCTGGTCCAGGTGCTCCACCGCCCAGGCGCGCACCGCGGCGGTGCCGGTGCCTTCGGCGTCCACCGGGCTCGGGGCCTCCACGTACTGCTTCTGGCCGCCCTCGCGCCACGGCGGCACCAGGCAGTTGCGGGCCACCGCGTTGGCCACCGCGCTGCCGTGGTCGCGCCGCACCACGTGCAGGCAGAGGTCCACCCCGGCGGCCACCCCGCCGGAGGTGAGGATGTCGCCGTCGTCGGTGTAGAGCACGTCGGGGTCGAGCAGCACCCGGGGGAACAGCCGGGCGAAGCGCTCGGTGTAGCGCCAGTGGGTGGTGGCCGGGCGGCCGTCCAGCAGGCCGGCGGCGGCCAGGATGAAGGAGCCGGTGCAGATCGACAGCAGCCGGGTGCCGGGCCGGATCCGGGCCAGCGCGGCGGCCAGCTCCGGGGTGAAGCAGGCGTCGGCGACGGCCGGGCCGGAGTCGGCGGAGGCCGGGATCACCACCGTGTCGGCCCGTTCCAGCAGTTCGGGCCCGTGGTCGACCATGACCCTGAAGTCGGCGCTGGTGGCGACCGGTTGGCCGTCCAGGGTGCAGGTGGCCACCTCGTAGAGGGGTTGCCCGGCCGGGCCCTTGGCGCCGCCGAAGATGCGGGCGGGGATGCCGAGTTCGAAGGCGATCACGCCGTCCAGGGCGAGTACCGCGACCAGGTGTGCCATGGGCTCCCCTCGGGTGTCGGTGGGTCCGGGCCAGCGTACGCCCGGTTGTGGCCCGAATCTTGCGAAAGCTGTCATTCAGGCCACTCGTCGGGGCCCCGGCCACCCGGAACACTCGTTCGCGTGACCGAACGCAGCGCCCTCACCCCCACGCCCGTCCCCGATCCGACCGGCCCCGACCAGAACGGCTCCGACTCGAACGGCTCGGCCCCGACCGACTCCGAGCGGCCCGCCGCGGCCGGGCGTGCCCGGGTGCACTACGCCTGGGTGGTGGCCGGGGTCTCCCTGCTCGTCCTGCTCGGCTCGGCCGGCTTCCGCTCCACGCCGAGCCTGATGATGGACGCCCTGCACAACGAGTTCGGCTGGTCGCTCGGGACGATCTCCAGCGCCACCTCCGTCAACCTGACCCTCTACGGCCTCACCGCCCCCTTCGCCGCCGCCCTGATGGACAGGTTCGGGGTGCGCCTGGTGGTGGTCTGCGCGCTGCTGACCATCTCGGTCGGCTCCGGGCTCACCATGCTGATGCGCGAGCCCTGGCAACTGGTGCTCTGCTGGGGCGTGTTGGTCGGCCTCGGCAGCGGCTCGATGGCCGGCGCGTTCGCCACCACCATCACCGGGCGCTGGTTCCGGGCCCGCCAGGGCCTGGTCACCGGGGTGCTCACCGCCGCCGGCGCGGCGGGCAACCTGGTCTTCCTCCCGGTCGGCGCCTGGCTGGTGGAGCAGCACGGCTGGCGCTCGGCCGTGGTCGTGGTCTCGCTCGCCGCCAGCGCCGTCGCCGTCCCCGTCCTGCTGCTGATGCGCGAGCGGCCCGCCGACATCGGCCTGCTCCCGTACGGTGCGACCGAGGAGCCTCCCGCCCCCGCTGCCGACGGCCGCGCCCTGGCCCGCTCGCTGCGGGTGCTGCGCGACGCCGCCCGCAGCCGGGCGTTCTGGCTGCTGGCAGGCTCCTTCGCGATCTGCGGCGCCACCACCGCCGGCCTCGTCGGCACCCACTTCATCCCGGCCGCGCACGACCACGGCATGCCGGTCACCACCGCCGCGAGCCTGCTCGCCCTGATCGGCGTCTTCGACGTGCTCGGCACCATCTTCAGCGGTTGGCTCACCGACCGGGTCGACTCCCGGCTGCTGCTGACCGTCTACTACGGACTGCGCGGCCTGTCCCTGCTCCTGCTGCCGCAGCTGCTGGCCGGCTCGCTGCAGCCGCCGATCCTCGCCTTCGTGATCTTCTACGGCCTGGACTGGGTGGCCACCGTGCCGCCGACCGTCGCGCTGTGCCGCCGGCACTTCGGCGAGGACGCCCCGATCGTCTTCGGCTGGGTGCTGGCCAGCCACCAGATCGGCGCGGCCGTCGTCGCCGGGCTGGCGGGCCTGGCCCGCGACGCGCTCGGGAACTACGACCTGACCTGGTACGGCGCCGGCGCGCTCTGCGTGGTCGCGGTCGGGCTCTGCCTGGCGCTGCGCAGCGACCGGCCGGGTGGCGCCGGTACCGCGGTGAAGGCTGTCGGTGCGGAGGCCTAGGCTCCACCCCATGGTGCTCACCTTCACCCTGGACCCGAAGCTCGACCCCGACCTGCGGACGGAGATCGTCCGGCTCTGGGCTGACGTCACCAACGCCGGCGGAGCGGTCGGCTTCGTGGCGCCGGTGACCGAGGACGAGGTGTGGGACACCGCCGACCGTCAGTTCGCCGGGGTCGGGCCGGACGGCCCGAACCGGCTGCTGACCGCCCACGACGACACCGGCCGGCTGGTCGGCGTGCTGTTCTTCGAGTCCATGCGGTTCGAACCCATGGAGCACTGGCGGATGCTCAAGCGGGTCATGGTGCATCCGGACTTCCAGGGCCTCGGCCACGGCGCCCGGCTGCTCGCCGAGGCCGAGCGGGTGGCCCGGGAGTGGGGGCTGGAGGCGCTGCGGCTCACCGCGCGCGGCGGCCTGGGGCTGGAGCACTTCTACGCCCGCAGCGGCTACCGCGAGGTCGGCCGGGTGCCGGCCGCGATACGGGTCGCCCCCGGGGACGACCGCGACGACATCACCATGTGGCTCGACCTGCGCTGACCCCGGACGGGGCGGACGGGTGACCGCGCGGGAGCGGCCGGGGCGGGCGACCCGTCCCCCTTGCCCGACTTCGGGCAGGAGGGGGGACGGTCCGCGCCGCCCGTC
Organism: Streptomyces sp. 1331.2; assembly: GCF_900199205.1. Lineage (NCBI taxonomy): Bacteria > Bacillati > Actinomycetota > Actinomycetes > Kitasatosporales > Streptomycetaceae > Streptomyces > Streptomyces sp. 1331.2. Next base: position 3,163,430 of record NZ_OBMJ01000001.1, on the reverse strand, counting down.
AGGCATGCTTGACTGGAGCACCCACCCCCGCGCCAGGACCCGCCCCGCGCAACGAGAAGGATGTGTTCCAGTGAGCAGCAACGGCCCGGATAAGTCGCACGCCACGCTCCGCTACACCTCCCTGCGGGTCAGCATCTTCCTCGGCTGCCTGCTGGTGGCCCTGCTGCTCGGGCACTTCCAGGTCATCCCGGTCAGCGGCGAGGCCGGCGTGATCTTCCTCTTCCTGCTGGCCGCGGTCGCCTCCGCGCCGATCAGCTACGCCCTGCTGGGCAGGCAGCGCGACGAGATGTCGGCCCAGATCAGCGGCAAGGTCTCCGGGCTGCGCAGCCGTACCGCCGAGCGGATCGCCGCGCAGAACGCCGAGGAGGACGCCGCCGACGACGCCGCCCGCGCGGCGGCCGCCGGGCAGAACTGATCCCGGCCCCACCCCCCGCCCGCCGAGTCCCCGCCGCAGCCGCCGTGCCCGCCACCCGAGACTCCGTGCCGCCGCCCGAGGCGCCTCGTGAGCAGACGCCCGAGCTGTTGCCCGAGCCGCCGCCCGCCGAGAGTGCGCTCGGCACCTGGCCGGCCCCCGTGCGCCGGCCCACCGGGCGGGACGTGGCCCGGCTCGCCGGGGTCTCCCAGGCCACCGTCTCCCTGGTCTTCTCCGGTGCCGAGGCCGGCCGCCGGGTCTCCGAGGCCACCCGCCAGCGGGTCCGGGAGGCCGCCCGCAGCCTGGGATACCGCCCGCAGGCGGCCGGCCGACAGCTGCGGCTCGGCCGCAGCGGGATGATCCTGCTCGCCGTGCCCAATCTCCAGGGCCCGTTCTTCGGCCGGGTGCTGGAGGGCGTCCACGAGGAGGCCGGCCGGCACGGCCTGGCGGTCGTGGTCAGCTCCGGCTGGGGCAGCGCCACCCTCGCCGAGGCCGCCACCGCCGGCCGCTTCGACGGCCTGCTGATCTGCTCCCCGGACGACAGCCAGCTCGGCGAACTGCCCGCCGACACCCCCGCGGTCTTCCTCGACGCCGACCCGGGCACCGACCGCACCCGCCCGACCGTGGAGCTCGACGTGGCCGGCGGGATGCGCGCCGCCGTCGAGCACCTGGCCGCCCTCGGCCACCGCCGGATCGGGCGGCTGCGCTCCAGCCACGCCGCGTACACGTTCCGGGTGCGGCAGGCCGCCTTCGAGCGGGTCGTCCGGGAACTCGGCCTGGAAGTCGTGGAGTTGGGCGTGAGCCTGAACGACGGTCACCGGGCCGCACGAGCCGTCGCGGACCGGCTGCTGTCCCGGGCGGACCGGCCGCGTGCGGTGATCTGCGACGACGACGTGGTCGCCTCCGGGGTCTACCAGGCGGCCGCCGAGCGGGGGTTGCGGGTGCCGGAGGACCTGTCCGTGGTCGGCATGGACAACGTGGCGGTGGCCGCGCTGCTCGCTCCGCCGCTGACCACCGTCGACCTGCCGGGCGAGGAGCTGGGCCGGGCGGGCGCGGCCGCGCTGGCGGGCCTGCTGCGCGGGGAGCGGGTGGAGCCGGTGGCGCCGCTGGCCACTTCGCTGGTGCTGCGCTCCTCCACCGCGTCGGCGTAGCGCGTTCGGCGCCGCCAGGACCACCATCGCCGGAGTACGCGGTGCGCTTCGACCTGCCCACGATTCCGGCGGGGGCGTGCTGCCGGCCGCGCTCGGCATCGCCGTCCTCGGCTGCGGCGTGCTGTTGACCGTGATCGCCTGGGGCTGCCGGGGCCGCCACAGCTGATCACCCGTAGGAAGGAATGACTGCGCCCGCCGACCAGACCCCCGGCGGGCGCAGTCGTCTGTGGGGCCGGGCTCAGCCCACCGGGACGGGCTGGGCCAGGCGGGGCGCGACGGGCGCCGCGCGGAACCAGCGCCGGGCGCCGAAGAGCAGCAGCCCGCCGAGCGCGATCCCGCCGGCCGCGCACAGCGCGACCGCGCGCAGCGAGCCCTCGGCGAGGTTGCCGGAGACGGCGTAGCCGAGCGAGTTGCCGGTGGCGAACAGGGTCACCAGCCAGGCGAATGCCTCGGTGACCGTCCCGATCGGCGCCAGTTCGGCGACCAGCACGAAGGCCGCCGCCAGCAGCGGAGCCAGCATGACGCCGGACAGGAAGGCCAGTGCGGCCATCGGGTACGGCCCGGGCAGGGTGACCAGCGGCAGGTAGGAGGCGGCCATCGCAAGCGCCATCACCCAGGTGCGGGTGGCGGTGGTCTGCCGCCACTTGACCGCCCCGTAGGCGAGTGCGCCGAGCAGGCCGCCGAGCGCCGCCAGCGCCAGCAGGGTGCCCGCGCCGCCCGGGAGCGCACCGGTGTGGTGCTCCGCGTAGGCGATGAACAGCACGTTCTGCGCGCCGACCGCCCAGCCGGCCCCGGCCAGCCCGACCAGCAGCAGCACCAGGCCGGGGGAGCGCAGCGGCCCGAGCAGTCCGGCGGACTCCGCGCGGACCGGGGCGCGCCAGGCCTGGGCCGGTGCGGCGGTGGCCACGATCAGTGCCCCGGCCAGGCCGAGTCCGGCGGCCACCCAGAGCGCGGCGACCGGGCTGAAGAGGCCGGCGATCCCGGCGACGGCCAGCGGCCCGGCGACGTAGAGGATCTGCTGGGAGGCGGAGTCG